>JAJFLV010000208.1 GCA_021772535.1 Opitutales bacterium | reverse complement strand
GGGGAGCATATTTGGGAGGGTGATGTAAATGTCATGCCGGGTTAGCTCAGTTGGTAGAGCGACGCATTCGTAATGCGTAGGTCGTCGGTTCGAGTCCGATTCCCGGCTCCATTTTTTTCCCGGTTGCCGGGTGAGATTGTGGGCAAGGCTTCTGGATCTCAAAATCGCTCGCGCCCAAAGGTTGAGGCTCCCCGGGGCGTTGCTCCTGCCGTCAACGCCCGCCAGGGATTCTCCGCTTGGCGGCTGGGCCCCGCGGAGCCTGCAACAATGCGCATGCTGATTTGGGCGACTACCTGGTTAATTAACTCTTGAATATTAAATGGAAAGGTCTTTTAATGGAGCCTAAATAAAGACTGGTATAAAATTTTTAATTCATAGCACCCTTCCCGCCCCCGAGGACTTTAAATCCGGATACTCAAGCCATGGGCCTGCCCAATTTCCTGTGACCGGAAGGTGTTTTCCCAACAAAGTAAATGGCTATCCTTGAAACGCTTAAGGGTCCAGCCGAGGTCAAGTCGCTTTCACTGGAAGAATTGACCGAGCTGGCCGGGGAAATCCGTACCCGAATAATAGAGGTTACCTCGCAGAACGGAGGCCACGTAGGGCCCAATCTTGGCGTGGTGGAGCTTACCCTGGCGCTGCACCGGGTTTTCGAGAGCCCGCGGGACCAGTTCGTTTTCGACGTTTCCCATCAGGGCTATGTCCATAAACTGCTGACCGGCCGCAACGGGCCTGAGTTCGATAAACTGCGCAATGGAGGAGGCGTGAGCGGTTTTCTCTGTCGTTCCGAGAGCGAGCACGACAGCTACGGTGCCGGCCATGCCGGGACGGCTTTGTCCGCCGCACTGGGTATGGCGGTGGCGAGGGATTTAAACGCTGGCGATGAGCATGTGGTGGCAGTGCTGGGCGATGCCGCGCTGACTTGCGGGATCACGATGGAGGCTTTGAACAACGCCGCCAGCCAGACCAAACGGCTGGTAGTGGTGCTGAACGACAACAAGTGGTCCATCTCCAAGAATGTGGGGGCGATGGCTAAATACCTGAACGAGTTGATCACCAATCCCCTCTACAATCGAATTCACGACGACCTGGAATCGATTTTACATAAAATCCCGGGGGGTGAATCCATTATCCGATTTGGCTCCAAAGCCAAAAAAGAGGCCAAGGATTTGATTGTGCCCTCCTGTCTCTTTGAAAAATACGGGTTGCGCTACATTGGCCCGATCGACGGACACGACCTGGAATTGGTCACCCAATACTTGAAATTCTGCAGGAATTTCGACGAGCCCATCGTTCTGCACATCCTGACGACAAAGGGCAAAGGGTACGACATTGCCTTGCAGCATCCAGAAAAATTTCACGGGACGAGCGCTTTCGCCATTGCCACCGGCAAAGGGAAACCCCCCAAACGGGGAGTGCCGCCCAATTATCAGGATGTTTTCGGAAAGGCCATGATCCGCTTTGCCAAAAATGATCCCAAGGTGGTCGGAATAACCGGGGCCATGTCCACCGGAACGGGCCTGAACCATATGCGGGAAGCCCTCCCGGAGAAGTTTTTCGATGTGGGCATAGCCGAGGAACATGCGGTTCTCTTTGCTGCGGGAATGGCGACCAAGGGTTATAAACCGGTCGCCGCCATCTACTCCACTTTTCTGCAGCGGGCTTATGATCCCATCATTCACGATGTTTGCCTGCAAAACCTTCCGGTTGTTTTCTGCATGGACCGGGCGGGTCTATCCCCCAATGACGGCCCTACCCACCACGGTCTTTTCGATCTTTCCTACCTCCGCTGTGTGCCTAGGGCCGTCGTCATGCAGCCAAAGGATGAGGACGAACTGGTCGATATGCTGTGGACTTCCCTGCAAGCGCGGAGTCCGACCTTTATCCGGTATCCGCGAGGAGCGGGCCAGGGAGTTCCGATAAAGAAACGGCCGGCCCGCCTCTCCATTGGCCAGGCGGAGGTTCTTCGGGAGGGCGAGGATATCAATCTTTGGGCATTGGGTCCGTGGGTGAGCGAAGCGCTCGACCTGGCGGAAAGACTGAAAGTGGAAGAGGGCCTGAGCGCCGGCGTGGTCAACGCCCGGTTCGTCAAACCACTGGACAAAGCCCTTCTGACAACCCAGGCAAAAAGTAGCCAACTGATCGTCACGCTGGAAGACAATGTGGTCAAAGGCGGGTTCGGCAGCGCTGTGCTGGAAGAACTTAATCTCTCCGGCAACTCCGTGGCCGTGCATCGGGTAGGTTGGCCGGATCAATTTGTGGACCACGGATCTTCGGTCGAGGAATTGAGGGCGGCCAATGGCCTGGATACCAATACCGTTTATGCGGGCATTGTGGAGAAATGGCGTCATACCCAGGCCAAGAGTCGCGCCTTCCAAGTCAAATAGTCGACCCAAAGGTAAAAGTGCCGAATGCCTCTCAAGTTAATGGCAGGGAACTGGATTGGTGGCAATGGATGCGCTACGGTCCGTTTCTGGCCCAGATGGTTATCGTTCGCCGCTGCAATCTCTCCTGCGGTTATTGTTCGGAATTTGACAAAACATCCGACCCCATCCCTTTCGAGACCCTGATTGGGCAGTTACGGAAATTGCGCGAATTAAGAACCTGGGCGGTCTGTCTTACGGGGGGCGAACCTACCTTGCATCCCCGGCTGGCGGATATGGTTGGCGAAATGCGGACCTTGGGATTTCGGAGGCGCCAGATGATCACGAACGGTTACAAATTAACCGAGGATCTCATTAAATCCCTCAATGACAGCGGTTTAACGGACATGCAGATCAGCGTTGACGGGGTTCTCCCGAACGAGATGACCGTCAAAACCCTGCAACCGCTGCGTAAAAAACTGGCCCTGCTGGCCGAGCACGCCCGCTTCAAAGTGGTCATGAGCGGAGTCATCGGGAGCGCCCCGCCGGAGGAAGCGATCGAGGTTATCGACTTTGCCCGCGAAAACGGTTTCATACCGCGGATTTTGCTCATTCACGACGAAAACGGCCAATTGAAGCTGAGCACCGAGGAACTGGCCGCCTACCGTGAAGCAAAACGCAAAATCGGTTCACGATTCGAGGATGCCGATGGTTATCGCGAAAAACTGATTAAGGATGGAACGGCGCCCTTCAAGTGCCGCGCGGGTTCCCGCTACCTATATGTGGACGAGTTTGGCCAGGTCCATTGGTGCTCCCAAACCCGGGGCGTTTTTACCAAAAACCTACTGGAATACTCTCTGGAAGATCTAAAGGATCAGTTTCACACCCCGAAGAAATGCGATGCCACCTGCACGGTTGGTTGTGTCCGCACCGCCTCCATCTACGATCAGTGGCGCGGCCAGGGCCAGGGGTAATGAAGCGGCTGAGATTGAAGCCAAAATGATTACTGGGCTTTTATGGTGATGGTTTTTTGCTCTTTGAGCAGGAAGAATTTGGCCTTCTCAAAATCGGGCGGACCCTTCAGTCCGGGTTTGGCGTTATTGGAGAAGCCGTATTTTTCCATCAATATCAGGAAGAGGCCCTTGTTGTGTTTGTTGTTGTCGTTTTCGTCGTGATACATGGCGATGGCGTACTCTCCAAAGGGAAGTTCCGGAATCTCGGCCAGAGCGGTTTTGGCATCGGGTTTGACCGTCAATTTGCGAAATTCCATTCCCCGTTTGGAGAAGCTTTCTCTGGTGTTGAAAAGAGCGAGATGGACCGTGCCTTTGTCGCTGCGCAAACCGGTTATGCGCACCTTGAGGGTGCCTAGTTCAACCTTGGGGGCTTCCAGGTCGTCGGCCGAAACTACGGAAGCGGCAAGAATCAAGCCCGCCAAAGTCGTAAACAAGTGGTAATTTCGTATCATGGGTGGTTTTGAACAAAGAGGATTGCCCAGGCGAAAAAATTCCGGGGAGGATTCCTTTAGGGGACAAATATTGGGATAAAGGAGAGGCATAAAAAGTCGCCATGCGGTGACTGGCAATACTTTTATGGAATGGGAGGACGACCGTCCTCATCGGTTTTCCAGCCCGGAAGTACAGCAAAAAAAGTCCGCCTATCCGACTTTGAAGAGGAATCAACGGTATCTCATGATTTCGAGAACGTCCTCGACCTCGTATTTCTTCAATTTTCGCCGCATCCAGTCCAAGGCGGCATAAACGGCTCTTTGCTGGATGGCATGCCGGTTGCCGGGGTAAACGATCCGGTGGGACCATACACCAACCGGAGAATGGTAACCGAGGAAGATAGTCCCAACCGGCTTCTCATCAGTGCCGCCATCGGGGCCGGCGATACCGGTCACACTCAAGGCATACCCGGCGGAAAATTTTTCAGCCGCGCCGGTTGCCATGGCGGCCGCACATTCGGCGCTGACGGCACCGTGCTGTTGGATAATAGAATCCGGCACACCAAGCATCTGGACCTTTGATGCATTGGTGTAGCAGACGGCTCCCCCCACGAACACTTTCGAAGCGCCCGGAATGTCAACAAATGCGCTTGAAAGAAGCCCCCCGGTGCAAGACTCAGCCACCGTCAGATGCTTACCCAGACTGCGCAAATGATCGAGTATAAGAAAAGCGATGGATTCGTCCCCGAAAGCAACAAAATCATCCTCGATCAATACACTGCAGCGTTCTCCCAGATCCTCAATTTCAACCCAATCGAGGGGATCTTCAGGACCACCGCTGAGTCGAACATCGACCACCCCGTCGTGGGCGCAATAGGCAACCGAGAGGCGTTTGCCGTAGGGATCGAAAAGCGGTCTTAATTTTGTTTCCAGGCTGGATTCGCCAGCGCCGCAGGTTCGCAATTGCAAATAAGCTTGCCGCTCCTCGATAATGCCATCGGCCTGCATGCGGGGCAGCACCTGGTTTTCGAACATGGGATACAGCTCCATGGGTGGGCCGGGCAGCATGATGAGCCGCTTGCCGTCCTTCTCCAGCCAAATTCCTGGAGCGGTGCCAAAACTGTTGGCAATGACCTCGGCGCCCTCAATGATTTTTGCCTGTCGCAGGTTATTATCCGTCATGGGCCGTTCAAATTGTGCGAACCGGTCCCGGATAGCCTTTTCCACAGAGGGGTCATGGACGAGGGAGAGCCCTAATGCATGGGCAATTGTTTCCCGTGTAATGTCATCGGCGGTGGGGCCGAGCCCTCCTGTGGTAATGACAATATCGGCATTACTCCAGGCTTGGAGGAAGACCCGTTCGATTTCCGCTGCTTCGTCCCGAATGACCGTGTTTTGACGCATGGTCAGGCCGAAGCGAGACAACTGCTCGCCCAGATAGGTGAGATGGCTATTCTGGCGAAGCCCCAGGAGCAATTCATCACCCAGGGTTATGGTTTCAAGGCGAAGGGAATTGGTCATCGTCATAGGTTGGTCTGAATCATATAATGAGGTGAGGCGAGCTTGTCTTGGATTTTGCTAAAAATTCTTTAATGTAAGGTATAAGTAATAGTATAAACCTAAAAGTTAGAAAATGCCAGTCCCCGAATCCAGCATTTTAAAAGAAAAAGTGCGGCGACTGCCCCATAGTCCCGGCGTTTACCTGATGAAGGACCGCCTGGGACGGATTATTTATGTGGGCAAGGCCAAGGATTTGAAGAAGCGGGTTTCCACCTATTTCCAGTCTTCCCGGCGATTCACCGCGCAGCAGCCCAAGATTGCCGCGATGGTCGATTTGGTTCGAAGCTTCGACATCATGGAGGTGAAATCCGAAGCCGAGGCGCTTCTGCTGGAGGGCAAACTGATCAAGCAGTGGAAGCCCAAATACAACACGGATTTTACGGACGACAAACGATTCCTGATGGTCCGGGTGGATGTGCAAAACGAAATGCCGCGTTTTCGGTTGACCCGGTTTCGCAAGGAGGATGCCTCCGTCTATTATGGACCCTTCGCCCAATCCGGTTTGCTGCGCAAAACACTGTCCCAAATGCGATTACGGTTTGGCATTCTGCTTGGGGATGCCCGCCCCACTCGGAAGGCTGACGGTTCCTGGCTGCTTTACGATGACATTGGCAAAGAGATTTACGGTCACCCTAATCATCTCACCAGCCAACAATATAGCCGACGAGTGGAGGAGGCCTGTGTTTTCCTGGAAGGGAAATCTCGTGAATGGCTGGTCGAATTGAAAGCGGAAATGATGGCGGCGGCCGAAAAGCAGCATTACGAAAAGGCAGCCGAATTGCGAAACATCGTCTTTGCCCTTGAAAAAACCATCCTCAAAACACGCAAATTTGCTCGAGAACCCGGATTATCGAGTTCCGACAAAATCAGGGCAGCATTGGAGGAGTTGCAAGGAACGCTCGACCTGCCAATCACACCTGTGCATATGGAGTGCTTTGACATCAGCCATATCTCGGGAACATTTGTAGTCGCCTCAATGGTGCACTTTACCAATGGCCGGCCGGACCGGCAAAAATACCGTCGCTACAAAATCAAGAGTTTCATTGGCAATGATGACTTCCGGGCCATGGAGGAAGTTGTCGGGCGACGCTACCGGCGCCTCCAAAAGGAGGGCAAGCCCCTGCCGGGGTTGATTCTGATCGATGGCGGCCGAGGCCAGTTGAGCTCAGCCCTGAAAGCCTTCCTCTCCCTGGGGATGGAACCGCCGCCATTGGTCGGGCTGGCCAAGAAGCGGGAGACCCTGGTATTTACGGATGAGCGGGGGCCCCTCAATTTACCGGCCCGGAGCGAGGGTCTAAAATTGCTCCAACGCCTCCGTGACGAGGCTCACCGGTTTGCCAATGCCTTCAATGCCCAGCTTCGCTCACGCCGCATGAAAGAAACGGTATTGGATGACTTTCCGGGGCTTGGACCGGTCCGCCGAAAAGCCCTACTAGACCACTTTAAAAGCATTCAAAAGATGAAAAAAGCCACCCCCGAAGATCTTCACGCAGTTGAGGGAATCGGGGCAAAAAAAAGTCTCCAACTGCATCGTTATTTGCGAAATTTATAGAAAATTTGGTAGTGTAATAAGTAGGAATGGTGGCTAATTCTTGATTATATTGATGAATGAAAAGTCTCAGACAGGTTTCATGCATACTCTTAAGCTTGGAAAAGGAGAGGGTTTTGCGTGTGAAACGACCCAGTCGTTGACGCAGGG
>JAJFLV010000207.1 GCA_021772535.1 Opitutales bacterium | reverse complement strand
GGATAACGTATGATATTTTTCGCACATTTTTTGTGGAGGAAATGGAAGGTCCAAATTAGAAAGAAAAAAAGATGGACCAAATAACAGTAGAAGAACCTAAAGAGCGGAAGATCATCAGTATCGATGAAGGCCAGGTGCGAGAGCATCTGGACAAGATGGTGATCACCAGCGTCGAAGAGACTTTAAATGGACTGCTCGATGCTGAAGCGGACCGTTTATGTGGGGCCAGCCGCTATGAACACAGTCTGGATCGCGTAGACACCCGTGCCGGCCATTACGAGCGCAAGCTCCATACCAAAGCCGGTGAGGTAAAGCTGAGGGTGCCCAAATTGCGCACAGTGCCGTTTGAGACACAGATTATTGAGCGCTATCGCCGTCGGCAATCGAGTGTGGAAGAGGGGCTGATCGAGATGTATCTGGCCGGAGTGAGTGTGCTCCGGGTCGAAGATATAACGGAGGCCCTATGGGGTACCCGGGTGAGCGCCTCGACCGTCAGCGACCTGAACAAGAAGATTTACGAGCATATCGAACATTGGCGCAACCGTCCGTTGGAAGGGAAGTATCCCTACGTCTATCTGGACGGGTTGTGGTTGAAGCGCAGTTGGGGTGGCCAAGTGCGCAATGTGAGCATCTTGGTGGCCATCGGGGTCAATCAGGAGGGCTATCGCGAAGTGCTGGCGGTTGCGAAGGGGCCAAGGAGGACAAAGCGAGCTGGACGGCTTTTTTGCGGCATTTGAAGCAACGGGGGCTCAAAGGCGCTCGACTGTTCATATCGGACAAGTGCCTGGGTCTGGTGGAAAGTGTGGGCGATTTTTATCCGCAGGCCAAGTGGCAACGCTGCACGGTGCATTTTTACCGTAACGTATGGACGGCGGTGCCCAACAGCAAAGTCAAGGAGGTGGCGGCGATGCTCAAAGCGATTCATGCGCAGGAAGACTTAGAAGCGGCCCTTCAGAAGACGGTAGTGGTGGCGGAAAAGCTACGCGGGGGGATGAAGCTGGCCAAGGCAGCGGAGATCTTTGAGGCGGGTATTGAGGAAACCCTTGCCTACATGAACTTTCCCCGTGAGCACTGGCGCTGCCTTCGCACCAACAATCCGCTCGAACGGGTGCTCCGTGAAATAAGACGTCGAACCCGAGTAGTGGGGGCGTTTCCCGACGGCCACAGCGCTCTCATGCTGGCGGCGGCCCGATTGAGGCATGTTGTAGCCGGCACCAAATGGGGACAACGGCGCTACTTGGATATGTCCCACCTCGACAAGTACCAATTACCGGCACAAGCCTCGTGACTTCAACCGGACAGTTATTCGCACCTGCACCTCCGACCAGCTATATAGGCCGATGGAGGATGTCACTTCGTTCGGTACTCGGTGCAGCCCGAATAACTGTCCTCGCAACCGAAAAACCCTAACCCGAAACCTTCCTCATAACCCCACCAAAAAAAAGTGCGAAAGATTCTGGACACTACCGAGGAGGGTTTTAGGCAAGCAACGGACGGCAATATCAACCTGCGGGCAGCAATTGAGAAAAATTCCTTTGTCGACAGTGTGCAGTTCGCTTTTTTCAGAAATCTGGTTCTGTTTGGGATCAGCGCGTTTCTTTTTAGCACCACATTGGCGACTTCAGAAACGGAGGAGTAGACAAAGAAAGCAGGTTTCGGTCCGGCTTTCTGCGCCTTGGCCCGGCCCAGAAAAGGGAAAACAGGTTGTTATTGCTTCCGCCGGCGATTCCAGAAATGCAAACCGGCAACACCAAGAATCAAAAATCCACCGAAATACGTGCTTGGTTCGGGAATCATGACAGGAACGATTTCACCGCTGGCGAGAAGCTGTGCAGAGAAAAATCCTTGAATTACGATTCCATCCTCACCTTTCGGATTGAGAAAAAAGATTTGTGAGACCTGGCTGGCGTCAAGTCCGTTTGCGCCAAAATTGATCTGGTCGCTGCCTCCTCCATCATTGAAAATCCCATCCCAATTGGTAATCGTGAGAACCTCACCCACGCCGGGGGTCCAGGTTGTGCCACTGCTGTCAGCGAAGTTGAGGATGCTATTGCCACCATTCAGATCGATAGCGGAATTTCCGGACAAGGTTAAGGTGTCAAGCGTATCATCGAACCCGCCTGTGGAAAAATAGCCTCCCGAGAGTTCAAGGTCGGTTGTATTGGCGATCTGGTCGCTGGCTCCGAGAAGGAGGGTACCGGCAGAAACATCTATTTTACTCGCCTCCAAGTTACTCACCGATGCGTTGATGGTGGTAAAACCCGTGCCCGCGGGGCTGTTTATTTCTAACGTGCCGATACCGGTAAGGCTCGTTCCAGTTGTCACGCTGATGGCGCTTGTGCCATCGGTGTCCATGGTGATATTGGGACGACTGCTAATCGTGGTTGAAGTATCCACAATGAGGTCTCCACCCACGACTACCGTGCCATTGCTGCCACCTGTCAGGCTGCCACCTGTAATATTGAGGTCATTGGCGACATCGATTTTACCATTATTGCTTACTGTTATTGTCCCATCAAATTCAGCTCCAGCAGTTGAATTGATGTTCATCTGGGCATTGTCGACGGTAACGGTGCCAAAAAAACGTGTTTCAAATCCACTGACGTTGGTTGTGCCGCCGGTTTGATTCCAAGTGGTCCCTGTTTTTACGTCGAACCTGTTCCCGGCGAGAGATCCGGTGGTGATATTCGCCGTTCCACCTGTCATGTTGACTACGGTTTTCCCATTCGTATCTAAAAGAATGTCATCGTTGGCAGTTACGTTGAAGACCCCTCCATTGATTGTGGTGGTAGTGTCTTTGAACTTCATGTCGTCTCCGGCGTTCAATGTCACGGTGCCGTTGTTGAGTGTAAAATTGTTGCCACCATCGATTTCTATGTCGTTGGCGCCGGTAGCAGTTACGGTCAGTAAGCTGCCGGCGTTGTTAACGGTGACATCCCCTGCTCCGATGAAATTATTATTTCTATCATCTTTTCCGATTACGATTTTTGTGGATTCATTGACCTTTACTGTGCCGGCGTCAACCGTGAGCCCACCGGTGAAGTCTATGTTTTTATCGGCCAAAACCAGTGTGCCGTCTCCCTTTTTCAGAAAGCTGGTGGTGCCGGAAACTTTACCGTCAATAGTGACGAGTCCTTTTCCAGTAACATTGGCTGTGATATCATTGTCCTGGGTATCGAAATCTTGTTTGAATAACAGGTCAGCACTGTCGGTGATGTTGGTGATGGTGAGGTCGTCGTTTAATTTGATATCCTCATCAATTGTATGGGTAATGGAGTTATCGGCAGCACCGGTATAATTGGCCTCCGATACATTGATTGTGACGGCACCGCCATTGGGAGCGTCCATTTCAAATTCATTACCGCCCTCGATGGTATAGTCGGAAGGGTTGTCGAAATTGAGGGAGCGGACTTTGCGATCTTGCTCGGTGTCCACTGTCTCCGCGCCGGTGCCATAGTCGGTGCCAAAAAAGATGTCCGCCCAATCCGCCGGCACTCCGTCGCTGACCCAATTGGAGGTGCCGCCCGAAGTGTCGTCCCAGTTGTCGTTGCCTAGGTCGTTGTCCCAGAACTGCGCACCCACTGGCTGAACGGTTGTGGTAACGCTGAGGGCGCGTATCTCATGGAAATTGGTGGCGCCTCCGGTAGAGCCGGAAAACCCCAGCATGAGTTCGTCCGGGCGTGTGCCGGTTAGTTGTGCGGAAAAGAGTTCATTGAAACCGTTACCGGGGACCAACTCCATCGATACCGTAAGAAGGCTGGTTTCAGAGATGTTAATTTTCACCCCGAAGTAATTGTCTTCCGTAGCGCCACCGGTGACCGGACGGGCGCTGAACTGCAGGTTGGCGCCGAGTGAGGGGTTGGTTCCATCGCCCGTGCCCTCGATAAAGGCATAGCCAGTCTGGCCGCTGCCATTGCCGCGCAAGGCGACTTCATCGGGCAGGAAACCCGGCCCGCCATTGCGGCCTTCGGTGGGGTTGGAGTAGTTGCCCCAGGTATCCAAACCAAGCCCGAAATAGCCGCCCGCCATGCCGTCCACACCAGTCCGGTTGGCATAGCCAAGGGAACCGCCAAAGGCGCCTGTGTCGAAAGTGGTCGCGGCGTCGAACATGAAAAAGGTAATCCCATCGGCCCCGCTGCCGCCATGCACGGTGTATTCAAATTGCATGTCAATGGTGTTGTTGGCGGAGGGTATGGGGCTGTTCAGGTAAGCGAAATTGGATTGGTTTCCACCGGCCTCGGTGAGGCGCAGCCAGCCATCGCCATCGGTATCGATGCCTGCATTGGCAGTCAACACAGGGGTGAAACCGCCGCTTTCGGTACCCAAAATCCATTGCTCGGCGGTTAAGTCCTGAAAAGTTTCCACGTATGTAAATTGCCCGAAAAGGTTGCTCGCAGGAATAAATAACAGGACGGGGCACAACAAATTGACGAAACTCTGGAATAGAGTCCTTTTTGCGATTGGATCCTGTAAGTGCAGTTTCAAGATTTTCTGCCTATTCTAATATCGTCTGAATTGAGAAAATGTGTTGTCGGTTATCGAATTTTTAAGGGTTTGTTACGATAATATTGAATGGTTTCGCCCCGATTTTTCGATCAAATTTGTTATCATTTCCTAACTCTTTAATTGCTAAAACTATGTAAAAATTCGTTTTACCTATTCTGGACCTTGTTTTTCAACCCTTACAGCTGAAAATTGGATTGATCTTTTACAGGATAGCGAAATCGATATTTTCGGATTGGACAAAATGTTTTTATTAATTGTTATTTATTTGATTTAGAACAGGTTACAAAAAGTAGTTTTGAATAATAATTTAATTTCCCCAACTAAAAACATCGCTGAAACACTTTTCATTCATCAGTTTCAATACTATAATATAAGGATTTACCCGTTTTAATCAAGATTATCTAACCTCCGCTTCAAGCGCGAATAGCAGTTTACACAATTACTTGTTTTAATTGTCGACTCGCACTCCCCTCGTTGGGGGCTTTATTACTCGCAGCTATCGGTATGAAGTTGTCGCCGACGCTGCCAGAGGTGCAGACCGGCCACACCAAGAATCATAAATCCACCGAAATACGTGCTCGGTTCGGGAATCATGATAGGAACGATCTCTCCGCTGGCGAGAAGCTGCGCGGAGAAATATCCTTGAATTACGATTCCATCCTCACCTTTTGGGTTGAGGAAAAAGATTTTGTCAACCTGGCTGGCAAGTCCGCCTGCGCCAAAGTTTATCTGGTCGTTGCCCCCTCCATCATTGAAGAT
>JAJFLV010000206.1 GCA_021772535.1 Opitutales bacterium | reverse complement strand
AAACCACCGTTGCACCGTCGGGACGCTCCGTCCGGTAATTTCCGCTATCCGCTCCAGGGTATTGTCCGCATGGAAACCCATTTTTAAGGCGATCAGGCGTTCTTTACGCCAGCCGCTGCTTTCTTTTACCAATAGTTCCTTCACCCGTTTACGGTCCTTTTCCGTGCCCATATAACGTTTCATGATCCCTATATTGACGGATATTTATATCTTATCAATCCTTTTTCGATATGGTATAACCAGCCTCCTTTCTTGATCCTTATTGTGTTTATTTAGAATGTCAGACCAAGTCTTAACTACTACACTTAAGCGCAACCAAACGCAAAGCCAGAGGCTATCGCACGACCGAAAACCTAATCACCATGCTATACCTCGTCGCCGGTAAACTCAACATCCCATACGCAATGTACCACTGAAAGTGTCGAGGAACCATAAAATCAGACGGAATACGTTGTTTATCAACAATATTGTGAGGTGTACCGGATTTGGTTTTGCAAATTGTGGAGCTTATTTTGGATTTTTCGGACTTTTTTCGGTTTTTTTTCGGTTTTTGAGCCAACGCATCCAACGCAGCCAACCTATCCATTGACGGAGTCGGGATTTTTTGATATTATAAGGCCTGTTGACCGAAATCCGGGGTTGATTCGTCTGGGAACCAGAGGTTTTTACTTTGACACCGGTCGGCAACCCCATTCCTTCAAACGCTTCAAGAAAATAATTATGAGTTTTGGCCCATGACGCAGATTTCTAAAGTTTACGATCCCAAGATAGTCGAGTCGAGGTGGTATAATGCCTGGCTCGAGGGCAAGGCTTTTGCCGGTCGCCGCACAGGGGACAAAGATGAGGCCTACTGCATCATGATACCACCTCCCAATGTGACGGGGATGCTGCACATGGGCCATATTCTGGACAATACTTTGCAGGATATCTTTATCCGGCGGGCGCGTCTGGAGGGAAAAGGCGCTCTGTGGTATCCGGGAACCGACCACGCGGGCATCGCCACGCAGACCCGGGTGGAGCAAAACCTGCGGGCCGAGGGTAAGTCCAAGTACGACCTTGGCCGCGAGGCCTTTGTTGAAAAGGTATGGGAATTCCGCCAGGAGAAGGGCGGCATCATCCTGAACCAACTGCGACAATTGGGCGCTTCCTGCGATTGGGACCGCACTTCCTTTACCCTCGATCCCGAATACGCCCGTTCGGTTCTGAGCGCTTTCGTGAAGCTTTACGAGCGCGGTTACATCTATCGCGGCAAACGCATGGTCAACTGGTGCCCGGCCAGCTTGACGGCTTTGAGCGATGAAGAGGTAGAGGTGAGGCCGCAAAAGGGCATCCTTTACAAAATGCGTTACGAAATCGTGGAACGTCCGGGCCAATACCTGGAGATTTCCACCACCCGGCCGGAAACATTGATGGGCGACACGGGGGTAGCCGTCCACCCGGAGGATGATCGCTACAAGGACCTTGTCGGTTTGCATTGCTGGCGGCCATTTCCGAGGGCGAAAATTCCCATCATTGCCGATGACTATATTGACCGGGAGTTCGGCACGGGAGTGCTCAAGGTGACTCCGGCCCACGACAAGGCCGACTTCGAGATCGGCCAACGCCACGGCCTGCCAGCCATCGATGTTTTCAACCCGGACGGCACCTTGAATGCCCATGCGGGTGAGGATTTTGAGGGGATGGAGCGTTTCGCGGCCCGGAAAGTGGCGGCTAAAAAGCTACGCGAGATGAATTTGATGGTGGAGGAAGAGCCTTATGAGAACCGGGTCGGGTTTTCCCAGAGGGCCAACGTGCCGGTGGAACCGCGACTTTCCGAGCAGTGGTTCATGCGCTACCCCAAGGTGGAAGAGGCCAAGGCCGCGGTGCTGAAGGGTTTCATTAAATTCCACCCCAAACGCTGGGAGAACGTTTATCTTCACTGGCTCAACAACATCACGGACTGGTGCATCAGTCGACAGCTTTGGTGGGGGCACCGCATTCCGGTTTGGTATAAAAAGGGGGTGGACCGCAACGATGCGGCCAACCAGCACGTTTCCGTGGACGGACCGCCCGATCCTGAGAATTGGGAACAGGACGAGGATGTGCTCGATACCTGGGCCTCTTCAAATCTGTGGCCGCTGGCCAACTTCGGCTGGCCCGACCCGGATGAGGAAGAACAGCGGGACCTGGACTATTTTTACCCGACGAGGGTCTTGGTGACCGGATTCGACATCATATTTTTCTGGGTGGCCCGCATGATTATGGCCGGTCTGGAAATGCACGGAGTGGAAAAGAAAACCCTGACCGATGAGGAAATCCAGGAGCGCATCCCGTTCCGAAACGTTTATATTCATGGATTGATTCGTGACGACAAGGGCCGTAAAATGTCCAAAACCCTGGGCAACTCCCCCGACCCTCTCGATTTAATCGGGAAATTCGGGGCGGACGGCCTTCGTTTCGGCATCGTCAATATCGCCCCAACAGGGCAGGATATATTGTTCAGCGAGGAGCGGATTGAATTTGGCCGCAATTTTTGCAACAAGCTATGGAATGCGGCCCGTTTCCGGCAGGTTTCCGGGCCGCTGAGCGATAATTCGAGTCTGGAAGCGATTGCGGGACGCCTGGAAAGGGAAAAATTCGATGAGTACGACCACTGGATCCTGAGCCGGCTTGTGGCTACCATTGAGCAGGTATCGACTTTTTTCAACAGGTATTTAATCGAGCGGCTGCCGGGCGTTATTCATGAATTTTTCTGGGGCGATTTTTGCGATTGGTACCTTGAAATTTCCAAAAGTAAAATAAGGGATGAGCAATTGCGGGAAAATTGCCTGGCCCTTCAGGATTTAGTGCTTCGGCAGGTGCTTCTCCTGCTGGAACCGATTTGTCCGCATATCAGCGAAGAGCTGTGGAAAGATCTTGGTTACTGCTCGAACAACTCCTTTTTACAGGATACGGAAAATCCATGCATCTCGGGACAGTCGGAGCTGCGAAAATGGATTGAGGTTGACGGCTTCAAGGTTGATGACGATGCGGCCGCCAGGATTCTCGACCTGCAGGATTTCGTTATGAAGGCCCGGGCTTTGAAGGCCGAATACGGAGTGGGAAATTCCCGCGATGCCACCTTTTATTTCACATCACCCGGTACTTACCGGGATTTTGTGGTTTCCCACAACACCGTATTCAAGACGTTGGCCGGCGCCGGTAAATTGGAGGAAGTTGAATCGCAGCCCAAGGGAACACCAGCAGCCGTCACGAAATTGGGGACGCTATATCTGGACCTCTCCAGCGCTCTGGATATCGGCGCAGAAAAGGATCGCCTGGAACGTGAGTTAGTAAAGCTGGAAAAGGCCGTAGCAGCCGGTGAGAGCAAGCTGGGAAATGAAAAGTTCATCAACAATGCCCCTGCTCATATTGTGGAGGGCGCGCGTAAGCAGCTTGCCGAGAGCAACGAGAAAAAAGAGAAACTGACGCGTCTATTGGCGGAATTAGGGTGACCGCACCGGCGCTCAAACTGCGGTTTGCTTTTTTCTCGGTTCCTTGATTGTCCAAAGGAGATTTTTTTCCGAGTCCGCCAATTTGGTTGTGGTGGCCTCCAGGCGTTCCGCCAGTTCTCTCAGGATTTGCTTGGTTATCACCGGATTATTTTTTACCATTTCATCGATACCGTTAACGATGTGCTCCACGGTGCTTTCTGTTTTGGCCACCACGTTGCAGGTTCGCGGCTTGTCCAGAATATCGCTCATTTCACCAAAAATGGTATCTGGATTTTTTATCTCAGCGATAAGAACATTGTTCTTAAAAACCTCCAGAATTCCTTTTCTGAGAATAAAAAAGCCATTTCCTATGACGCCCTCTTTAATGAGAACAGCCCCGGGTTTGTAAACGATTTGCTTGGACATGAACTAAGAATAAATAAGGAATCTATGGCCTAATCAAGCTAACAATTTCCCGATTTAAACTATTGGCACCGGGCATCTGCCATCATAATAATTAATTAAACCTGAAAGTTCGCTCCTCGCCGGCCACAATCAGGGAAACTGTTTCCACCTTGTTTTTGGCGGGATTGAATCTATCTCCGTTTTTCGATTGAAAACTCGATAGAGCCAAATTAACGCTTTGGCCGGATTTAAGCGATGGAGTGATTATCAAGCCGTAGGGGCCCGCCTTTTCATAGCGATTAATTTTAGCTGCCAAGTTTGGCCAATCCCAGCTACCGGTGTTGGTGATCTGGAGAACAGTTCCCCCGGATTTGAAACCCGCTTTGATCTGTTTTGAGGCCAACTTTGAACAGCCGCTAAGTTCAGCCCATAGCAGGAGCCCGAGGATCAGCAAGATAAGTATCCTGCGCCAATTTTTTCCCCTGCCTGGAAACCAGCAGGGATTTGTTGTTCCTGACATTTCTGTTAACTGGTTTCTCTTTTTGTCGGCGGGTACCGGAAAAACCCAAAGGAATTTTTAAATTGGCCTACCGGGAATCAATTAAATTCCTCAACTTCTTCGACTTCCTCCACCTCTAGGGCACCGTCAGGAGAGTGCTTCTTCGACTTATTCTTAAGTGGCTTGGGAGGCTTGGGCGGTTTTGGGAAGTCGGAGGAAGAGCGAGAATAATTAGGATTGTCTCCTCCTTTTTTGAGGACGATATCGCCATTGATCGCTTCCAAAGAAATGAGGACTCCGCCCCCGTTCAGCTTTCCGGTCACGGTTCGCTGCCCGATATTGAAGGTGTGCCGGTCAAGATTCGGTGTATCGTAGTCGATGTTCAGGTTGGTGCGGATGTCGCTATTGAGCGATTTCATCTGGAGGTTGGCCTGAGTGTCCTCCGGAATGCTAACTACAGTATCTCCGTTGAGGTTGGTGATGGAAGTGGGAGCATCCTGAGAAACCTCTGAAAAATGAACCACTAAATCTCCATTCATATTGTGCAGTGTTGCCGGTCCGGTGATGTCCTTTATAACGGCATCGCCCTCCGCCACCGCCACTTCGATTTCACCTTTGAAGTTCTGTATGATGGAGTCGCCGTATCCAATATTATTAACCTTGAGGGAGTATCGGTTGGGAATGTGAATCGTATAATCGGAGGAGTCGATGTTGGGAAGGCCCATAATTTTCACGCTGTCCTTATCCTCTTCGATGGAAAGGCCGATGCCGGTATTGTCTCTGCCACCAGAAAATACCGAGGAATAGCCATTTTCTTCGTTCTCATCATCCGGCTCCTGGTAATCCTCGGCAACAATCTCTATCTGAGCGCCCTCAGTTCCCAAAATGGTGATATCGCCATAGTTTTCAATAAAAGTAATCTCGACCGATCGGACAGACTCTTGCGGGGTGAAGGCGTGTTTGACTCCATCTTTGGAGAATCCAGCTGCGGGAAGCAGGCTGATGAGCAGGAGGCATAGTAATTTATTTAATCGTTTCATTTTCGTTCCTATTTTTGAACTTCGACAGATTTTGAGAGTTTATTCCCGTTTAAATTAAAGGAGCTGGCCCAGGCCTTGCAGGGCTTCATTCTTAACTTCCAAGGGTGTGGCCGCGCTTTCCAGCAACTCCTGGATGGATCCTCGGGCTCGTTTTTCATCCATTTCCACCATCAGGTTGATAAGCATGATTTGCATCACCGGATTTGTCTGCCGGGGCAATGAATCGACCAGGACTGCACGTACATTTTCCTGATGCGCAAAACGGGTGAGGGCATTCAGGGAGGCCAAACGAACATTCACATTGTCGTCCTGGTTGAGTCTCTCCAAAAGTGCTTTCAACAAATCCGGTGAAAGTTCCGAAATTTCATCGGTGTAGCTGACCGCCTGGATACGTTTGCTGGCCGAACGCTGATCCATCATATAAACCGCCATCATTTGTTTCATGGATTCGATTTGCCCCTGAAGCGCCTCCAACTCCTGATTGGCGCCTTTATCAACAGTGGTTGGCTCCATGTGGGAGAAAAATTGAAGCCTGCCCATCCAAAATCCACCCAGTAGGAGTGCCAGGCCAGCCGCCATGCTTCCAATCCAACGTGCCTGTTTCCAAAAAACCGGTTCGACCAGAGTTCTTTCCTCATGGCGAGCTGCGGCTTCACGTTGGCCGGATTTTGCTTCTTCCAGCATTGAGAAGAAATTTTTTCTCAGGCGAGGATCTGGCTGGACCTCTTCGACGGCCTCGATATCAGCCATCAGAGTTCCCAACTGTTTCCATTCTTCCTGGCAATTTTCGCATTGTCCAAGGTGGCGGCGAACCTCTTCAGCCAAAGTCGTTTCCAGGCTGTTTTCCCATAAGGAGGGCAAATTGCGGCTAACCTTCTTGCACTTCATTGTTTTTTGCCTCCCTCTCCCGAAGTTTCGAAATATATTTCTCTCAGGCGTCCGATGGCGCGGTGCACTCTCACCTTGATGGCTGCCACCGAAAGACCTTTGATTCGAGAAATCTCCTCGTACTTGAAGCCCTCGAAACGGCTCAACAGGATCAACTCCTTTTGTTCGACCGGCAATAGGTTGAGGGCTTCCATCAAGTTTCGTTTTCTCTCCAATTTTTCCATTTCGACGACGGCCAGCCGCTCCGTCTGTCGAGAATAGTCGGCATCCTCAAAGGCGTCCATGCTGCCTTTGTTTTTGCGGTAATGGTCGGCATGCAAATTCCTCGCCATGCGGTACATCCAGGAGCGAAAGGGATGCCCGTCTTTGTAGGTATGCCGAAAGCGGAGGATTCTTTGGAATACGTTTTGGGTTAAATCCTCGCTCGTTTCCCGGTTCGATGTCAACCGCAGGAAAAAA
Source organism: Opitutales bacterium (assembly GCA_021772535.1). GTDB lineage: Bacteria > Verrucomicrobiota > Verrucomicrobiia > Opitutales > UBA2987 > JAJFLU01. The sequence continues at coordinate 4,558 of JAJFLV010000206.1, read as the reverse complement.
TTAAAAAGCCTCACATGGTACCGCTCAAATAAAGGTGCCAGGGAATCAAGGGTGCCGTTTTTAACTGAAAGCATGAGAATTTCGTCAGATGTCACGTTTTTGAATCGAGTTTTTGGCGCTTATCCCTCTATTATTCAATGGGCTGGGCCGGTGATTGGCGGGTTTTCTCCAAAAATAAGTCACCAGGCAGATCATTATGTCAAAGGGATTCCCGCTTCCTATTCCATCCCCTTAACGATTGGATATTCTGTTGCCAGAGAGTCAACCAGATTGATGACGCCAGCCTCGGCAGCCATTACTCCTGCCAGTAAGAGAAGACTGGTTAAAGTCCAGACCAGGATTTCACTAAAATAATTCGTTTTCATGCCTCTGAATACGATTCAAACCAGAAAAGGTTACATGAATCCCCGAATTTCAAAAATTTGAAAACAAAACCTAAATAATTCCTTTTCTCCTTCGACTTATAAAATTGATTTGAGGGCCATTCGGCATTGTAAAAATTATTTAAATTTTTGTGAAATTATTTATTTCAATTGAAATTTGTAAATAGTTGGTCTATATAATAGTTAAAAGAATAACAATGAAATATAAATCGATTATTAAATTAGTTAAACAATTATTCTTCCTCAACCTGTCGGAAGTCCTGAATCCAGAATAGAGGAGAGAGGAAATGGTAAACGACCGAAGCAAAAAAAAATTTTGCGCTCCGCGTAAAAAAAATTTGACCAAGGAAATCTGGTCCCTTGGCCACCGGCCTTCCTATGCCAATCGATTGAATATCGCCGCTTTCGGCAATCCCAAGGGTCCCTATGGCCTGGAAGATATTTGCGGTCAGAGCCTCCCCTATGCCGACCGGGCTAAAGACTGGACCTCTCCTTACCTTGATGATATGCGACAACTCGCCCTCTCTTTCTGGGTTGGTTCGGAATTCGATATCGCTGTATTGCGGACAGGAGCCGGGCACCAAATACAACGGCCTGTTACACGTGTCTATCACGAATTTAACGCTTTAACCAACAAGGGATTACAGCTACAGCACGGGTTTAGCTGGGTCGAGCAATTGTCCTGCCATATAGCAGCGGGTCACCTGGATTACATAGAGCTTATTTCCTACCTCTTGTCTTATTATCAAGCTGTCTTTTTTGATGACTTGATACGGGAAAAAAGCAGAATTTATTTCCATCGCGAAATGGTTCGCAAAATGCCCCAGAAAATAAAGATTCAACGCGGTAATGGATCACCCAATCGCTTTTTAAAGGATGAAATGCAGTGCCATTCATTGGTCCTCGACCAAAATTCGATTTTGCGGAACGATCATTCCTACTGAACCGGACCTGAAGGTTAAATTCTTTCCAGAAATACTCCGCCCCTCGCCTCAATTTAATTAAAACTACGGGTTATCCTTCTTGCGGCTCGCAATTACCCTGACTGGATGGCCTTTTATGTTGTCTATGCCCTCGAAGTGATGTACATTGATTTTCAACTTACCAAGAAACATCCTGCATAAACTACAAATTATTGGTCATGTACCAACCTCCAGCAAGACCGAATACCCTCAACAGGTGGGCCAACCTGGCATCTGCCGGCCTACTGACCATCGTCGTTATTGCAGGGTTGATCTTTCTCAACGGGGTACGAGTAGGTTCAGATTTGGAACCGTTAAATCCTAATTTTGTTTCACTTACTCAACCAACAGCGGAAAACTCTCGCCCAGATGCTGAAAATCCAGAAGGCAAGCGAGAAATCAATTATTTCAATCAGTTGATCAAACCCTCGGAATCCTCTCTCCAAGAAAAACAGGCCAAAAAACAAATCTCGGATCATCTCATTCCCAGTTTACCTCCGAACGCCACGAATAAAAATTCAACCAATGAGCTCAACGTGGAATATATTTACAGAATATCGGATTTGGATACGACGCCTATCCCGATCATCCAAGGCAAACCTCGGTATCCTCGCAACCTGGTTAGAGAGCGAGTCGAAGGCAAAGTATTAGCTATTTTGTCGGTTGATGAAGATGGCAATGTTTACGATGTTGAGGTGGAGAAATCGGATTATCAGGAATTTGCCGAAAGCGCACGCAGCGCAATCATGACCTGGAAATTTTTACCCGGAAGAAAAGAAGGCAAGCAGGTAAAATTCCGTATGCGGGTCCCCGTATCCTTCAGGCTGATTACGAAAAGGTCGAGCACACTAAGCCAAACCAGCACGGCAAGCAACGAGTTCGTTCGCATGCCTTATTAGCCCTTCAAGGCAGAATTTGATATCTTTCGTTAGATTAGTTGAAACCAGGGATTTTTCCCAGATTTTGCGACCTCCAGGTCCCTAGGATTTGGAAAGTATCGAAGACTTTCTCGAAATATTTTCCACTACCGCCACGATTGCCAGGTTCAAGCCTAATCCCCAGACACCGGCATATATTCCCAATGGTTTTGCCGGGAGTGGCGCTCCCAGCTTCTGGGCAACTAGAAACACAACCGTTACCGCGGTCCCGACAACCATTCCAGAAAACAGAGACCGGCCGCTCAGACTTTTGCAATGCACACCGAAATAAATCGCCGGAACAGTTTGCAAGAGTAATTCCAGCTTGATTTCAATCAATCGAAAAATTGTGCTCTCCGATTGAATAGCCAGCAAAGCCATTGCTCCCATCAACAACCAGGAAAGAATTTTACCCAAAAAGGTTAACCGGGCTTGCGAAGATTCGGGTCTGAACAACCGGTACCAGTCTTCCGTTATTGATGAAGAGAGGGTCAACAGGGCCGAATCCACTGTGGACATGATGGCCGCGATGACCGCCCCCAGAAAAATTACCATGAAAAATTTAAATTGAGGAATCTCTCCGGCCAGCAAATTTATCATGTAGAGGGAAATACGGTCTGTGGCTCCTCCTTCGCTCCCTAAACCCGGCAGTAGGCCAGCGCCCATCCACCCGACAAAGAGAATAAAAAAAGTGGTCACAATGGGCATTGCCGCCATGACCTGCAGGGACCGGCGTAAGGCGGATTCGCTGCGAGCCGCATAAATACGCTGCACAGCGTGCGGATAAACGGAAATAGAAAACCCGAGCAGGATTAAAGTACTTAGCCAATTCAGATTGCTTCTCCAGGTCGGAGGCTCCCAGAACGACGGATAATTGGCCTTCAAGTCGGTAGAAAGAACATTGTAGGCATCATAGCGAAAGTTGAGGACCAAAAAAATGACCGCGCAGCCAACCAATAACAAAACTCCCTGAACAACATCGGTCCAGGCCACTCCACGCATACCGCCCAGAGTTTCGTATAGAACCATAACAAAAGAAAGGGCGATAATTCCCTCCCATAGGACAAATCTTCCCCCCGAAGCGGTCTCCACCAGCAACCCCATGGCCAACAGGTTGGTCAAAATGTAATTACAAAGAGCCACCATACCCAACGCGCTGGTTAACAACGACAACGGACGATAACCATACCGATCCTGGATAAAATCCGAGGTAGTAACGTATCCTTTCGAAGCTGAAAGACGGTAGAGTTTCGGCCCGTAGAATAAAAACCCGCCGATAACCATCATCATGAACATCGGGGCTGCGATAAATTGAAAGCCCTCCCGGTAGGCTCTTCCCGCATAACCGATCAAGGTATTGCCGCTGTATTGGGTGGCAAACAGTGTCATGAACAGGACAAATGGGCCAAAACTCCGGCCTCCAAGGTAAAAATCATTGAGGCTCTTTTCCTTGCGCGCCAAGCGTCCCCAAACTCCCAAACCCAGCAAAGTAACCAGATAAGCGCCGACAAACAAGATGCCGCCTTTATCCAGTATGACTACTTCATCCATTTTTTAACACTGGTTCCCAAAATTTCTTGATTAATTTTTGGTTGAATCCTCTTCTTCTGCTTCACCATCCGCCATGGAATCCCAATATTTATGCAGCGCATAAACCAGAAATATTGAAAAAAGGATCATCACCACAAAGGAATGTAACGCCCAATCGGGCAGTCCCTCATCATTCAGGCCGGAGCCGCCCCCGTAAAACCATGGTACTGAGGCTAATAGGAAACAAACGATGATAGATAAAAGGCGGAAAGGGGTCATCTTGGAGAAGTTAAAGTGGCTTTTATTCAATTTCTAGAAAATATTGCAGGCAATCCGAAGAATAAAACCCAAATTTTTTAAAAAAAATTAATTTTTTTTCGTGGAAGGGCTGCCAAATACGTTATTCACGATAGGAGCAGGAGAAATTGCCGTTGCCCTAAGTGGCTCTGAATTGGAGGGATGTGGAGTTGTTCACAAAATGCTCACATGGAAAAGGCTACTTATTCACAACTTGTTCTTTTTCAATGTTTTAGGTCACTTTTTATTTGACAAGCATTTCATCATACACGATCTTACTTGCAGTTCTTTGGAAGAAATATGGCAATTTGCCGCAGCAGTCTTCGGGCCGCCGCGGTGAAGAGTCTCAAGATACTCCCGGGAAACCGGGCAAATGTCAGGCCAAAACTGGTGGGCCTGGCTCCTTTAGAACAACCATTGAGCTACTTCGGTAGTTCTAAGGTTGGGAAGAAGGCATATTCCACCCGTT
>JAJFLV010000205.1 GCA_021772535.1 Opitutales bacterium | reverse complement strand
TCTCTGCTCAACATTGCTTATTTGCTCCCGGTGGCGGTGCGGGCATTTTATTTGCCGCCGGAGAGTGGCATTAAGAAATTCGACATTCATGAAGCGCCCGCCGCTTGCGTGATCCCGCTGACGCTTACGGCCCTTGGAGGTCTGGCTCTTTTTCTGTTTCCCGAACTCATTTTATATCTGGCTCGTTTAATGGGAGGATCCTGATGATGGAAAACGAAGAACCACAAGAATGGCAGGACTATGAGGACGGCCTGGCTCTTTTGCCCGACGACGGCAAAAAGCACTTTTTCGATGACAAGAAAAATGTCCGCAAGGTTATTCGCATCCTGTTTATATGCTGCGCCATTTTATTTCTGCTGGATGCGGTTTTTCTATTTGAACACAAGCATCTGAATTTTGCCGAAGGCGAATTTCCGGCTGAGGGCTGGTTTGGATTTTTCGGGTTCTACGGGTTTGTCGCCTGCGTGCTGCTAGTCCTGTTGGCCAAGCATGTAATGAGAACCCTTTTGATGAGAAAGGAGGACTATTATGATGAATAGCCTTCATCCTTCTTTGGTCCTCTTTGCGGGGGCGCTTATTCTTCCTCTGCTTGGAGGCAAGGCGCGCAAAGGAGTATTGATCCTTACCCCCGTCCTGGGATTCATCAATTTGATATTTCTCGAACCGGGCGCGGGAATGCCGCTGGTTTTCATGGGGTTCGCACTCGATATGGTGAGGGTGGACAAGCTCAGTCTGCTATTTGGCTACCTGTTTCATCTGGCGGCATTTATCGGTTGCATATATGCCATACAGGTGAAGGACCGGATACAGCTCGTTTCCGCCTTGCTCTACGCAGGAAGCGCTGTGGGGGTGGTTTTTGCGGGCGATTTACTGACTCTCTTTATATTTTGGGAAATGTTGGCCCTGACTTCTGTATTTTTAATCTGGGCCCGCCGCACTGAATCTTCTTTTTTTTCGGGGGTACGCTACCTGCTCCTCCATGTTTCTTCAGGATTGCTGCTCCTGGCCGGGGCCGCCTGGCAGTATCACGAAACCGGTTCGCTTGCATTTGAGTTGATGACCCTGAATGGGCTGGGTCCCTGGATGATATTTTTGGCTTTTGGCATTAAATGCGCCTTCCCCTTTCTTCATACATGGCTGGTGGATTCCTATCCCGAAGCCACCCCGGTGGGAACGGTATTTCTCAGTTCATTCACAACCAAGGCTGCTGTTTACGCTTTGGCCAGAGGGTTTCCCGGGACCGAAGAACTGGTGGTGATCGGGACAATCATGGCGATGTTTCCCATCTTTTTCGCCGTTATCGAAAACGATCTGCGACGTGTGCTCGGTTACAGCATGATTAACCAGATCGGCTTTATGGTGGTGGGAATTGGAATCGGCACGCCGCTGGCCATTAACGGAGCGGTCGCCCACGCCTTCAATGATGTCATTTTCAAGGGGCTTCTCTTCATGTCGATGGGCGCCGTTCTCCTGCGCACCGGACGGATCAAGGGCACGGAACTGGGCGGGCTTTACAAATCGATGCCCATAACGGCGAGTTTTTGCCTTGTGGGGGCCGCCTCCATATCCGCCTTTCCCTTGTTCAGTGGTTTTGTCAGCAAATCGATGGTCATGGCGGCGGTGGGAATAGAAGGGCATTTATGGGTTTGGCTGTTCCTTCTCTTCGCCTCCGCCGGAGTCTTTCATCATGCCGGCATCAAGATACCCTTTTTCGCCTTTTTTGCGCACGATTCCGGCATCCGCACCAAAGAGGCGCCTGTCAGCATGTTAGTGGCTATGGGGTTGGCGGCATTCCTATGCATATTCAACGGTACATTCCCCGCTCTGCTTTACAGCCTCCTGCCCTATCCTGTGGACTACGTTCCCTACACCCTCACCCATATAGTGACTCAAACACAATTGCTCTGTTTCTCCGCGCTGGCTTTTACCACCCTGGTGTTGTTAGGCATCTACCCACGAGAAATGCGTGCGATAAATTTGGACTTTGACTGGTTTTACCGCAAAGGAGGCCGATTGATTTACCGGGGCTCGGAAATGTTCCTCAATACCCTCAACTCTTCGATCTTCGAGAAATTTCTACCTGAATTGGTGGGCCAGCTCCGGCGATTTTTCCGCGAAGCTCCTTCGCATATGCTGGTTGGTCTTCTGACACCTGTCTGGGTAATTCAAAGCAAATCTCCATCCGAATTGCGGGATAAAAAAGAGGACTTGTATCAAAAAACCCGCCTCGGCGCACTCCCCATCGGAGTGACCGCCTGTCTCGCTGTTCTTTTGCTGGGGATTCTCTTCTTGTTTTAATAATCCCATAGCTATGGCGCGAAAATACTGGCTAATGAAATGCGAACTGGAGGCGTGTTCGTTTGAGGAATTGAAACACGACCGGCCCAATAGCACGGGCAAGTGGCGAGGAGTGCGGAATTACCAGGCGCGTAATTTTATTAGAGACGAAATAAAAGAGGGTGATTGGGTTCTCTTTTATCAATCCAACTGTGATACCCCTGGAGTGCCGGGACTTGCTCAGATCGTGCGCGAGGGATACCCCGATCCCTCAGCCTTTGATGAAAAAAATCATTATTATGACCCTAAATCGTCTCCTGAAAAAGTTCAGTGGTATTCCGTTGATGTAAAATGGAAGAGGAAATTCAAAAACTACGTCAGCCTGAGGGAAATGAAAGGCACTCCCGAACTAGCCGACATGCGGGTGGTCCAAAGATTTCAGCGCCTCTCCATCCAGCCCGTAACCAGAGAGCATTTTGAAATAGTCTGCTCAATGGGCGGAATAAAAGTCAAAGCGTGATTTTCAGGAACCTATCGATTGGTCGAAGATACCGCCGCCGAGGAGTTGTTCGCCTTGGTAAAGGGCGCAAACCTGGCCGGGGGCGATGGCTCGTTGGGGCTCGTGGAAATGCACAGTGGCGCAGCCTTCCTCGTTCCAGTTTATAATGATTGGTGTGGCCGGGTCGCGGTAACGGGGACGGGCCAGGATGGTGGAACCATCTTCGGGCGGAAAATGGAGAAAGTTGAGTTCAATCAGGGCCCAGGTATTTGTGTATAGGCTGCAGGTGGATGGTTGGTCGAAACCGACTACGAGCCAATTTTTGGCGGAATCCTTGGCCACAACCACATAGGCTTCGTTGTCGGTATTGGAGGGGACTCCGATGCCCCGGCGCTGGCCGAGGGTGAATTTGTGCAGGCCGCCATGACGACCGAGGACACGTCCGTCGGCAGAAACGATCTCTCCCGGACTGTCTTCGATATAGCCTGCGAGAAAATCGGCGATTCGAACTTTGCCTAGAAAGCAAATGCCCTGGCTGTCTTTTTTGTCGGCGTTGGGGAGCTTGGCCCGGTGGGCCAACTGGCGCACTTCCGGTTTGGTCAGATCCCCGATAGGGAAGAGAATGTGTTTCAATTGCTCTTTCCTGACCAAGGCCAAAAAATAAGACTGGTCCTTGTTTTTGTCCAAACCTTCGAGGAGTTCTATCCCGTTGTCCGGGCGGTGGGAGATTCTGCAGTAATGCCCCGTGGCGACGCCCTCAAACCCATTGCTCAGCGCGTAGTCGAGAAAAACACCGAACTTCATTTCCCGGTTACACATGGTATCAGGATTGGGAGTGAATCCCTTGCGGTAGCCCTCCACCATGTAATGGACGACTTTTTCATGGTATTCCTCGATAAAGTTAAGAACACGAAAATCGATGCCGATCTTCTTAGCGACGGCCCGGGCTTCTTCAATTTCCTGTTGCCATGGACAGTCCGAGAATACTTCCTCTTCGCTTTTCCATGTTCTAATGTAAGCCCCAGTCACCCGGCAACCCCGCTCCCGCAACAGCAGGGCGGCAACGGAGCTATCGACTCCTCCGGACATGGCTAGAAGAATGTTTTTCATGGCGCTTTAAAGAATGATAAGGCAAATTTTTATTCCTTGGGATTTCAAGCCCATATAATTCCAATAATCCCTACAATGATATTCACCTGCTCAAGTTTTGAATGAAAAAGCCCCCAAAGAAGATTGCGGCGGCGCGATGGATTTCCGCCAGTTCAGGCCTCGTTGAATTGAGCAAGGATTGGAAAAGGGAGGATCTCCCCCCGCTTTTTTCCACTCTGGACGGTACACCCCTGAAAGACATGAGACGCGCTTCACCTCAATTTTTTGCGGAGAGGAGCGGATATTACATTGAGGAGGGAATGATCACTTTTGTGGTGTATCCCGGCCATTATCCCAATTTCGAACTGGAAAACCGGGCATTGTATGTGGCTGGAGATTTCAACCAGTGGGGAAACGCCATCGGTCAAAAATCCTGGAAATTAAAACCCGGGGAAAGGGAAGGGCGGGAGTGTTTGGAGCTGAATGTCCCCGGAAATCGCTGTTACGAAAGAAAATGGGTGCAATTCAAATTCATTACCAATGACGGGCAGTGGCTTGAAGTGCCCGCCGACGCGCCCAATGTCGGCTATGACGCGCATGGGCACCGCAATTTCCGAATTCACCCGCACCAGACGGGGCGGCATATTTTTACCTTCAGCCGCTCTCGATTGGATAGTTTTGATGGAGAGGGCGTGATCCTTTGGAAAGAAGAGGGCTATGAGGAAGAGGCTGCACTTCTACAGGGCGATTACTTTCTGAACGCGAGAACCGATCTCACCCTGGGGACCATGGCGGAAAAAAACCAAACCATTTTCCGGTTGTTTGCCTCTCGCGCAACCGGAGCAAGCGTATCTTTTTACAAGGATCTGCAAAATTCCGGCGGCAAACAGATCCTCGAAATGAAGCGGGTAGAGGCAACGACCTGGGAGGCTGATTTCCCCCTCAACCTGCATGGTTATTACTACCATTTCAATCTGGAAGATGACCATCACCAGGAACATACGGGTATCGACCCCGAAATCGACATCCTCGATCCATATGCCCTGGCAGCAGTGGGTCCCGGAGGACCTGGAATCGTTTGGGACCGGTCTTTGATTGAACCTTTACCGGACAACTTTACTCCTCCTGCGATGGAAGATTTGGTTATCATGGAGGCGCATGTGCGTGACCTTGCGGCAAAGGCGCCGACTCCCCTGGAAGACTGTGAACGATTGGGTTTCAGCGGTTTTGGGAAATGGGTGGAGAGCGAAGAGTTTTATATTAAATCACTCGGGATCAATGCGGTGGAACTGCAACCGGTGCAGCAATACGATGTAGGGGACGCGGAATTTTACCAATGGGGTTACATGCCGGTTAATTTTTTTGCTCCTCATGGCGGTTATTCATTAGTGCCGGAGCGGGGTTCCCAGATACGGGAATTCCAGGACTTGGTAGCGGCCTGTCATCGGCGTGGGCTGGCTGTCATCATGGATGTTGTCTATAATCATACGGGTGAACCCAACCACTTGGGCCACATCGACAAACACTATTTCTTTGAACTCGATCCGCAGGGAAACTTCTTCAATTGGAGCGGGACCGGAAACACCCTTCGTTGCAGCAGCCCAATGGCCCAACGGCTCATCATTGAGAGCCTCATCCATTTTATGATTGTTTACGGTGTTGACGGCTTCCGATTCGATTTGGCCGAACTGGTTGGTTTGGATGTTCTGAAGGAGATCGAAAGGGCTTTGAAAAAAGTACGCCCGTCAGTGATTCTAATTGCAGAACCCTGGAGCTACCGTGGCCATATTGCCCAGAAACTCAAATCTACCGGCTATTCTTCCTGGAACGACGGCTATCGGGATTTCATGCGACAATACTTGAGAGGGCACGGCGATGTTGAGGGAATCCAGTATTATTTAGCAGGTTCAACCGGGCATTTGACTGTGTTTCCCGCTCAAACGATTAATTATGTGGAATCCCATGACGACCGGTGCTGGCTGGACGACATAACTGAAAACCCCGGCCATAATGGCGCCGAACCCACGTTTCTGGACCGTCGAAGAACCCATTTAATGATTGCCGTGCTCATGAGTTCGCTGGGCATCCCCATGATATCGGCCGGTCAGGATATGCTTCGCTCCAAGCAAGGTGTTCACAATACTTATTTGCGCGGCGACCTCAACGCTCTGGACTATAGCCGCATCTATCGTTTTTCCGGCACCCACCAGTATTTCCGTGACTGGATTTTCTTTCGGCTCTCTGAAAAGGGGAGGGTATTTCGCCCGACGGGGGCGCCTTCGAGAAAGTATATGCGATTTTATTCCGCGGCCGGATCTACCGCCCTGGCAGCGCTCTATAATTCCGATTGCAGCATCGGGCAAGGGCGCATTCTTTTCGCCGTCAATCCCCACCTGGAGGAGGTTTCCATAAAAATAGAAGGTATCAAAGTCAAACGGTGGAAACAGGTCGCGGACCACGAGAGATTTGAAGAAGCAGGACTGAAATCCGCTCTTTTCCCTTTCCAGAGAGGTACGCTCATTATGCCTGCAATGAGCTGTGGACTTTGGATCGAATGAACCCTTATTAATTTTCAGCGGTCCCACACATAACACTTGCAAAAGATCTTAGGTTCACTTTCATAGCCATTCCTTTTTTGAGTGCTCTCCACTTCGGGAAAATGGAAGTCATTCAAATAACCATGATCAGCAAACCAACCCACTAATAATGACCACTAAAATTGCAATAAACGGATTCGGACGCATTGGCAGGCTTGTCTTCAGTGCTTTAGTCGAACAAGGACTGCTCGGCAGTGAATACGACGTTGTCGCCATTAATGATCTGGTGCCGGCCGATAACCTGGCCTATTTGCTGAAATACGATTCAGTGCACGGCAGGTTCAAGGGCACGGTAACGACCGGCAAATCAAATTCCTACCTTGAGCACGACGATCTGCTCATCGTCAATGGATATGAAATTCAATGCCTGGCCATTAAGGAAGGGCCTGCTGCCATGCCTTGGGAAGAACTTGAGGCGCAGGTAGTGATCGAGTCCACGGGACTGTTTACGCAAGCCGAGAAAGCCCGCGGCCATCTCAAGGCGGGAGCCAAAAAAGTGATCATTTCAGCTCCCGGTAAGGGAGATATGAAAATGGTCGTGATCGGTGTCAATGAAGACTCCATCACGAAGGAGGACGACATCATTTCCAACGCTTCCTGCACCACAAACTGCCTGGCCCCGGTGGCAAAGGTTCTGGTCGATAATTTCGGCATCGAGGAGGGATTGATGACCACCGTGCACAGCTACACGGCAACTCAAAAATCGAACGACGGCCCTTCGCAGAAAGACTGGAAAGGTGGCCGGGCGGCGGCCATCAACATAATTCCTTCTTCCACCGGCGCGGCCAAAGCAGTGGGCGTGGTATTACCCGAACTCCAAGGGAAATTGACCGGCATGTCCTTCCGGGTTCCGACGGCCAATGTTTCCGTAGTCGATTTGACCGTAAAAACAAGAGATGAAACCTCCTACGAAGAAATTTGCCAAAAAATGAAGGAGGCAGCCGAGGGGCCGTTGAAGGGGATCCTTGTTTACACTGAAGATCAAGTGGTTTCGAGCGATTTCATCCATGATCCGGCCTCCTCCATATTCGATGCCGACTCGGGCATCGGTCTGAACAGCAAATTTTTCAAGCTGGTCAGCTGGTATGACAACGAGTGGGGTTACAGCAACCGTTGCGTTGATTTGCTGAAAATCGTGGCTGGTTTGCTATAAAAAGCCATCAAATAGCTAGAACCTATCTCAAATTCGATGATGTTGATGCAGAGAGCAATTATGCATTTTGAGCAAGGCGCGACGGGGCTTGCCGGGCTGGCAGCCCGGCTGCCCCGCCGGAACGCCGCTCAAACACATAACTGCCTCTGTCCAAAGGATTTGTGCGGCACGGCAGCACCTGCGGCGTTGGTTTGCGCCCGAGGGGCTTCCAGCCCATCTTGGCGCGAAGCCGCCTGGCATCTGCTGCCGTGGTGCTACAAACATCATTCATCTGCGAATTTGAGATAGGTTCTAAATAAAGTCGTTGCTTTGATCGGACGATC
>JAJFLV010000204.1 GCA_021772535.1 Opitutales bacterium | reverse complement strand
CGTCCCAGTTGAGAATATGCACATTGCGGTTGGCTTTAACGTGACCAAGAAAATGTCCGTAGGCGGTTTCGTGCCCGCCTCCAAGGATGATGGGGATAGTTCCATTCTCCAGATGCACAGCGACCGCGTCGGCCAGGATTTTCTGGTTTTCTTCCAGGTCTTCACCCAGTTGAAGATCACCCTTGTCCCGCATGGAAGACAGTAACTCCAGCATTCGCTTTGGCTTCCTTCCGCCCGGGGTCAGTTTAAACAAGGCTTCACGGATGGCTGCCGGGCCCTTGGCTGCTCCTGGCCGACCCTTGTTGCGGCGAACGCCCAGGTCGCAGGGGAAGCCGATAAGGACTGCTTGGGGGACTGTAGCATCATCCGTTGCCCTCGAAATTATATCCCCCAGGCGCAGGTCTTTTTCTTCCAATTCACTTTTGGCCATGGATGATCTTTCCCCGTTTTACTGTTTGAATGCAAGCATTGGCCCTGAAATGGTAAAGCCAGTGGTTAGGATCCGGTGAATCGATAATTGCAAAATCAGCCAGTTTGCCCGGTTCCAAAGAACACCGGTCGGAATCCCTCTGAACGGCTTTCGCTGCATATAGGGTGGCCCCCTTGAGAACTTCCTTCGGTCTCAGACGGTTTTGCGTGCAAGCCAGGGTCATGACCAGCGGCAGATGGTAACTGGGAGCGGATCCGGGGTTGAAATCCGTTGCCACTGCCACGGGAACACCTGCCTTGACCAACCGCCGGGCATCCAAAGGCTTTTGAAAGGTAAAGAGCGAGGCCAGCGGAAGGGCCACCGCGATAACCCCCGCATCTCGCATTTTCCTGACTCCTTCATTGGAAACACACTCCAGGTGGTCCGCTGAGATCGCCCCCATATCCGCGGCGAGGCTGGCCCCGCCGGAATCGCTTAACTGGTCCGCATGCAGTTTCGCCCGCAGCCCGGCCTTTTCCCCGGCGGTTAATACCCTTCGTGCCTCCTCCGCATTGAAGGCTGATTTCTCAACAAACACGTCGCAGAACTCGGCCAGGTTCTTCTCGCCAATTTCCGGGATCAGTTCTTCACAGAGCAAATCGAGATAGCCCTCTTTATCGGACGCGAATTCCGGCGGGACGGTGTGGGCGGCCAGCAGGGTAGGGACCAGGTCGAGATCCTCCTCCTCGTTCAGGGAATGGTAAACCTCCAGTTGTTTGATCTCATCTTTTCTGTTCAAACCATAACCGCTTTTGCACTCGACCGTAGTAATGCCCAATGAGGCCATTTCACTCAATATTTGGCGGCAGCGGGCTTTCAAATCCTCACTCGAAGCTTCGCGCGTGCTGGCCACGGTCGAGAGAATACCTCCGCCCGATTGAGCGATTTCAAGGTAACTTTCCCCCGCAATTCTCTGCTCGAATTCCCCTTCTCTCCAGCCCCCGAATGCCAGATGGGTGTGACAGTCGATCAATCCCGGAATCACCAGCTTGCCCTGCGCGTTCCAATGGTCCATTTCGGTGAATCGGGTTGGCAACTCTCGCTCCGGGCCGACCCACAGAATGCGTTCGTTCTCCCAAACCAGCGCTGCCTCACGAATCGGGTGAATTTCACCTTGGCCTCCCGCCTCCCGGCAGGTTGCCAGATATCCGATATTGCTCAGGACCGGCATCGATCAATCCAGTTTTCCCAGGTCCGCTTCAACAGCCCGAAGGAAGGTTCCTTCTTTCACCAATTGTATCGCTTTCCTAATCTCCGGCTCGAAAGATTCGTCTCTTTCCCGGTGGGCGATGTTTTCGCGAATGCAGCGTTGGGCGGCATCCACACCACGCCCCGGACGCACCGGGTCGCGAAAATCCAGCGCTTGAGCTGCCACCAATACCTCGATGGCGAGAACTTTTTCCACGTTCCTGAAAACCTCATACAATTTCAGCGCGGATATGCTGCCCATGCTTACGTGATCCTCCTGGCCCAGGCAGGTCGGGATGGAGTCCACACTGGCCGGGTGGCAGAGGACTTTGTTTTCCGAGACCAGAGCCGCTGCGGTGTATTGCAGCACCATCAATCCGGAGTTGATGCCCGTTTCCCGAAAAAGAAACTTCGGCAAGCCATCGTGCCCGCTCAGGAGCAGATAAGTGCGCCTTTCAGAGATACTGGCCAGCTCCGCTAATGCCATGGCCGCGAAATCAAAAGCCAGGGCCAGCGGCTGACCGTGAAAATTGCCGCCGCTGATTATTTCACCTTGGCCGAATACCAGCGGGTTGTCGGTTGCCGAATTGATTTCCGTTTCCACCACCGAGCGCGCATAATCGAGCGCATCCCGGGAGGCCCCGTGAACTTGTGGAACGCACCGCAGGGAGTAGGGGTCCTGCACTTTTCCGCAGTCCTTGTGCGATTCCAGAATTTCGCTTTCCTGTAGCAATTGACGGACATTGCGGGCCACCGCTTGCGAACCTTTGTAGGGACGCGCCCTGTGAATTTTTTCATTGAAAGGCTGAATACTGCCCTTGAGAGCTTCCAGGCTCACCGAAGCCAGAATGTCGGCGTTCTTCACCAGGGCATTTGTTTGCGACAAAACCTGGGCCCCGTAGGCAGTCATCATCTGGGTGCCGTTGCACAGCGCCAATCCATCCTTGGGCTGCAATTCTATCGGTTCTATACCTCGTTCCCTCAGGACTGTTCCGGCCTCTTCGGTGCCGTCGCCGTTTCGGTTCCAGAATTTGCCCGCCCCAATCAGGGGAAGGCCCATATGGGCCAGCGGGGCAAGGTCGCCCGATGCTCCCAGGCTGCCCCGCGAAGGGACCGCCGGGATGAGGTCCTCTTCTGCAAAAAGCAGCAGCCGGTCGAAAGTCCTTTCCGAAACTCCCGAAAAACCCAGGCTCAGTCCGTGAATTTTCAGGAACAGCATCAACCGGCAGATATCCTTCGGGATCAGCTCACCGACCCCCACCGCGTGGCTGAAGAGCAGATTGTGTTGCAGCGTTGCCAGTTGATCCGAGTCTATTTTCTTGTGCGCAAGCGCTCCGAAACCAGTGTTGATCCCGTAATAGAGATGACCGTCTTCAAGGGCGTTTTCCACAATCTCTCTCGATTGCAAAACTGCTGATTTGTCCCTTCTTAACTCCTTGACTCGCTCTGCCAGTTGCCCCGAAAGGTTATCCAGTCCGATGTTTGTCATACTCATAACAATAAATAATTCCGTATTATTCACCCCATTGTTTCAAAAATTCGAGAAGTGATGCTGGGCAAGGAGTGGGACAGAACCGAGAGAAACTGTATCCTGAAACCTGACACATGTATCCCCTCTCGACCATCCAGCATCAAGGATCAAGCATCCAGTATCATTCTTTATAACCCGCTCCGCCAGTTGCCTCGAAAGGTTATCCAGTCCGATGTTTGTCATACTCATGGCGATATAGAAATAATCCCGATTAAAGGTTGTCGCTTATGGTTTCCGGGGGTTGATCATGGGCAGATCCACACCCTTGTTCCTGGCCGTTTCGATGGCCACTTCGTAACCGGCGTCGGCGTGCCGCATGACGCCGGAGCCCGGATCGGCCGTCAGAACCCTTTCCAGCCTTCGGTCCGCTGTTTCCGTGCCATCGGCCACCGTAACCATCCCTGCATGGATGGAATAACCGATGCCGACCCCCCCGCCGTGATGCAGGGATACCCAGCTCGCCCCGCAGGCGGTGTTCAGCATGGCATTGAGCAGCGGCCAGTCCGCGATGGCATCCGAGCCGTCCTTCATCCCCTCGGTTTCCCGGTTGGGTGAAGCCACCGAACCGGTGTCCAGATGATCCCGCCCAATGACTAGGGGAGCATCCACCTTGCCCTTTTTCACCAGCCAGTTGAACTTCAAACCCATCTCCGCCCGCTCCCCGTATTCAAGCCAGCAAATCCGGCTCGGCAGTCCCTGAAAATGAACCTTTTCCCGCGCCTTCAGAATCCATTGGCAGAGCGATTCGTTTTCCGGAAAAGTTTCCAGCACCGCGTCATCGGTCGCCGCGATATCCCTTGGGTTCCCCGAAAGAGCGGCCCACCGGAACGGCCCCGAACCGCGGCAAAACAATGGCCGGATGAACAATGGCACGAATCCCGTTATATCGAAGGCCTCACTCATCCCCCGAAGGTCTGCCACCTGGCCCCGCAGGTTGTTCCCGTAATCGAAGGTAACCGCCCCTCGCTCCTGCATTTTCAGCATCGCCCTGACATGGACCACCATCGAGTCCAGAACCGCGTTTTGATAATCCTCAGGTTTCTCCGACCGCATCCGTTCGGCTTCTTCCAGTGATACGCCCGCCGGAATGTAACCCAGCTTGAGATCATGGGCCGAAGTCTGGTCGGTCA
>JAJFLV010000203.1 GCA_021772535.1 Opitutales bacterium | reverse complement strand
GTGGCCTCGGTGGCGGGACTTTTTCATGTTCGCAGCGGCTCCCCCTATGGGATGAGCAAGGCCGCCATGATCCAATTGACCCGTAACCTGGCAGTGGAATGGGCGGAAGACGGAATCCGTGTCAACGCGGTGGCTCCCTGGTATATCCAAACGCCATTGGTTAATTCACTGCTGGAGGATCCCGAGTTCATCAAGCCGGTTCTGGAGCGGACCCCCATGGGAAGGGTGGGTGAACCCCACGAAGTGGCCGCGGCGGCGGCATTTTTATGCATGCAGGGGGCCTCTTACATCACGGGGCAATGCCTGGCGGTCGATGGAGGGGTGACCGCATGCGGATTCCATCCGCAGTGGGAAAATATCCTGCAGCCAGATTCTCCTTCTTCCAAATGACCGCGGTATTCGATCCACAGCCCCTCATTCTGGAAGGGAAACACGTCCGGCTGGAGCCTTTGGATATCCGGCATACCCTCGATCTGTACCACGTTGGCCGGGAGAAGGACCTTTGGGCATTTTTGGCGAGGGAGAAGTTTGCCTCTCCGGAGGACACCGAAGCCTGGATTCGGGAGGCTTTGCAGACTGCCAGAAGCGGACTGGAAATACCGTTCGCGATCATCTGCAAGGAATCGGGAAGAGCCATCGGTTCCACACGTTATCTGGATATTTCCCACTCTCTGAAAGCGTTGGAGATCGGTTGGACCTGGCTGGGGAAAGACTATCGCCGCACGGCCATAAACACGGAATGCAAATACCTGCTCCTGGGCAATGCCTTCGAGCAGTGGGGCGCCTCACGGGTCTGTTTCAAAACCGACGGAGACAATCTGCGCTCGCAAAAAGCCATCGAGAGAATCGGAGCCATTCGGGAGGGCCTTCGACGCAAGCACCGCATCCGTTGGGATGGCTCAATCCGGGACTCGGCCTATTTCAGCATTATTGAGGCCGAGTGGACTGAGGTGAAAAAACGCCTTCAAGCGATGATGAAAAGATGGCCATCGTCTGAATCAATTTGTCGTTAAAGGGATCGGAAAGGGAAGACTCAAAGTTTGTTGGCCAAAGAGAAACACCTGCAGGAGGTATTGAAGCGACGCCGCGCCTTGGAAATCCAGTGTGCCGGGGAGTTGGCCGGTAAATCCCGCATCGTCCTGGAAATCGGCTGCGGGCATGGTCATTTTTTGACCGCTTTTGCGCAGACCCATGGCGACCGTTTTTGCCTGGGAATCGATTTATTATCCCGAAGAATTCGCCTGGCCAATGAAAAGAGGAACAAGCGGGGATTGAGCAATCTCTTGTTTATCAAGGCAGAGGGCATTGAAATACTCAATGCCATGCCGGAGGGAGTCAGCCTGGAAACCATATTTCTGCTTTTTCCCGATCCCTGGCCCAAAAAAAGGCACCATCGCCGAAGGTTGATGCAGGCAGAATTTCTGGGCAAACTGGCTCAACGCACCATTGCAGGGGGGAGAATATTTTTCCGCACCGATCATGCGGAATACTTTCAATGGTGCGCGAAAAGGATTTCCGAGCATTCCGAGTGGGATCTTGGACAAGAGGTTGCCTGGCCTTTTGAGGTGGGAACCTATTTTCAGGACCTGATGGAATCCTTTTACTCCCTCTCAGCGATCAGAGCAGGTCCATCCCGATAATCAAGGCGGCTTCGGCGAGTGCGGCAAGGGCCAGAACGCCGTAAACAAACCAGGAAAACCGGTCACTCGCAAAGGGCCTGGGTTGAACCGATATCGTGGTGGAAGTGGAGCCATCACTGCCATCTTCCTGGTCGAAGATTTTTTGGATATGGCCGGTTAAATCTTTGGGCTGGGACATGAGTCGATTAACATTGCTTCCGGGTATGCTATATTGGTGCTCTTCGGGTTGCGAGGTTTTTAGTGAAAGCACTGAAGACTTAACGAAACCTTGATTATTACCAATTCTGGATTGACGCGTGAGGTTTGTTTCTTCATTTGATAAGACGGATCGGGAGCAATTTATATCATACTACCGAGGTTGATGAGCCGGTTTCGACAATCCTTATATATTCTGCCTTTTTTCGCTACTACCGTTACGGCGCAAGCCGCCGAGGGGGCGAAATCGGTTTCCCCCTATGCTTACAAACTGACCGAAATTTATGGATTGCCCATCACCAACTCGATTGTCACCAGCTGGGTATTTTCATTGGTCATCATTCTTGTTTTCAGGTTGGTCGCCAAAAAACCCAGGCTCATTCCGACCAGAGGGCAAGTGGTGGTGGAAAGTCTCATCGGGACGATCCGGGACATCGTCGAGCCGATTGTGGGCAAACACATGATCAAGCACACATTTCCGCTGTTGCTGGGGTTTTTCACCTTCATACTTTTACACAACTGGAGCGGCTTGATTCCGGGTGTGGGCACCTTCGGGTTTTACGACGAATACGGGCACCTCAATTACTGGTACCGGCCCGCCAATGCCGATTTGAACACGACCCTTGCGCTAGCCCTGGTTTCATTCGCGGCCTGGCTCTACTTCATATTCCGGTATGCCGGGCCAAAAGTCATTCTTTACGATCTCTTTGGGAACAAAGCCAACAAGAACGATGTGCCCACCGCCCTCTACTATGTTTTATTCCTGATATTTATCCTGGTGGGCTTCATTGAAATCATCTCCATAATGTTACGTCCGGTCTCCCTTTCTTTCCGGCTTTTCGGCAACATGTTCGGAGGGGAAAACCTGCTCACCACCATAACCGGACTGGCCTCCTATATTGTCCCGGTGCCTTTTTATTTCCTGGAGATTCTCATCGGGCTGGTGCAGGCCCTCGTCTTTACTTTGCTGGTATCCGTATATATCGGATTGATCTGCAATCACGAAGGAGCGGAACATGCGCATTAATAAAGAAAATGGACTACCGGCCCAACATGATGAGAAATATTTTTAACCTGGAACGTCCCGCGGCAGCCAAAAACCAGAGCCAGAGGGCGGTTGAGAACCAATAAAGAACAAAACCAAAACCAAAGAAAGATATGATTCACTTATTAGCAGAAATCTACGGCAGCATACAGGGTGGCATGGGTTGCTTCGGCGCAGCTATCGGCGTGGGACTGGTCGGCATGAAAGGCGCCGAAGCAGTCGGTCGAAATCCCGAAGCCTCGGGGAAGATTCTGGTCCAGGCAATTATTGGCATGGCCCTGGCGGAAGCGATAGCTTTTTACGCCATCTTTTTCAATAACACGGCCCCCTAAACTCCTCCTCCAACAGGAAAGCGAGGCTCGGAAAATCTCCGCCCGCGCCCCTCAACAATTGATCCGAAATGCGAATATACCATATTCTCGCCATGGCCGAAACAGCCTCTCACGGCGGCTCTGATACTTCCGGCAACCCGATTGTCGATCTGGCCAACCAGTTCCACGTCGAATGGCCGTTCCTGATAGCGCAGATCATCAACTTTTGCATCGTCGCGTTCATCCTCTACCGGTTCGCCTTCAAGCCGATCCTGGCCACGGTAGAAAAGCGGCAGCAGAAAATCGCCGAGGGTCTGCAGTATGCCGAGGAGATGAAGGCGAAGCTGGCCGAAGCGGAGAAAAAGGAGGCCGAAACGCTTCGCAATGCTCGCGAGGAGGCAAAAAGCATTCTCGAAGAAACGCGCCAGAGCGCCAAGGTTTTCATGGAAAAGCATTCCCAGGAGGCCATCGCCAAGGCCGAGGAAATTTTGGCCAAAGCGGAGCAAAGGATTGAGCACGAGCACAAAGCCATGCTCTCGGAGGTGCGTCAGGAGATCGCCCGCCTGGTTGTGCTGACAGCCGGCAAGGTGCTGCGGAAGGAACTCTCCGAGCAGGACAAAACTCAATACAGCGAATCGGCGGCGCGGGAATTAGCCGCCACCGAATCCTGATAGAGGGGAATAATTATTCGTTACTGCGATGGCTGATAAATCACAAAAAGACTTTGCCAAAAAGCTGACCCAACTGAGCGTGGAGGACGGTTTGGTCTCCCCGGAAAAAGTTGATGCCGTTTTGGGGGCGTTGACAGAGAAGCCGCCACGCCGGTTAAAAGCTCTTCTGAAGCAGTACTTGCACTGCATTAAGCAAGAAATCCGAAAGTCACAGGCTGTGGTGGAACACTCGGGAGAAATCGGTGAGGAAACCCTACAGGATTTGCAAACACGATTGTCCACCCGCTATGGCAGAACGATTAGTGTGTCCGCAAGGGAAAACCGCGACCTCATTGCCGGTTTGCGGGTAAGTGTGGCCGATGATGTTTACGATGTTTCCCTGGCCGGCCAGCTCGAATCCCTGGCCCGCGATGTCCATTGAGTAACTAATTTTTTTACTAAAAAATCCACCACCATTTGCATATCTTAATTTAGGGTTATGAGTACAATCATCGATCAGATTCAGGAAGAAATCGCTAAATTCGAATCGAAAACGGTTCGGAAGAACACCGGCAGGATCATTCAACTGGCCGACGGGGTGGCCAAGCTGGATGGGCTTTCGGAGGTCATGTTCAACGAGATGGTCGAGTTTCCCGGCGAAGTCTTCGGGATCGCACTGAACCTCGAGGAAGATGAGGTGGGCGTCGTCATTCTGGGTGACCCGAGCAAATTGAAAGAGGGTGACGAAGCCAAGACCACCGGACGTCTCCTCTCTGTGCCGGTGGGGAAAGAACTCCTCGGGCGGGTGGTGGATGCTATCGGCCGTCCGGTGGACGGTAAAGGCCCCATCAACTCGACTGAATTTTATCCGGTGGAAAAGATCGCACCCGGCATTATACCGCGCAAGGGAGTGAACCAGCCGATCCAGACCGGCATCATGCCGATCGACTCGATGATCCCGATCGGCCGCGGGCAGAGGGAACTGATCATCGGCGACCGCCAGACGGGAAAGACCACCATTGCCATCGATACGATTATCAACCAGGCGGTTATCAACAAGCAGGGTCTTGAGAGTGGAGATCCCGATTTTCGCCCGGTTTATTCCATTTATGTGGCGGTGGGGCAGAAGAACTCGAATATCGCCCGCACCATAAAAGTCCTGGAGGATCATAGCGCGTTGGACAACACGATAATCGTTGCCGCCCCCGCCGCTGACAACCCGGCCAACCAGTACCTGGCCCCCTATTCGGGGACAGCGATGGGCGAGTATTTCATGGAAAACGGGATGGATGCTCTGATTGTATTCGATGATCTCTCCAAACAGGCGGTAGCCTACCGACAAATGTCCCTGGTGTTGAAACGGCCTTCCGGGCGCGAGGCCTATCCCGGGGATGTATTTTTTCTGCACAGCAGGCTGCTGGAACGAGCGGCCCGGTTGAACGAAGAAAACGGCAATGGCTCCTTGACCGCATTGCCCATCATCGAAACGCAGGCGGGCGACGTCTCCGCTTATATTCCGACCAACGTGATTTCAATCACGGACGGTCAAATTTTTCTGGAAACGGATCTATTCAACCAGGGAATCCGGCCGGCGGTATCGGTTGGGTTGTCCGTTTCCCGGGTTGGTTCGGCGGCCCAGATCAAGGCCTGCAAGCAGGTCGCCGGCACGGTCAAGCTGGAACTGGCCCAGTATCGCGAACTGGCCGCATTCGCCCAGTTCGGTTCTGATCTGGATGCCCGCACCAAGGCCCAACTGGAGCGTGGCGCCCGCATTGTCGAGGTTTTCAAGCAGCCCGCTTTCAGCCCCAAGCCAATCGAGATTCAGGTTGGCATCCTGTGGGCGGCGCAAAACGCTTACCTTGACGATATCGATGTGAAGAAAATCGTCGAAGCCTGTGCCCATCTGGAGGATTTTTTCGGCACCCGCAAGGAGGATCTCATGGGCAAGATACGCCAGGAGAAGCAAATCACGGATGAAATCGAGGACGATCTGAAGGTGGCGCTGGAGGAATGGAAGCGAGCCTTCGGCTCCTGAGGACAACTCCCGGAATGAGTATTTCTGCGTGTCCCTAAACTAATCTGAAATTGAACGGAAGCTAATCGAGATGCCCAACACCCGCGATATCCGCCGCCGCATCAAGAGTGTTAAAAACACCTCTCAGATCACGCGTGCAATGCAACTGGTGGCCGCCTCGAAAATGAAGAAAGCGCAGGATGTGGCCCTGAAAGGCAGACCTTACGCCGAACTCATGGCAGAGATGCTGAGTTCCCTGGGCAACCGGCTGATCGATTACAAGCACCCGTTTCTGGAAGGCCGGCCAACGCGAAAAAGAGGGATCCTCGTGGTGAGCACCGACAAAGGTCTTTGCGGGGCGCTCAATGCCAACCTGTTCAGGAAAATCGGGGAAATCGAGAGAGAGGCCGGTTATGTCTCCATCGGACGCAAAGCGGCCCAATTTCTGAGCCGGACACAAAGGGATCTGATGGCCGATTTTACGGTGACCGACAAGGTCCCCTTCGCCGAAGTGCGGTCAGCAGTGGAGTTTCTGATCCAAAGCTACCGGGAAGAAAAAATAGACACGGTGGAGGTTCTTTATTCGCAGTTTGTCAATACGATGGTGCAAAAACCGGTCCTTTTGCCATTGCTGCCATTTCAGGACTTGAAATCGATTCTGCAGGAGCAAGCCCATAAAACCGGGCATAAAAGCGCCTCCGACGACACTCGGGAGATTCAATTCGAACCGAACGCGGCAGCCATTCTGAACGAACTGCTCAACCTCTACATCAAACAGGAAATTTACCACGTTGTACTGGAGGCAAAAGCCTCCGAGCATAGTTCGCGCATGGTGGCCATGAAAACGGCGACCGATAACGCCAGCACCCTTGTGGATGACCTTACCCTGGAGTTCAACAAAGTCCGCCAGGCCGCCATTACGCAGGAGATTCTGGAAATCTCCGCCGCCAGTTTCGCCAATTAATGATCCCAAAAAATTTCATCAATTCAGTGTTTTTATCTTAAGCCATTGCCCCCAGGAACGTAATTATGAACAAAGGAACCATCATTCAGGTAATCGGAGCCGTTGTGGACGTAAAATTTGCCGACTCCGGCGTACCGGAAATCTATCAAGCCCTGGAGGTGAACTTCAAGCTTCGCGGGAAGGACGCCCGGATCATTCTGGAGGTGCAACAGCATCTCGGTGAGGGGATGGTCCGCACCGTGGCCATGAGTTCGACCGAGGGGCTGGTCCGCGGCGGAGAAGCCATCGATACCGGGTCGCCCATCACGGTGCCGGTGGGCGATGGGGTGCTGGGCCGCATTTTTAACGTGACTGGAGACGCAATCGATGAAAGGGGGCCGGTCAAATATGAAAAGCGGTACCCCATTCACAGAAACCCTCCTACTCTGATTGAGCAGGACACACGGGCCAATATCCTGGAAACCGGAATCAAGGTAATCGACTTGATCTGCCCCTTTATCAAGGGCGGCAAGGTGGGCGCTTTCGGCGGAGCGGGAGTAGGCAAGACGGTGGTGATCATGGAATTGATCAACAATATCGCCAAAACCCACGGCGGCTACTCCGTTCTGTGCGGTGTGGGAGAACGTTCCCGCGAGGGAAACGACCTTTACCATGAAATGGCCGATGCCGGGGTTATCGATCTGGAAAACATCGAGAAATCCAAAGTCGCCCTCTGCTACGGGCAGATGAATGAACCGCCCGGGGCCCGCATGCGGGTGGGCCTTTCGGGGCTTTCCATGGCGGAGTATTTCCGCGATGAACAAAACCAGGATGTTCTCCTCTTTATCGATAACATCTTTCGCTTTTCGCAAGCCGGCTCGGAAGTATCGGCCCTCCTTGGACGCTCTCCCTCAGCGGTCGGCTATCAGCCGACTCTCTCTCAGGAAATGGGCATATTGCAGGAGCGGATCACTTCCACCAATAAAGGATCGATCACTTCCTTTCAGGCCGTTTATGTGCCAGCAGACGACCTGACCGACCCGGCCCCGGCGAACACCTTTGCCCACCTCGACTCGACCGTGGTGCTGGAGCGGCGCATCTCCGAGTTGGGCATTTATCCGGCAGTCGATCCACTTGCTTCCACCTCCACCGCCCTCGATCCGTCAATTGTGGGTGAAGAGCACTTCCTGGTGGCCCGGGG
>JAJFLV010000202.1 GCA_021772535.1 Opitutales bacterium | reverse complement strand
TTTTTTGTTTTCTTTTTCGGGTATTGGGGATTTGCTTGGTGGAAGTGTTGAAGTTCAAAAAGTAAATACGTGCCAAGTTTCGAAGAGATTAGCCATCGAATTATTGCTGACAAGCGGTTTGCGAATAAACTGCTGGTTGGCGGTTTGATTTGTTTTGTGCCGGTTCTCAACATTGTCATTCTCGGATACCTGCAGGATTATGCCCGGCAAATCCGTCAATCGGGCAATGTGCAACTACCGAGCCTGGAGCGGTGGTGGATGCGTACGGGCTATTATTTTATGGAGGGGTTGGCGCTTTTTGTTCTTTTGGCAATATTTTCCCTGGCGGCAGGAGTTATTGGATGGTTTATCTCAAGCACTCTCGGATTACTATTTACCGGGCTGCTGAGCCCGATCATCAACAGTTTTCTGATCGAAATATTTCGTCTTCTGCCGATTGGTCTGCCTCTATTGCTGGCTCCTCCCTGTAGCGCGGCGGCTCTTTATCTTTATCAGGGCCGGAACAATATTCAGGATATGCTTAGACTGGACGCGGTTTTGCGAATGCTTTGCGCCAGTTGGAAATCGCTTTTGTTTCCTTGTCTCTCCTTGGTGGGAATAATGATTGTGGGCGCTCCTCTTTATGGATTTGCCTTTTTTCTTGGCTTTTCCCTTGTTCTTGCCTATTTCACAATCCTCTTTGGAGTTTTGGAAAAAGAAAGAAAAAGAGAGGAAGAAATTTAGATTTCCTGCAAAAGGAAATCTAAACCTGAAATTGAACGGAAATTGATAGCGATGCCAACTTACGATTATCTTTGTAAATCCTGTGAGGAGGAATTCGAGTTTTTCCACTCCATCAAGGCGGAACCGCTGACAAAATGCCCTTCCTGCGAGACCGAGGCTTTGCAGCGCCTGATCGGCACAGGAGCGGGAATCATATTCAAGGGGAGCGGCTTTTATCAGACCGATTACAAAAACTCCAAGGAGGAAAAATCGAAACCTTCGCAAAAAGAGGGTAGCAAGAAAGATTCGAGCCCGGCGGAGACAAAGACCACAAGTTCCGGCAGTTCCGAAGCAAGCTCGAAAAACGGAACCAACTCTGGAGGAGAGAGCGCTAAAACCTGATTGGAGATAAATTGTCATGGCTGAAAAAGAAGAATCATCGGGTCCCGGGTTGGCTGGGGCGATTGTCGCCGCTATATTGAGTGTGCTGATTGGAGGACTTCTGGCAGCAGCCAATCTCCTCATTTTGCCGGTATCCGTTGTCAAGGAATTGCCTCCTGAGGAAGAGCGCGTTCCCAAGGCTCTCTACTATGTAAGCGGTCTTGATAAGGGAGGAAACACCTGGAAACAGAAAATGGCATTACTTGAGCGGGGGCAAAGCGGCGCACTGCTCGTGTCAGAGGGTGAACTGAACCGTTGGGCCAAGTCCTCCTTCAAGCCTGATCCGAAAAAAGCAGAAGAGGGCGGTTTTTTATCGAAAATTTCACTGAAACCTGAATTTCCCAATTTTCGTATCGTCGAGGACCAACTACAGGTATCTACTCAAGTGAGTATTCCCATCCTCGGGGAGGGAAAAAAGTTTCTTTACCAGGGGAAAGGGAGGTTTGTAAATCAATCCTTCAAAGTCGAGTCCGGATACATCGGCAGTTGTCCCATTCCAAATTTCGCCGGATTGCCCAATATGGTTTACAAACATGTGGCCTCAACCCTATTCGACAGTGAAGAGGGCGTCAAGCTGGGTGAAATTTGGGCTCAGGTCAACGATGTTTCGATAGAGAACAATCAGGTTAAACTGGTCAGGCAGTAGTTTGATTTAGTTTTCACCATCCAAATCTTCCTTATTGGACCCCTTCGGAACGGGGTTAATTAAAACGGGGCCTCCCAGCCCTGGCATGTATTGAGAAAATTCGATACCTTTGGGGGTTGATCGCAGGGCTTCCTGCACCATGCCCATTTTGGCATCAAGGTTATCCAGCATGGAAACAAAGACCGCTTCCGGGGTGGCTGCCAGAACCGCCGCGCCCCATTCGAGCTGGCCTTGGTGGCTGAGGATAATGTGTTCCAGCCGTTCAAGAAGCTCGGGTTCCAATTTATTCTGCAGGGCCGCCTTGCGGACAATACGGTAACCCAGCACGACATGGCCCTGTAAAATCCCCTGGCGGCTTCGCTGGGTCACGCGGCTGCCTTCGTACTCCAGAATTTTACCGGCATCATGCAAGATAAGGCCGCACATGGCCAAGTCCGAATCTACCTCGGGGTAGTGGGGGAGGAGGGCTTTGCAGGCTCGGCAGAGGTGGACCGTGTGTTCGAGCAACCCGCCCCGGTAAGCGTGATGCATTGAAATTGCGGCAGCGGAAGATTTAAATTGTTCTTCGGTTTGAGAAAGCACCTGGCTGACGGTATCCCGGAGTCCCTGATGGGAAATATCCTGAGCGAAATCAAGCAATTCGGTCCAAATTTCGGCTATGTTTTCAGTGGTGGAAGGAATCAGGAGATCGAGTAGATTTTGTGATTCAACTTCTTCTTCCGGAACTACTTCCGAGTATTGAATGCGTGGCGAAAATCGATTCTGGTAATATTCGGTCACTCCTTGAACGCGGACGACCGAACCCTGTGGCGTTTCATGAAAAAAGAGGAAAACGGCAGTATCTGCGAAGCACACAAATTGAAACTTTCCTGTAGTATCACCCAATTCCACGGAAAGAAATTCGCTGCCGTTCCTGGCTGTTTTCAAAGCCGCTTGATGCAATAGAAATACGCTCTCAAAGGGTGTATTCTGGCCTTCTTCGAGGTTCTTTAATTCGGCTACGGTAGTGTATTTCTTATTCGATGCGCTCATGGTGGGACCGGGATATTGGCGGTAGGAGGATTATAGTAAAAGGAAAGTACCCAAACTGAGGAAAATGAAAAAACCGGCTACATCCGTCACGGTGGTCAAGAAAATAGAAGAACTTTGCGCAGGGTCGAGTTTCAGCTTTTTCAAGAAAAGAGGGATAAATGCTCCCGAGAGGCCGGCCAATCCCATGTTCAAGACCATTGCGATCATGACCACGGCGGCAATACGAACGTCGCTAGTGATCAAAAAGACCACCGCTGCCGCGATGAGGCCGGTAAGGATGCCGTTTAAAAGCCCCATGAGCAATTCTTTTGAACAGATGAGTCTGTCATCGTGTTCCCGCACCTGGGCCAGGGCTATGCTACGAATGGCGACGGCCAGAGTTTGCGCCCCGGCGTTTCCCCCCATACTGGCCACCACCGGCATAAAGACGGCCAGTATGGTGAGCTGCTCAATCTGTTTTTGGAAAAAATAAACAACCCCGGCCGCCATGAATGCCGTAAGCAGATTTACCTGCAACCAGGGATTTCTGCGGCGAACACTGTAGGAGATGTCATCATGGATATTCTCATCCGCTCCTGCGCCGACCAGTTTTTGCATGTCTTCAGTGGCCTCCTCCCGGACAATATCCATAACATCGTCGATGGTGACAATTCCCAGCAGGACTCCCCCTTCATCGACCACGGGAAGGGAAAGGAGATTGAACTCCGCGATTTTCAAAGCGACTTCTTCCCGGTCCATATCGGGATGGCAGATTCCCTTTATCTGGGGGTCCATGATATCGCCAATTTTACGCCCGGGGTGAGCCAGGATCAAATCACGCATGGAAACGATTCCCAGCAATTTCATCGCTTCGTCGACGACATAAATGTAGTAAATATCCTCCAGTTCCTCCTGCATGGCCCGCACATTTTCGATGGCTTCATTCACGGTTAAGGCAGGCAGGATGGTGGCGGCTTCAGGCGTCATGATTCCACCTGCGGTATCCGGATCATAGGCCATCAGGGTTTTGAGAGTTTCCGCGCTTTCCGGCTCCATTCGATCAAGAAGACGATCGCGATCCTCTTCATCCAGCTCGGCGACGACATCGGCAGCGTCGTCCGGATCGAACTCTTCCAATATCTTGACCGCACGGTCTTCTCTCATGGAGCCGACAACTTCGGCGGAATCGTCAGCATCCATTTCGGAGAGAATATCCGTAGCTTCCTCTTCCTGCAGTTTGCGCAAGACGAGCCGGCGGTCGTCTACATCCATTCGCTCCAGAAAATGGGCCGCCACCACGGGTGAACTGGCCGCCAGCCGACGTCCATCGAGTTCCTCGTAACGGTCTTTGGGCCAATCGTGTAATTCTTCCTGTGTATATTCAGCAGGAAGATCTTCCGGTTGGAGGGTTGGAGCAGTCATGTTCTATGGGGCTGGCGCTTGTGTGCGACGGGAAGAGTTAAAATTGGTCGCAGGCAGTTATGAAAGTATCCTAGTTGTATTTTTTCACCAAGCTTGTGTAGGCGCGAAAGGCGGGCGCTTTGGCATCTGCGAGAAGGCTGTAGTAGACGGCTTCGGAGGGGAGAGCCCGGCAGGCTTTTTGGCGACTGAGGAAATCGATGATTGCCTTGCCGTCCTCCTCCCTGCGGCAACCGAGGCAATCGGTCAGGAGGGTCACCTGGAATCCTTCCTGTAAAGCATCAACCACGGTTTGATAAACGCAGACCGGCGTTTCCAGTCCGGCGACGAAAAGATGCCCGATGTATTGTTCTTTCAGGGCTTGAAGAAGACCGTCCGCCTTGAGGGCAGAAAAGGCAGATTTATTAAATAGTCTGGCCTCGGGGGCGGCATCGATAAGTTCGGGTTGAGTCGATCCAAGTTTGTCCGGCACTTGCTCGGAGATAAAAACCGGCAATTCGAGCAAAACCGCCGACTCCAGGGCGAACCGGCAACGCCGGACAAGCTCGTCGTAATTTGGAAGCACGCGGGAGAATACGGTTTGCACATCGACCAGAAGGAAGGCGATCGATCCGTTCACATTTGAATTTGAGGTTGGTGTTGTCATCGATTACTGGTATGGATTGTACCTGGAATTGTTAATCATTACAGGATAAATTAAATGTATTTTCCCGATTGGTTTTTGCCAACTTGTCTGGAATATTGAAATTTAGATGAATATGGATTGGAGAGTAAAGACCCTTTCAAAGCATTCCCATGTAACGGGCAAACCATTTGATCTTGGCCAGGAAGTAGTCAGCTACCTTCATAAAAATAAGGAGGGGGAGTTGTCGCGGGCCGATGTTTTGGCCGAAGAGTCCGAAAATTTTTCACCGTCCGGTTCCATAGTTGGTTGGTGGGGGCACAAAATCAAATCGGCCGAATCGGAGGCGGAAGCTCGGCAGGCTACTCTCAAAACCACGGAAGAACTTTTTCTTTCCCTCTATGAGGCCGAATCGGGAGGGGAAGCGACCGAGGAGAGCGCCGTTTTGAAATATCTGTTGGCCGTTATCTTGGAAAGAAAAAGAATCCTCAAGCCCCTTTCTCGATCAAATGCGTCCGCTTCCCAGACCTATCTTCTGCGTCAAACCGATACAGAGTATGAAGTTCCCAATATGGAAATATCCGGCCAAACTCTTCTCAAGGTGCAAGAGCAGCTTCAGATGATTATATGAAAAGACCGACCATCTCACGCGCTTGCGCTTTTAAAAAGTTCAAATTAACCCTCGTCCACTTTCATAATGCAAGGCACACGCGTCATCAGGGCGTTCATAGTGCTCTTTTTGGTGGTCTTATTTTTTTGGTGGTTTATTGACGGTTCTTTATCCACCCCAGTATATTTCTCTTGGGAATTCTTTTGCTCAACAGCCCGTTTAAACCGGATTCCTGCGACTGGCGTAAATGTTTTGCCTCTTTTCCGTTGTTGGGGATTCCATTTCGTCCCGGTCAATCAATTCTGGAAGCAGGGGAGTGAAACATGCTTTTGATTGAAATCCTTATTCGACAGGCAAGTCGGGCGGAACACTGAAGAGACTGCCATCGTCGGCTCTTTGGAAAAACCGGCGGTCCGGGTCGTTATCCTCGAAAGTCCAGATCCACCCTGGGTTGTCGCTAAAAAGATATACCCAGCGATAGCTATTCTCATCGACGAAAAGCCATTCGTCGAGGCCGAAATCCCATAGAAAGAACACCTCGGGACTGT
This sequence comes from Opitutales bacterium, assembly GCA_021772535.1. Taxonomy (GTDB): domain Bacteria; phylum Verrucomicrobiota; class Verrucomicrobiia; order Opitutales; family UBA2987; genus JAJFLU01. Next base: position 23,802 of record JAJFLV010000202.1, on the reverse strand, counting down.
CCTCGAAGATGAATTGCCAGCCATGCTCGTCGTGGAAAATCCAAGGTAAAAATTCGACGTTGTAGTTGAGGTACCAGGATGAGGCCAACCACCCGGGAAATCCAGGAATTTCCTCTCCGCAGAAAACGCCTTGACAGCCTGACTGGGCGAAGGTGACGAGGAAGGTTTGTTCCACTCCGGGAGCAGGATTAAAATTTTCATTGCCCGCTTGATTGGCCAGAATGGTAATTTGCCCCTCTCCGCTGAGGGTTACGTTGGAGCCGACAACCACCGCGATTGTCGCTCCCTCAATGACGGAAAATGAAACCGGCAGTCCACTGGTGGCTTCCGCTTGAATCAGAAACGGGGAATCTTCGACATTTCGGTCTCCAATGGGACTAAAAGTGATGGTTTGGTCGGTCTTATTGGTGGTCAAATCCGCCAGCCATGCCTCCGTTTGGCCGCTGGGGTTGGTTCCCCATCCGGCGATTTTTAAACCATCGTTCGAAATCGAATTTGCCTTGATTAAGGTCCAACCGGTCAGGTCGAGCCCCAAGTCGTTTTCCAAAACCGTTTTAAGATTTCGCATCCCGTTGAGAGCATCCCAAATAAATGCTTCCAAGTCATCGGTTCCGGAGACAGGAGTACTCCAGCCGACAATCACGTTTCCATTGGAGGAGACCGCAAAAGCTTCACTGAAATAGCCTCCGCCTGCCAAATCCCCCAGCCCCGTCATCCCTCCTGTCTGGGTCCAGCGGAAAGCCACAATGCCGGAGGCCGATTCACTCCGACCAACCACGACGGACCCATCGGAAGACACTCCATTGGCGTCACTGTTAAAGCTGCCACCGTCCAGATCGCCCAGGCCAATCATTCCTCCCGATTGGGTCCAACGAAAGGCTTCCATACCGGAAGCCGATTCACTTCGCCCGACCACAACGGACCCACCAGAGGAAACCCCGGTGGCTAAACTGAAATTGACGCCACCGGCCAAGTCGCCCAGTCCGGTCAATCCTCCCGCCTGAGTCCAGCGAAAGGCTTCTGCACCGGAAATTGCCACACTTAGTCCCACCGCAACGGAATCATTGGAGGATCCGCTTCCAGAGAATTTGCCACCCGCCTGGGTCCAGCGAAAGGCTTCAAATGGTCCTGGTGAATTGCTGGCGCTGGTCCCCACTACCACGGACCCATCCGAGGAGACGGCAAAGGCTTCGCTGTGAAAGGGGCCGCCAGCCAAGTCTCCCAGTCCTGTTATTCCTGCCGTCTGTGTCCACCGGAATGCTTCCAGGCCGGGGCCTGATACACTTCTCCCGACAACGACGGACCCACCTAAGGCAACCCCACGGGCATCGCTATCAAAAACGCCACCGCCGAGGTCCCCCAAACCAATCATTCCACCTGTCTGGGTCCAACGGAAGGCTTCACTACCGGAGGCGGAATTACCCGATCCCACGACGACTGACCCATTTGAAGAAATCCCACCGGTTTTGCTTCTGAAATCTCCGCCGGACAGATCTCCCAATCCCTGAAAACCAGCTCCGAACTGAAGGGAAGGCAAAAAGGCAAGGAGAATGATTACCACTGACAACTTGCGGTATTTCGAGAAGAAGGCGGTATCTCTTTTTGCCATTAGCCGGGATATGAATTTCAAATTATCCAAGGTTTCCCAAAAACCCTTAACCATCGTTGAAAAATGGAAAATTCAGATTTTTCAAAACCATTATCTACATTTAACGCAATTTGGCGATCTTTTCTGTCGCGAACTGGTTAGAACCTATCTCAAATTCGATGATGTTGATGCAGAGATGTGTAATACAGACCTTGTTCGACTTGTTTGATTATGAGGAAGGCCGTAAATCGAAAACCCGTTAATGACCCAATATCACAAGCATATACCAAAGTTTGTTTTTACCGCCGTCATTTTTTCTATTTTAGTTGGAGGAAATGTTTCTGGCCAAACGGAACCGATGTTTTTTTCGGCAAGAAAGTTTTTGAAATTATTACATCCGGATCAAATTCGGTCGGCTACGATGCCGTTCGAAACGGAGGAACGTTACAACTGGCACTTCATTCCGCGTTCCCGCAAAGGCATTTCCTTTGTCCAATTAAGCGATGAAGATCAGGTGGCCGCCGCCTACAAACTCCTGGGCAGCGGGTTGAGCAAATCGGGTTTTGAAAAGGCTGCGGGCATCATTGAGCTGGAAGGTATATTGGGGGAGATTGAAACGTTGGGGTTCATGCGCAGGAATCCGGAAAAGTATTATTTTTCCATTTTCGGGCAACTTGAAGAGATCGGCAACTGGGGCTGGAGAGTCGAAGGGCATCATCTATCGCTCAATTTTACTCTAGTTGAGGGTAAACCGGTGTCGCAAACACCGGTTTTTTGGGGCGCCAATCCGGCAGAGGTGCCTCATGGCTCCAAAAAGGGCTGGAAAGTTCTCAAAAAAGAGGAGGAACTGGCCCGTGATTTGATATTGTCTCTGGACAGTAAGCAGAAAGCACTGGCCATCATCTCCGAGAAGGCGCCCCGAGACATAACAACAGGGACCAGCAGGAAAGCGGCGACGGTGGTTTCGGAGGGCATTCCATGGTCTGCCTTAAAAAAGAACCAGCAGGAATTGCTGTTATCGTTGATAACCGTTTATACCGACAACTTTCGGGACGATCTGGCCGAAGGCCATAAGGAAAAAATACGCCGGGCGGGCACCCAAAACCTGAAATTTGCCTGGGCTGGCGGGCTTCATCCCGGGCAGGGACATTATTACCGCATAGAAGGTCCCACCCATTTGATCGAATACGACAACACGCAAAACGGGGCCAATCATATTCACTCGGTTTTTCGGGAATTGGACAACGACTTTGGTGAAGACCTTCTAGGCAATCATTACGAGGAAGCGCACAATGGTCACTGAGTGGCCGGAAGAGATGCGATAATATCCTTTCGTTCTTCGAGAGATTCGGCATTATAAAGAGGCATGAATTGCCTAAGAGACTTAACCACTACCCTTGTATTATTCCTGATTATTATTCCCGTTGCGGTCATTGCCCAAAGTGAGGAAATCAAGCCGTTATTCAATGTTGGCTTGTCGCATGAATTTCCACAGGCGGCAGAAACGTTCGAAGAGATCAAGGCTCTTATTCTGGAGAATTATTATACTTCGGAAATTAGCGAAGAGGCTCTTTATTGGGCTGCCATCAAAGGAATGTTGCGGCATATATCTCCACCCGATAACCCGGAACTCTCGAAAATCTGGACTGTTGAAGATTACGAAAAGGTATTCAATTCGCTAAGCGGAGTTCAGGTATCGCTCGGAGTGAAAAGCTCCTTGAACACCACGGAGGGCAGTTTGACGGTTACAGAGACGCTGCCAGGTTCACCAGCAGAAGGGGTTTTACTTCCCTACGACCGAATTCTCCGGATCGATGGGGAGTCATTGAAAGGTAAATCGACGAGCGAGGTGAACGATCTGATGAACGGTGAGGAAGGATCCCAGGTGACTTTGACCATTAGCCGGGACATAAAGGTTTTCGACATCAGTTTAAGGAGGGAGAAGTTTAGCAATGAAAATTTAATCATAACACCCCTAACGGATAATTTGGTTTTGGTTGAAATGAAAACCTTTTCAGTCGAAATTTCCGTTCAATTAAAAGAGCGTTTGGCCGAACTTTCGAAATCGGGTTACAATAAATTGATATTGGATTTGAGAAATAATTCCGGAGGTGTCTTCCTCGAATCCATTCGCGCAGCAGAAGAATTTTTACCGGAAAAAAGCATTCTTTTGCGCACCTTTACCCGGGATAAAAAATTGCAAAACTATGTTTCCTCCAACCCGACACCTTTCGATTTTAAAATCGCGGTTCTGGTCAGTGAATCAACAGCTTCGGCGGCGGAAATACTCTCCAGCGCCCTGCGGGACCACACGGTTGCTCTGATCATCGGAACAAAAACCTATGGCAAAGGTGTGTTTGAAAAAACTTATACTCTGGATAACGAATTTCGGGTAAAATTCATTACGGGCGCGATGTACACGCCCAAGGGGATTGCCTGGCAAAGCAAGGGCCTGAAACCAGATTTTCTGGTGGAGCAAAGTTCCGATACTCTCAAGGCTCTTCTCAAATTGGACCCGCAAGAGCGTCTCAAAAAAGACGTTGCCATGATAACGGCGTTCAAGCTTCTCAAGGGATACGACAGATAAGAGGGTGTTTAGATCTGACTCTTAGAGGGCGTCTAACATGAATGAAGAACCCGGTCATCGGTCGAAACGGTTATTCGTAGGGATTACGCTGCCCACATATATCGTGTCAGAGATTGATAAACTAACTGAACCGCTTCCCGGATTTCGCTGGATGGCGAATGAGCAGAGGCATGTAACTTTGAAATTTATTGGGGATGCCGGAGTGGGAGATGAGGAGGCGATCAGGCGGGTTTTAGGGGTTGTTCGGGTGGAGCCTTTTTTTCTGGCGGTGGACGGGGTGGGCTGTTTTCCCGGCCGGGGACGCCCCGGCATTCTTTGGGCCGGATTGGGCAAGGGGCACCCGCGGCTTTTTCAATTGCATAAAAAAGTTGAAGACGGATTGTACGGGATCGGATTTATCCCGGAAAATCGGACATTTCATCCCCACATAACCCTGGCACGTTGCAAGGAAGCAGCTCCAGGATCGGTTTTTCAGTTTGTCAAAGACCACCGTGATTTTACAACCGCGCCTTTCAAAGTTGAGGGTTTCAATCTTTATTCGAGCCAACTTCACTCCACGGGTTCAACCTATACGGTGGAAGAGCACTGGTCTCTTGTTGAAACTCAGCCTTCTTAAATGAAATCCAATGCAAAAGCGGAATCAGCGAAAAAGTTGCGTCGGCATATCGCCTCCCTGAAGGCTTGCCGCCTATGTTCTGGAATGTGTTCCACGCCCGTCAGCGGAGGCGCTATTTTAAGCAGGATTTTGCTGGTCGGCCAAGCGCCGGGAGGGAAGGAGCCGCAACTGGGCAGACCCTTTGCCTGGACGGCTGGAAAAACCCTTTTCGGGTGGTTTGAGAATAGTTGCGGTCTGAATGAAGAAAATTTCCGCAAAAAAATTTACATGGCTGCGGCCTGCCGCTGTTTTCCGGGTAAAAAACCTTCCGGTGGGGACAGGGTTCCCTCCCGAAAGGAAATTGATAATTGCTCCCGCTGGTTGCAGGGAGAATTTGAAATTCTACAACCCGCACTGGTTATTCCGGTGGGAAAATCAGCCATCGAATTGTTTATCGAATATAGAGGGATGAGCGAATTGGTGGGCCGGAGTTGGTCGTGCCAGTATGCCGGCCATAAATTCGAGGCTATTCCCCTGCCACATCCTTCGGGAGCCTCCCCATGGCCAAAGATGGAACCGGGGAAGGCTCTTTTGCGGAAAGCATTGGGAAAAATCGCAAAACACCCGGCTATGCGAGCTTTAAAAACCAATTAGAAGACTGATTTATCCCTTGATTTTCCTTTTCGATTTTTTCTTTCCGGGTTCCTCAAATTTGCCCCAAACCTCGGTATCGGGATAAAAAGCCTGCCAGGCAAACCAATAGACAAGAACCGTTGGTATCTGCTTTCCCGTTTCTATGTATTGGGCCGTTATCTGAAAATCCTGCAGATTAAAGAGGATGCCGATATTTTTCCCATTGATGACATCGGTGAGGTACTCATCAATGGGGAAATATGCGATTTGGTAAGCTTTGGCCTGGCCGTCTACCAGCAGGCCGATCATGAGGGTTTTTTTCGGCAATTCCTTTCGTTTGAAAGGAACGGGAAACATGATTTCTTTGTTTTGCACATATTCACCGTAAGGGCTGGAGGAATAGACACGGTTGAAACCTGTCTCGAAGGACAACACTTTGCCTTTGGGGTATTTGCGTTTCCAGGCCCCCCAATTCATGACTTCATTGGCCCGCCAGTTCATAGCGGTTCCCACTCGCGGTCCGGAAACTGATTTTACGGCAAGCTGAGACCAGAGACTTTCGGATTCGCGATCATAGAGCAACACATCGCTGTTGTAGAGAAGCCCGGAAACTCCGAAGCTTAGAATTTCATTGTCAATTTTTCGATCGAAAACCATCGCCGTGCGGCAAAGCGGACAATAGGTTACGGCAAAATAATCCTCCCCGATAAAATCGTTAACCACTTCGTGCCAGTTGAGGATACGCAGCGGATAAGCCCGTGTTTCGCTCCCACTGGTCACGCTGACAACCAGCTCATTATCCCTCAGCAGGGGAATGGTCTCCGGGTTGACAAATTTTGGTAGATCGATGGACGGGATGTCGTCCCTGGCAACGCCTCCGCTCCTGATTTCCTTAAACGGAATAATGGCATTTCCGACCTCAAACCCCCTGATTTTTTTTCCTTTGGCCACAGCCACTACAACCGGCCCGACTAGGAGAAGGGAGAGGCAAAGGATTGACCAGCGATTCGCACGAATGAACATGTTTTTATTTCTCTAAAAAGGAGGTTGTTAGGAGGAAAATTATTCCTGAAACCTATAATCAGAAATTTCATTGATTTTTGAGGATCCATTTTTTACGCTGGGGCTTGTCAAGGAAGGGTATTGTGGTAATATTGTGAGGGGCATCCCGATGCATATGTTTAACTATTGCCTGGTTGCAGCGTTTTTTTTGCCTGCAGGACTCATGCTGGAGGGCGCCTTCGAGGAGGAGAGGCTGAAAATGGTGACCAAGCAGATTCAATACCGCGGAGTTTCCGACAAGGCCACTCTCGAGGCGATGGGGGAGGTGCCAAGACACGAGTTTGTACCCTCGGAACTTGAAAAATACGCCTACAATGACCGGCCCTTGCCCATCGGCTACGGTCAAACGATTTCACAGCCTTACATCGTCGCCTACATGACGGAGAAGCTTAAACTTGAACCCGAGCACCGGATTCTGGAGATTGGGACCGGTTCCGGTTATCAGGCGGCAGTTTTGGCTGAGATCGTGGAGCAGGTTTATACGGTGGAAATCATTCCCCAATTGGCTGCGCGAACCAAAGCCAAAATGAAAGTCCTGAGCAGCAAGAATATACATATCAAACAGGGGGACGGTTTTCATGGCTGGGAGGAGGAAGCTCCTTTCGATGCTATAATCGTAACAGCGGCAGCCTCCTTCATTCCACCGCCACTGATCGATCAATTGAAGGATGGGGGGCGAATGATCATTCCGGTGGGCTCAACCTTCGGGCCCCAGCACTTGATGCTGGTGACCAAGCTGAAGGATAAAATCCGCACAAAAAGACTAATTCCCGTGCGTTTCGTTCCTTTTACCCGCCAGTGAGTGATTGTATCCGCTATTAAAGTCGGGAGGGCAGTCTGCGGCAAAGGTTTATGGGTAATGGCCCGGAAACTCGTTTGAGGTTAGCAATATTTTTGCTCTCGGCGGGCATTACGTCCTACCAATTAGCCCTGATGCAAATACTTTCGTATTTGCAATGGTATCATTTTGCCTACCTGATCGTATCTCTGGCTTTGCTGGGATTTGGAACCAGCGGCACAATTCTATCATTATTCCGGGCATTTTTCATCGATCATAAAGGTGTTCTGATGCCTTGGCTGCTGGTGGCTTGCGGATTGGCCATGCCCTGGGCTTTGAGACTTTCCCAAACCGACGGCATAAGGTGCGATTTTTATCTTCTTTTCGCCGATAGAACGCAAATCTGGCGGTTGGCAGCCTCGTCTCTGCTTTATTTGACACCTTTTTTGCTCGGTGCGTTGGCAATCGGGCTCGCGCTGACCACGGAAAAGAAAAATGTGGGAAAACTATACTGCGCAAACTTGACCGGCTCCGGCACCGGTGGATTGTTCGGGCTGGCTCTGGCAGCCTTGTTTTTGCCCACAGACCTACCTTCAATCATCGGGTTAGCGCCCGTGGCCGGGGGTCTTTTGCTCTTTTCCGGAAACAATCGACGGCAATTAATTTGGGCGGTCGCCTTTGCATCATCCTCCATCCTTTTGATCATGGCCTATCCGGGCAAATATGCGCCCTCACAATTCAAAGATATCAGCCGTGCAATGAACGCCCCGGATGCATCTATCGTAAAACAAATTCCGAGTCCCAAAGGTTTGGTCCAGGTAGTCGAGTCTTCGTCCCTGCGGTATGCGCCCGGATTGAGCCTGAATTACCGCGGTGAGATCCCTTCACCCCCAATGGTTTTTCTCAACGGAAACGTTTACGGCTCCCTGCCTTCCGGTGAGGGGAGTCTAAATTCTTCTGAAAACCTCCTCGACCATACGACAGAGGTAATCGCTTATTCACTCTTGGAAGAGGGAGGGAAAGCATTGCTCATCCAACCGGGCGGGGAACAATCAATCGGTCAGGCAATCAGTCATAAAATGAGCAAGATCGTGGTGGTGGAACCACATGGCGAAATTTTTTCCTTTTATCAAAACCTAGTTTCCAAACCGGGACTAAAATTTACCGCCAAACAACATCTACAAGTTGAAAATGAATACCCACGGCGTTTTCTGGCGGATGGAGCAGATCAATTCGAACTTATCCGGCTACCCACCGTTGGCTCATTTGGAGGGACAGCGGGAATCCAGGCTTTAAGCGATCAATTTCTGCTGACCAAGGAATTTTTTCACCTGGCCTGGAATAACTTGAGCGCGGGGGGAATGATCATGGTTACCTGCTGGATGGATTATCCGGTGAAGGCGTGTTTTAAGCTTACCGCTACGCTGGCAGAGGTATTGGAGGAATTGGGAGTTTCCCAGCCGGAGTATCACCTGGCTGCGATCCGCAGTTGGGGTTCGATAACATTTGTTCTTAAGAAAACACCACTGAATAGTAATCAAACCGACGCTATCCGTGAGGAATGCGGGAAACTGTTTTTCGATCCTTTGCTTTTACCCGATATGAAAATGGGTGAGCGCCAGATCCATAACCTATTGGGCGATGACGATTTTTTTGAAACCTTGAACGGACTTCTGAGGGAGAATCGAAAGGAAATATACGAAGATTATGCCTTCAACCTGCGACCGGCAACGGATGCCAGGCCCTTTTTTTATCAATTTCTGAAATGGCCGCGGCTACCGGATTTGATAAAAGCCTTTGGATTGCAGGGCGCTCCTTTTCTCGAATTGGGTTCCTTAATTCTTGCTCTAAACATCCTCTTGCTGGGAATTTTGGCTTTGATTCTGATAATTCTGCCTTTGTTCAAACTTGGCTGGAAAAAAGAGGGAGGAGCCTGGACCTTAATCTATTTCGGGAGTATCGGGACGGGTTTTATGCTGCTGGAAATCGTCCTCATGCAAAAACTGACCTTGTTCCTGGGCGATCCCCTCTTAGCCACAGCAACGGCGATCTCGGGGCTGCTATTTTTTTCGGGACTGGGAAGCCTCTATTCGAGCCGTCTTAAAGCAAATGGCAGTACCCTGCGCCGATCAACCTGTGTGACGGGTCTCCTTATCATCTTATTCGCAATTTTCACCGTTATCCTCAGTCGATTCGGAGAGGAGTTGCCGACTTCATTACTTTGGGTATTTCTGTTGTCCTCTATAGCTCCTTTGGGGTTATCCATGGGTATTCCATTTCCGATCGGATTAAGGGTGCTGGAAAAAAAGAACTCCACGCAACTTACCTGGGCGTGGGGAATCAACGGGTGCTTTTCCGTCATCAGCCCGGCGTTGGGCCTTGCGGTAGCATTGCATGCCGGCTTCAATGCAGTGTTTGCACTGGCGGCCATAGCTTATCTGTTGGCGGCCGGGGTGAACTTAAAACACGGTTGAGAAATAGAAGCGTTTAGGTTGAATGGAGATTTGAGAAAATTTTTTGGACCATGGAAATTCCTATTGAGGTGAGAGGGTTGCAGAAGGCAAAAAAGGAGGAATTAAGAGATTACCTCCTCACCTTCGTGACTGAGGAGAGAAGAAATTTAATGGAGCGCCTGCTGAAGAAGCGCACCCGTTATGTCACGGTAGCGCTGGAGGATATTTTTCAGCCGCATAATGCGAGCGCAGCCATTCGATCCTGCGAGTGTTTCGGGGTTCACGATATCCATATCATTGAAAACCGTTTTGAATACCGGGTAAACCCGGATGTGCTTATGGGAGCGGGAAAATGGGTTAATCTGAAGCGCTACAAAGAGCCGGGGTCCGATAACACTAGGGCATGCCTGGAGAAGTTAAAATCAGAAGGTTACCGGTTGGCGGCGACCATTCCAGACAAGGATGCGGTTCCTCTATGGCAAACGCCCCTGGATGAAAAAATCGCCCTCATGTTTGGCACGGAGGAGGAAGGTCTCAGCGCCCAGGCGATGGAAATGGCGGACCTGCGCCTGGCGATTCCCATGTACGGGTTCACCCAAAGTTTTAATATTTCCGTAAGCGTGGCTTTATGTCTTTATGATATTTGTACCCGGCTGCGAGAGGAGAGAGAGGATTGGTCTTTGCCCGAGGAGGAGCAATTGGAAGTAGCACTGGAGTGGCTGATGAACTCGGTGAGAAATGCGGAGGCCATTAGCCGAAGGTTTTTAGGACAGGATGCATCCCGTATCCAGGGGCCACTTTGAGACTCCAAGCAGCCAGTGGGACTTGCCCATTGACCCATATTTTTCCTTTGTTCAGGCTACTTCAATCCTCTTTTCCCGGTTGATGCTGGAGCACCAATAATCGAGTGCGGTTTTCAGGATGCTCAATTTGACCGGTTTGGAAAAATAATCGTTCATACCGACATCGAAGCAGCGTTCGCGCGCGGTTGCGCTGGCATTGGCGGAAACCGCAATGATGGGCAGGTATTTATTACCTTTACCGGCTTCCCCTTTCCGAATTCGCTGGGCCGCCTCGTAGCCATCCATAACGGGCATTTGCAAATCCATGAGCACCATGTCGAATTTTTCACGCTTGAGAATGTCGAGGCACTCACTGCCGTCCACAACATAGCTTGAGCGATGCCCCAGCTTTTTCAACTGTGCCGCGGTCAGTTTGCGGTTCAAGGGATGATCTTCGACCAGAAGGATATCAAGTGAATTGGCGGATTTCGAATCGTCAGTTTGTTGAAAATTTACCTTGGGATTCAGTCCTTTTTCACCCTGCCATTTCATTGGAAGAGTGAAACTGAAAGTGGCGCCCGGACCGTTGGTTTCCTCCAGCCGGACAGGCAGAAAATAGGAGTGCAGGAGTTGTGACAATATTAGCGGCTGTCCTTCCGACCGCCGCACCTTTCCGATGATCTCTGGAATTGACTTATGGCCGGGGTAAAGAGCTTCAATCGAGCTATCCAGGACATCATGGCGGGAGAAACCGGTATTTATTTCCATCCACCGGTTCCACTTCATAATACGATTTTTCCCATCGAGTTGAAGGAAACCCAAGGGAAGCGCATCAAAGCTATCCATTAAAATATTTTCCTTCATTTTACGGCCAACTGTTTCTCAATAAGACTGGAAAGGGTAACAATACTGTTTTCCTGGAAAAGAATGATGAAATATCCGCTTACATCTTCCTCCCCAATGGTTAAAGTGGCTTTGACCAAGATAACCCAGGAATTATCGGGGCGGATAATATCCGAAAGCAGGCCGATTGCTCCATCGGCTTTAATCTGGAGACTGGGCAAATCATATTGCAGGCGGGACTGGAGCATATTGCCGAGGATGCCCATGACACTTCCTATCATAATATTTCCGGTTTCCAGAAGAGCCATTTGTTCAATATTTCCAAAAACATCATGTTCTCGTGGTTCCCCCATAAGGAGCACGGCGAGGCGCAATGCGCCGCTTCTGTTCAGAACAAGCATCGCCTGTCCCGATATGTCTTTTCCACTGAAAGCCTGATTGATCCTGACAGAAGTAATGGGTTCGATTTCTTTTGCCGAGGCGAGGGTTGCGGAGTCAAAAACTTCCAGGCTCGGCACAGAGATCAGCACCGAACGACCGGTCATGTCCGATAAGGCGGCGGCCGCCTTGCCAAGACCGATATTGGTGATTTCAATAAAAGCCTCCCGGAGGCCATCATGGATGAGCGGCACCTTCGTCTTCATAGTCCCAAGTCCCTCACCATACTTACAATTTTTTCCTCATTGATCGGTTTTTCAACAAACCCGCAACATCCCAGTTCCCGGCATTCGGCCTGCGCAATTTCCTGAATGTCGGCGGTTAAAATTACGATTGGAGATTGAAAATCAAGCTCTCTAAGACGCTTCAACACATCGATTCCGTTAAGATTCGGCATAACCAGATCCAGTGTTACAAATTCGAGAACTTCCCCCGGGAGTTTTCGCAAAGCCTCCTCACCATCGGTGCATTCCAAGAATGAGGCATGCTGAAATATACGGCTTAAATAGGCTTTGACCCTTCGCCGGGAAAAGCCCGAATCATCGACTATGGCGATTTTCATTCTAAGAGGATAGGAAGAGGAATTATATTTTCTGGTAGTGATTGACCGGCCCCGGTTGACCAGGGGAAGTCTCACTTAACTCTGTTCCAAGATAATTCGATAAGCTGGGGCCTGACTTTAGCCAATGAGCGATAATTTTTGAGTTCACCCGGCCTACGGAGTCTTCAATATTCCTCCCTCTGGGCAAATTATCGAAATCATGGTGGATTTCGCGTGGTTTCGAAAAGATTATTTAATTAGTGTCTTCCACGTCCGATTTTCGGGACCAGCATCAGAGAAGAAACTTCGAAATTTGAGTAACCAGAGAGGATACCAAAAACATGACATTAGAACAAATCCAGCTTGTTAAGATGAGCTTCGCAAAAGTCGAGCCGATCGCGGAAACCACGGCAGACTTATTTTATTCGCGCCTTTTCGAGATAGCGCCTTCGGTAAAACCCCTTTTCAAGACGGAGCGGTCCGTCCAGGGACGCAAATTGATGGCCAGCCTGGCCTTTGTCGTAAAAAACCTAGAACGCCCCGATGTATTGCTGCCTGCCGTTGAGAAGCTGGGCCGCAAACATATTGAATACGGAACTAAAGACGAGCATTACGAATTTGTCGGGCAAGCCCTGCTCTGGACACTGGAACAAGGTCTGGGAGACGGTTTCGCCAAGCCTGTCAAGGAGGCATGGGAGGAAGCTTACGGTCTTCTTGCCAGCGTCATGATCGAGGCTGCGGCTGAGACAGAGGACCGGGCAGCTTAGCCAATCGGCATCAATCGAAGGCAGCAGAATCCGGTGCAAATTTCTCCCCTGGAAACAACCTGGGGAAGGGGTTTTGTTTTTGTTGAGGGAATATTTTTCTCCTGATGGGAATAATCTTTCGGGAACCCAATCGGGGTCTTCAAGGTCATTTTTTCCCTAATGCGGGAATCTGTCTGCGTATCCGAATTGTGTGCAATCTCTTGCACCGATTTACTTGCTTAACGCCTTCTATGTTTTACTATGGGCATTTCATAAACGAATTCAGACAGTTCAATCCTCCAACCTTGTAGCGAGGATTGCGGATTCGTAGAACACCCCACTACCTATGAAATCCCTGCGAAAATTTTGCCGCCACTTTTATCCTCCCGTCATTGGGACGCTGGCCGCACTGGTTCTTTCTGGTTGCGGAGATGATGAAGGCGGCGGGGGGCAGCAGATGGGCTCCGTAAATGTCATCGTGGCACCTGTGGAGGAGCGGAAAATCACCGAGGATATCGACCTGGTCGGTTCTCTCACCCCCAACGAACGGGTGGAAATCAAGAGCGAAATCAGCGGGCTTATCCGCGACATCAATTTCGAAGAGGGCGACATGGTGGAGAAAGGGAGATTGCTCGTCGCTCTGGATGACCAAAAATTGAGGGCACGCCTAGCTGAGTCGGAAGCCAATTATACGCTGGCCAAGACAAATCGGGAACGCAACAAGACCCTTCTGGAAACGAAGACAATTTCCGAGCAAGCCTACGATCAGTCGATCGGCGATCTTGATGCGGCCACCGCGACTTTGGAGCTTCGCAAACGGGAGCTACAGGATGCCCGCATATTGGCTCCGTTCGACGGTGTGGTCGGTTACCGCCAGGTGAGTCCAGGTCAATTCATCCAGGTAGGCCAGGAAATGACCGTGCTGGTCAATATGAGCCCGATCAAAGCGGATTTCGATGTTCCCGAACGTTTCATCGGACAGTTGAAGACCGGTCAGCGTATCGATATTAAAGTGGCAGCGTATCCAGACCGCACCTTTACGGGAGAGGTCTATTTCATTTCTCCGGAGGTGGAAGTGACGACCCGAAATGTTCTGGTGCGCGCTTTCATCGATAACGAATCGGGAATCCTTAAACCGGGCATGTTCGGTAATCTTAAACTGGTTCTACAGGTCAAGGAGGATGCCCTGGTTATCCCCGAGTCCGCCCTCATTGTTCAGGCCGACAGTTCTGTTGTAATGGTGGTTGACGAGAAGAACCTGGCCCAATTACGCAATGTCCGCACCGGAATCCGACTGGAGGGCGCGGTGGAGATTCTCGAAGGGCTCAGCGCTGGTGAAAGCATCATCGTGGAGGGTCATCAGAAGGTCGGTCCCGGAACTCCCGTGAACCCCAAATCCGATACTGCCGAAAGTGAGACCTCCTGATTAACAGAGGCCGCTTTTTCTTCCCCAATAAAAATTTTAACTCCTAACTGAAAAATCTTCTAACCTCATGAAACTGCCGGAAATCTGCATCAAGCGGCCCGTCTTCGCCTCCATGATGAGCCTGGCATTGATATTGTTCGGCTTGATCGGGTTGAGCAGGTTACCGGTTCGGGAACTTCCCGATGTCGATCCTCCCATCGTCAACGTACTGACCGTTTATCCGGGGGCCAGCGCTGAGGTGGTAGAAACGGAAATCACGGAAAGGCTGGAGGAGGTCATTAATACCACCGAGGGCATCAAGATCATGTCCTCGGAGAGCCGGGAACAGGTTAGCAGCATCACCATCGAATTTCACCTTTCCCGTGATATCGAGCTGGCCGCCCAAGACGTGCGCGACCGCGTGGCCCGCGTTCGCGGTCGTCTTCCGGAGGAGGTCGAGGAGCCGGTGGTGGCCAAGCAGGATGGCGACGCCAGGCCCTTCATGTGGGTTGCCATCTTCAGTAAAAACCGAACTACGATGGAGCTTTCTCAATATGCCGAGGATAACGTGAAGGACCCGTTGCAAACCGTACGCGGAGTCAGCAACGTTATTTTGGGAGGAAGCAAGCGTTTTGCCATGCGGCTTTGGCTCGATTCCGAAAAGATGGCGGCGCGTGGAGTTACAGTGCTGGATGTGCGGGAAGCCTTGCGGCGACAGAATATCGAATTGCCCAGCGGCCGGGTGGAAAACCGTCAGCGGGAATTGGCCATACAGACCAAGGGCGAACTGAAAACGGAGGAAGAATTCAACAAGCTGGTTATACGTGAAGAAGGGGCCAACTTGATACGACTGCACGATATTGGAAGAGCGGAAAAAGGGGTTGAGGACGAGCGCACGGTGGCCCGTTACACTTCCAAACCGGCCATCGGCCTGGGCGTCATCAAGCAGTCGAAATCCAACACCATCCAGGTGGCCAAAGGGATTAAGGCAGAGATGGAGCGATTGTCCGCCACAATGCCGGAGGGTTTCGAGTATTTCATTGCCTACGACGAAAGTGTTTATGTGGAGAGGGCCATCCGGGAGGTGTGGATCACTCTTGGAGTGGCGTTCATTTTGGTTATCATTACCATTTTCCTTTTTCTGCGCAATGTCCGGGCAACCCTCATACCGGGTATCAGCATACCGGTGGCCATCATCGGGACTTTTGCCCTGCTTTCGCTGCTCGGTTTTTCCATCAATATCGTCACCATGATGGCCCTCATTTTGACCATCGGCGTGGTGGTGGACGATTCGATCGTGGTGCTGGAAAATATCTACCGCCATATCGAGGAGGGCATGGAGCCTATGGAGGCCGCTTTCCAGGGGATGAGAGAGATCGTATTTGCCGTCATAGCTACGACCATGGCCCTGGTGGCCGTTTTTCTGCCCATGGCCCTGCAAACGAGTCTGACCGGGCGGCTCTTCATTGAATTCGCCATCGCTCTGGCCGGTTCCGTCGTCATTTCCTCTTTTATCGCACTTTCCCTGACACCGATGATTTCCTCCCGGCTCCTGCGGCCAGTGGAAAAGGAAAAACATGGCCGGATATTTCTCTTTTTTGAAGACTGTCTCAACGGGATTACGCATATTTACATGAGGCTTCTTCGTTTCGCCCTCCGCCACCGTCCCAGTGTGGTCGTGTTCAGTCTCTTGACGGTTTTTGCGAGCTACTACATTTACACCAAACTGGAACGCGATTTTTTGCCTGAGGAGGATAAGGGAAACCTCTTTTGCATAGCCCTGGCGCCGGAGGGGGCGACCAGCGAATACACCGACCGGATGGTTCAGGAAATGGAGAAAATCATGTCCGAAGTGCCGGAAGTAGATGGCTATTTTTCAGCAGTGGCCTTGCCGTTCAACGGTCCCGGCCAATCCAATTTTGGTGTAATGTTTGCCCGTTTCAAGGACGAGCGTGAACGCTCTGTGCAGGACATAGTGAATGGTCCAAACGGCATCGGGGCACGTTTTTTTGGGGAAATCGAAGGAGCCATCGCTTTTCCCAACATCCCCAAGGCCATCAGCGGTGGTTTCGGGCAGTCCTTTCAACTGGTTTTGCAGCATCACGACCTGGAGGAATTGAGTGATTTCTCAGACGAGTTGACCAACCGGCTGAGAGGTGAGGGTTTTTTGGCCAACCTGAGACCTAATTATCAACTGAACAAACCGGAACTGTTCGTGCAAATCGATCGCGACCGGGCAGCCGTTTTAGGCGTTTCCATTGAGGAACTTTCGCAAACCCTGCAGATTCTTTTTGGCGGACTGGATTTAAGCAAAATCAAGCGAGGGGGCAAAGAGTACGATGTCATGGTGCAGCTGGACCGTGAATCCCGGCTCACCCCCAGCGATGTCGAGCGGCTCTACGTGCGGAACAATACGGGCCAGTTGACCCAGTTAAGCAATGTGGTCAAACTCGTGACCAACGGCGGCCCAAACGCTGTTTACCACTATAACCGCTACCGCTCCATCACTCTCGAAGGCACTCCTCTGAATATGCCTTTAGGCACGGCCATGGAGCGGGTGGAAGAGATATTGGCGGATACCATGCCCCCGGGAGTCCGCTACGAGTGGGGAGGGCAGAGCCGTCAGCTTCGCGACACCGGGCAGGATATTTTCTTCATTATCGGGGTGGCCCTGCTGGTCGTTTTTATGGTGCTGGCCTCGCAGTTCGAAAGCCTCGTTCATCCCTTTACCGTTATGATGACGATCCCGCTGGCCTCCATCGGGGCGTTTGGTGGTCTGTGGTTGATGGGGAAGGTCGATGTTTTGGGCAACATGCTTTATGGTTGGGCCAACTTTGCTCCCGACGCGCCCAACTGGGTGATAACTCTTTCACACTGGGTTCCTCGTATTCCGGCCATGAACATGAACCTTTTCAGCCAGATCGGTTTCGTCCTGCTCATCGCCCTGGCAACCAAGAACGCCATCCTCCTGGTCGAGTTTGCCAATCAGCAGCGTGCCAAGGGTCTGGATACCTTCGAGGCCATCGTTACCGCCGGGCGTATCCGCTTGCGCCCCATCCTTATGACCAGCTTTTCCACCATCGCCGGGATCTTACCGATTGCCATCGGGTTTGGAGCCGGGGCCGAGAGCCGCCGGCCGCTGGGCGTAGTGGCCGTGGGTGGGCTCACCACCAGCACTCTTCTGACACTCTTCGTAGTTCCTGTTATTTATACCCTGTTAAGTGATTTACGGGAAAAAGTTCTCCACAAACCCGAGACCATCGTGGAACCGCTTGGCGCCCCCGTGCCCTCATCGGCGGTGTCCACCAGCCTACATTCAGAGCTTCCGGATGGCTGAATGAATGTATCGGTGATGCAAAAACAAGGCTCGATTGACTGAAGAGGAAAACGGGAAATACTGTATCTGGCCAAATCTGAAACGCAATATTGCTAAGGTGGATTTTGTACTGCAACAAGCTGGAATTTCTTAAACTCGCCCGAAGCTACACAATTTCAAACAGTCTGAGGTTTCGCAATGGAGTTTGGGATTCGGGGAAATAGAATTCGCTATCAATAGTTTACGAGTTTGAAACCTGGGAAAATCGAGTTTAGCACTCCGATGACGTTTTTAAGCGGTTCGCATCCGGTTTAGCACCGTTTCTTTATCGATTTACGGAGATTAGAAATGAGGTTTGAGCACTTTTAAATTACCCCTGCGTAAATTGGCCGAGGAGCATTATAACGCAAAGCTCAGACGCGCGGCTTGTCAGCGTCGTCTGAAGCGCCTTGTTCGCTGGTTTGTGTTTCGAACCACGATAGCCTATGATCAAGGCCATCGTGAGGTGCGTACTCAAAGTGGATGATTCGTCTTCTTTCAGGTGTTTCCGATCTTTTTGACGAGTGAAGAAGCAGTGGCGACATCAAAAGAACATCCCCTGGCTCGCACTCGCATACTACCACTGGTTCACTGGTGTGATGCAGAAGTTGTTTCGATGGTATCTTTCCTTTCTTCGAAGATCTGGGAATTACGCGAAGCGCTCCGTTTGATGCCGGTGTGCTGTCCAAATGGATCCTAACCGTCACCATGCTCTTGAGGAGTTTCTCTGTCGGCTGAGCGTGAACTGCTCCATCCTTGTATGACCAAGGTCCGTATCCTTCAATCTCAACTTTCTCTCTAACCGCAATAGTCAGGTCTTGGTGCCAGGACACTGGCCAATTCTCTTCTGAGGTCTTATCGAAGAGTATACTTCTAACTGGCGTTAATCCGTCGGGAAGTAATGATAGAATTCGATCTGAGAGCGCGAGATCATCAATTATCGCTGACTTCTTGCGAATATGCCGGACACAAGCGGAAGCTGACGATTTAGCAAGTCGATCGGCTTCTTCTCTAAGGACTTTTAATTCCTCCTCGAAAAAAACGCTACGGATAACCTCAAAGCCTTCAGATTCCAGGAGATTCATTATTAACGAACATATTGTAGGCAGCGTCTACGCAGTTATTAATTAATAATTCTATCCCTGTAATGGTTTGAAATCAGTCACGCGGGCGGTATTTCGAGGAGGACTTTGACTCCCATGTCTATGTATTTTTGACGTGTTTGGGGAGTAAAATTGCGGAAACAAACAACGGTATCGGTATTTTCGAGTTCCTTGATGACATGACGGACGCAGTCGTCCACGGTGTTTAGCTGGGGGTGGGAATTAAAGCGCATATCGTGCGTTAGATCAGCGGGTCCGAAGGAGAGACAATCCACGCCCGATCGGGCCAAAGCCTGGGCTCCCAAAACCGCTTGCACTGTTTCTACCTGGATCCAAAGGAGTCCTCCGGATTGGTTCCACCAACCCGTGTAGTCAAGGTGGTCGTTCAATGCGAAATCTCCCATGCCGATTTGGGAACGAAAGTTTCCTCCAATACTCCGAATTCCGAGGGGCGGGTAGTAAAATTTTTCGACGGCTTCAGCGGCAACTTTGGGAGTGTTGACCTGGGGAACTTCAATGCCTCCGATTCCCAGGTCGAGGTATTTTCCGATCATGTAAGCCTGCTTTGTATCCATGATGCGGAAAACCACCGGCATGGAAAATTCGGCCGCCAACTGGCAGAAAGATACCAGATCAGGCTCGGTGAAAGGGCTGTGCTGACTATCCGTCATGAGGAAGTCATAGGTGTTTTTTTCCAAAATACGTTCCAGGTCGGGCCGACCCGTTTGTTGAAGGTTAGTAGCCGCGCCGATTAGCGTATCTCCCTCCTGCAGGCGTTTTTTCAAATTATTCATGTTTATTCCTTTTTGGATAAAATTTGTTTTGCTATGATGGAGGCGGATGGAGAATCGTTTGTATTACCGGCCTAACACCTGTATTACCGCATTAGCTATTAGCATCGATGTAGCCCAAGTCTTCTTCACTCAATTGATCGTCCGCCGCCTCGGCATTCTGTTGTGCCTGGGCGGGGCTTTTCATTCCCGGAATAGGGCAGGTAACAGCCGGATGGGCAAGGGTGAATTGAAGGGCAATATCGACGAGTGAACGATTTTCCCTGACGAGAGGCTTGATTTTCTCCGCTTTTTCCAGGTTGGAAAGAAACTCCTCCCTTTTGTCCTGCCCGACATTCCAGCCTTGGCGAACGCGGTCCTCAAAGTGTGCCTGAGCCGTGAATTTTCCAGACAGCATACCTTTACAAAGAGGTCCTCGCAGGAGGACACCAATATTGTTTTCATGGCAAAAGGGGAGGATGTCTTTTTCTGCCTTACGTGCCAGGATTGAGTAATTGATCTGGCAGCTTGCACATTGATTGTTGATGTTCAATGCTTTAAGGGAATTCAGATCATTGGTGGAAATGGCATAATGGCGTATTTTCCCCTGCTTTTTGAGCAACTCAAAGGCTTCCACAAAAATTTCCGGATGTTCCGGTGCAGCCACGTGGCATTGATACAAATCGATGGCGTCGAGACCCAAGCGATAAAGGCTGGCATGACAGCAATTGATGATGCTGTGGATTGAACGAAAACCCAGTGGGTCACCTATTTGCCGTGCCCAATTGCCAACTTTGGTGGCGATGTAAACGTTGTCAGGTTTGCCGCTCTTGAAGGCTTTTCCAACCAACTCCTCGCTCCGACCCAAGCCATAACTGTCCGCCGTATCGAAGAGGTTTACGCCGGAATCCAGTGCCGCGGCGATGGTATCGAGGGCTTGTTCTTCACCAACGGGACCCCATTGGCCACCAATGCCCCAGCAGCCCATGGAGACGGCAGAGACATCCCACCCGGTTTTTCCTAATGTCCTGTAGCGCATGAAGATTAAATGAACGTTGCCCTATTTTTGACTCTAGAGCAGGGCATCTCAAAACTGGTTTTTGAATACACCAAAGGCAAGAACTTCTAAAATATTCTTCAACCGAACGCACATAATTGCATTGGCTTGGGGCGTTTACCGGTCAGCGGGGGGGGAATAGTCCGTTGAAAACGATTCCAGCCAATGCCGCAGCGAGTCGTCGTTTCTGAGCACGGGAGGGTCACGGTAATCCTTGTCGAGGAGTTCCTGGTAGGAACTATCGGCAAACCTTCGGCAGTGGAGCAATATATGGGCCTGCTGGCCCGGCGCCCTGACCAGCCTGCCCAGGGCCTGGTTTATTTTTACCATACCGGGGGCCTGATAAACCTGGCGGAAAGCCGTCTCGCGAGGCAAGTGGGAGCGGTCTTCCATGCGCGCTTTTTGTATGGCGTTGACCTCCGGCAAGGCCGGACCGACCACCATGGCATGGGTTATACGCCCGCCCAATTGATCGACACTTTCGGCGAAGCCGCTCCCCATGACCAACAGAAGGACATCAGAAGAAGCCAGCGCTTCTTCCAGAAAATTGGCCTGCTCCTCAAGGTCGAGGCCGCGAGGCTGGAAAACGATCCGAAAATCGGGCCTGTCAGCTTCGAGATACTTTCCAACATTTTCAGCGTAGCGGTAGGAGGGGAAAAACATGGCCAATGGCCGGGAGGAATTTTCCCGCATGAGGACGGCCGTTTGGGCAGTTGCGGCATAGTAGCGGTCCCTCAAAGTGAACCGGGTGTCGACGCGGGCATCGATGGCAATGTTATATGCGAAATCGCGCCAGGGAGTTTCTGACTTGAGGTGGTGGCTTTGTCCGGATTCGAGACCACAGGATGCGAGGAAGAAATCGATGGGTGAGAGGGTGGCCGACATTAGAATGACTCTAGAATAATCTTCAAGGGTGGCGGCAATTTCAGAAGAGGCATCGAGACAGGTGAGATACAGGGTTCCTTTTTTAGGAGTCCAAAGGAGTTTTTCGATAGCTGAATTTCCAATAATCCCTTTCATTTCGGAAATTTTCCAAATTTCCTCCCAGGCTTGAGCCGAGATCAGAACGGGATCGAATCGGCTTCCCTGCAATTGGTTGTCGAGCGCTTCGAGAAGGTCGAACAATTCATATTCGAGGTTCAAATCCAGTCGCTCGGTAGGTTGGAGGTTCTCTAAAAACCGGTAATAATTTTTCCAGGCCCGAACGATTGGAAGGGCGCATCCGGCAAAGCGTAGTTCCCTCAAAACCGCTTCTGCAACGTTCTGAGTTGCCTGGCATGAAAATGCGCTGGCCACCCGTGACGGCAGGTTGTGGGCCTCATCCACAATGAGGAGGGTGGAGGACGGATCGAACCCTGGCTGATGATAAAAAACACCCCGGTTGCGCGGTGAAAAAACATAATTGTAGTCACCCACCCAGATATCGGCAAAGGGCAGTACGGTCCTTGATATTTCAAAGGGGCACACGCCGGTCTGCGTACCCAACGTTTTGATGTCCTCCAACTCCACCGTGCCTTGATCAAAGAGGCGGGGCGGGTAAATGCCGGACCGCTCCCATCGGTCCTCCAGATCCTGGCGGCAATTGACGCCGTTTTCACAGGTGTGCATGGGCGAAGCAATGGCGTGGTTTGTTTTGTTGCGCATCTGGTAAAATTGGACGGAACCGGCAGGCGCCACCATTTGCTTTATATGGTTGATAGCCTGCCATTGCCCAGTGGCTTTACCGGTCAGGTAGATAACGCGGTCGAAGAGTCCTTCCCGAAGGTGAGTCAGAGCAAATTCCAGAGCCATGCCCGTTTTCCCAAAACCGGTGGGAGCTTCAAACAAGATCGGTCCCGGTTTTTTGAGAAAGTAGTTTAGTTGTTGCTGGGTTAATTCCTGACCCTCACGAAGCGCAGGGAATGGTTGTTGAAAATCCAGATTGCGCAGACGTTTCCTTGAATTCCAACGTTCCTCCAGAAAATCGGAGAGTCTTTCCAGTTGGTTATTCAAAATAACGCTGGAACCTCGGACCAGAGGCACTTCTTGTGTCACCCCGTCGGCTATATCGACAAAGACGAGTTCTCCCACGAAAGATTGATTTTGCCGGTGAGGGTCTTTTTCGGCCAACTTAAGATAAACGGCCAACTGGATGAAATGGGAGGGGTAGATCGTTTGGAGATCTTCTTCGTTTTGGGGGAGTACGATATTGACCGATTTGATTTCCCGGACCCGGACAAATTCACTTTCATCGATCAATTGATCGATGCGGCCCTGCAATTCAATAGTCCAATTCTTATGCTTTAAAATACCTTTGATGGGCGCCTCAAAGGTAGCCCGGGATTGCTCCCGGAGCACCTGCGATTGCATTTCCCGGTGCCAGAGCTGCCCGATTTCCGCCCTCCTGCGACCGCTGCGACCAATTCCGGAATCGGTCGGGCCAATACGGAATTCAGCAAATTCACGGACGCTGAGGGACACCTTACGCTCGTCAAGATTGAGCTGCATGGTCTAAGAGGGCGTCTAATAAGTGGAAATGTGCGATGGTGCGCTGCAGAACCAACGCCGCGACCTTCGATGCCCGCCCGCATCCCATTAGTGACAGAGTGTTTTGAGGCATCAGCGGCGTTGCATCAACCGAGTCAGGGCTTCCAGCCCAAACATCGATTGATGCGCCTTGCTGAATGTCACAAATCATCTCTGCCATTGTCATTTCGACTTTTTAGACGCCCTCTTAGGAGATTAAGGGGCTTTTGATTGACCAATGGCGCTGCTTTGTTCTTTTTTTCAGGTATGCGAATAAATCAGTTACTCGAAAAAATTGTATATATTCCACTTATTGGCTCCCTGTTATTGATGGGGGTTGCCTGCTCCCAAAAAGAGGAACCGGCAGCGGAAATCGAAAAGGCGGAGGCACCCCCCACCCCACCGGAACCAAAACCTAAAGCCCCCGATACGGCGGAACAAAAAGCGTTGCAAGCTTTGGGCTACCAATTCGGCCGGGAAGTCAGTTTGAACGTTGGTTTAACGGAGGATCAAATGGAAGCCATATTCGAAGGAATGCGCCGGTTGGCCAGCGGAAAGCCG
>JAJFLV010000201.1 GCA_021772535.1 Opitutales bacterium | reverse complement strand
AGCCCTGCTGCCCCGCCGGAACGCTGCTCAAACACATAACTGCCTCTGTCCAAAGGATTTGTGCGGCACGGCAGCACCTGCTGCGTTGGTTTGCGCCCGAGGGGCGTCCAGCCCATCGGGGCGCAAAGCCGCCTGGCATCTGCCGCCGTGGCGCTACAAACATCATTCATCTGCGAATTTGAGATAGGTTCTAATAATTCGCAGCCTGGAATAAGACTTTTGTATTCATTTTAGAATCGACCTCATGGGTGATAACGAAAATCTAGTCGCTTCTCTCCAAAAACGTCTGGAGGAAAACTCAAAGGTATCGAGTATTGTGGTGCACGATTTGCGCAACCCCCTGGCTTCTATGCGAATGTATTTCGAGATGGCTCTGAGCGATAATCAGGCCCTCAAGGATCACAGCGAGTCATTGAAAGAGCCAATTTTGAAAATGTGCCGGACTATGTCCCTGCTTCTGGACAACTATTCGGACTTTGCCAATATAGACGGGGAATGCACCCAAATGAAGCGGTCTCAATGCGATTTGGCTCAACTGGTAACCGGGGCCAGGGAGGCCTGCTCTGATTTGATTGACCGGGCCGGAGTGAAGGTTGACTTCTCTCCCGATTATCCGGTTTTTTCCGTCCGCCTGGATCGGGGCCTTTTTTCAAAAATGCTCCATAAACTGTTCGGTGAAGTTGTATTGTTGGCCCCGCATTGCTCTGGAGTGGAAGTCGCCCTTGGCCGCGAGGGGGAGGACGCTCTTTTGAATATTACCTACCAAAGCGACTGGAACCGGCAGGACCTGCAATCTCTGCTCGACATTTCACTCCTTAAATTAAAAGAGGAAAAAAACAGCGACCAAAGAATCCTCGGTCTGGTATTCGCTATCGTAAAAAAAATCCTGGCCGCCCACGGATTCCCCTGCCGGACAATCGAATTAAGCAGTGGAGGGGTCGATATGCAAATTCGCCTTCCCGGTGCATAGAACTGCATTTCGCAGCCGGCAGGCCTGGGGTATTATTCCCCCTTGATTGAGTATTATTCCCAATACCAATTGAGGGGTTGTACCTATTGCAGGATATCACAATTCATGTTACCATCTATCAACCTCTACTACCTGCAATTACGGTATAAAGCTCACAAATAAATGGGGTAACAGGGTACCGAAAGGAGAATACCTCTGCCTAGACTACATTGTTTGTCAGCCCTCAGCCGATATTGCTGGGAAATTATTACTTTAATTGAATGCTATTTAAATCAGCGCCCAAAAACGTTCGATTGTGAAATCTCGTCGAACTTTTGGGTGTGATGAATACTTGGGTCTTAAACATATCCCTTTCTTACCTCTAATTATTTCTTCAGTCATTATGTTTTAATTCTTAATTCCGATAAATTCTTTAGCTGAGATAGCTCAAGAATGCCAAATTGAGCAAGGACCAAAATGAAAACATTCCGACGATCCGTTTCTTCCATGATCCTTAACATGGAGGCCATCATGCCTTTGGTTGAGATGACTAAGAGGTTGGGTTCTCGGTTGGGATATATGGTGAGAAATAACAAGCTACACTCTGGTGGTGATTTGTTTTCTCATATCGTTCAATCGGGCATAGTTCTTCATTACAAAAGTGGGCAGGATCGTAGGAACAACTTCCGCGAAACTGGACGGTTTGTTCTATTAAACTGCCTAAGGTTATCTTCAATATAGTGTAGTAATAATGGCGAGTGTATTAGTAGTCGATGATGAGCAGAGCTTTCGTGATCAGCTCAGGGATGTCCTCAGCGCCGAGGGACATGAAATCCAGATTGCTGAAGAAGCCGAATCAGCCATCGCCATCCTGAGGGTTGTAGATTTCGATGTGATAGTGGCAGACATCATCCTGCCGGGGTTGTCAGGCCTCGACCTTCTCAAGGCTATTCGCAAGGAATCGCCTCAAGTTCAGGTCATCATGATGACCGGAGATCCCGATGTAGAGAGGGCGTCTGTTGCTGTGCGTGAAGGGGCCTTCGATTACTTATCCAAACCGATTTCCAACGAAGCTTTGGTTAATACCGTGGCCAACGCCTCAAAAGTCAAATCATTGGACGATGAACGGAGGCGATTGGAAAAAGAAAACGTCATATATCGGAAAAACCTGGAACATTTGGTTGATGAAAGGACAAAGGCGTTGAAGAGAAGCGAAGCGTTCCTCGTTGCGACAGGACGAATGGCCAAGATCGGAGGTTTTGAACTCGATGCCAATAGCATGGAAATTCGCTGGACCGAGGAAATATTCCGAATCTTTGAAGTCCCTCTTGAATTCAAACCTACCTTGGAGGCATTGCTGCAATTTTTTCACCCGGATGGACGACCGAAACTGGAAAATTCTATTAAACGAGCAATCGATTTCGGTGAACCTTACGACATGGAACTTAAAATAACTACTGCCGCAGGTAAACAACTTTGGACGCACACCCAATGCACCCCTTTGGTTAAGGACGGTAAAACTATCAAACTGAAAGGAACATTTCAAGACATTACCCGGCGGAAAATAGCGGAAGCGTCCTTGCGGCGGGCTAACCGCGCTAAAAAAGTGTTGAGCGCTTGCAACCAGACTTTGGTGCGATCCAAAGACGAAATAAATTTATTGCAGGATATTTGTCGAATTATCGTCAATGAAGGTGGTTATCGTCTTGCTTGGGTCGGCTTCGCCGAGAATGATGAAACCAAAAGTATTCGGCCCGTGGCACAGGAGGGATACGAGGAAGGTTTTCTTGGAACCTTGGGCCTGAGTTGGGCAGACAATAAATTTGGCCAAGGTCCAACTGGTACGGCCATCCGGACCGGAGTGACTCGTGTGGCTCAAACAATCACCAAATCTGCAGATCCTGAATTCACTTCTTGGCTGGCAAGGGCAAAGGAGCGTGGTTATGCTTCAATGATAGCTCTGCCACTTATTTCGGATAATCACACCTTGGGTGCTTTGAACATCTTCGCGATTGAGCCCGAAGCTTTTGATTCCAAAGAAATCGAATTATTACAGGAGTTGGCAGATGATCTTGCCTATGGAATTGGTTCCCTTCGCATTAGTGCCGAACGCATACGGTTTCATGGAGATCTAGAAAGAACAAAAGACTGGTTAAGCACGCTAATCAACGCCAGTAAGGATGCCATTGTGGCCATTGACGATCAGGGAAAAGCGACATTGTTCAATTCGGCGGCCGAAGAAATGTTTGGGCGTAAAAAGGAGGAAATGCTTGGACAATGCCTATGCCCACTGATGCCCGAAGAATATCGTACCAAACACACCGATGCCGTATCCAGGTATTTTAAAACTGGTATTGCCGGAAGAAATATAGCACGAACAATTGAATTTACCGGTCTGCGCGCGGACGGAAGCCGTTTCCCTCTGGAATTGAGTCTTTCCAGCGGTGAGCATGAAGGGAACCGCATGGTTGTGGCAATTATTCGGGACATTACCGAACGTGGGCAAGCCAAGGAAAAGCTTCTAAAGAGTGAATTACGCTACCGTACATTGTTTGAAAATTCTCCCATTTCGTTTTGGGAAGAAGATTTTTCAGCCCTCAAAAGGTATATCGATGACTTGCGTGAAAAGGGCGTTTCCAATTTTCGGGCCCATTTCAATGAAAATCCTGAAGACCTCCAATACTGCTCCGGCCTGATAAAAGTTCTCGACGTCAACAAGGCTACCTTGAGGCTTTACAAAGCCAAGTCCAAGGAAGAGTTATTCAAAGGCCTGGCTTCCGTTTTCAGAAAGAAATCGCTCGATGTCTTTCTGGAAGAAATAATTGAGTTGTCAGAAGGTAAAACCTCTTTTTGCAGTGAGATGTTCGGTCGAACTTTAAATGGGGAAAATCTCGATACTGAGATATTTCTTTCAGTTGTACCCGGTTATGAAAAATCTTGGGCCAAGGTTTTCCTTGCCGACATAAATATCGCAGATCGCAAGCGAATGGAGAGGGAGTTGAAGATTCGAACTCTCCAGCAGGAGGCCATTGCAAAACTCGGACAAATGGGCCTAACGGTAATATCACTGTCGGAGTTCTTAAACGAAACCGTGCGTGTTGTCAGCCGGGTTCTGAAGGTGGATTACAGCAAAATACTCGAATTACTTCCTGACCGTAAAAACTTGCTATTACGAGCTGGAATCGGCTGGGCCGAAGGTCTCGCGGGGCATTCCATTGTCAGCGCCGATAAGGATTCCCAGGCAGGATTCACCTTGATTTCCAAGGAACCCGTAGTGGTGGAGGATTTGAAAACAGAAAAAAGATTCAGCGGCCCCCCTCTTCTCACCGAGCACAATGTTGTCAGTGGCCTGAGCGTTTTGATTGGAGATTTGAATAACCCCTATGGTGTATTGGGCGCACATACTACTGAGTGCCGGGAATTTACCAGAGATGATGTCAATTTTTTGGAATCGGCGGCAAATTTGATTTCCGTAGCAATTCATCGCGTCACCTACGAAGAGGAGCGGACCCGGCTCGTTACCGCCATTGAGCAGGTCCTCGAAATTATCATAATCACCGATTCCAAACACAATATTCAGTATGTAAATCCGGCATTTTTAAAGGTATCGGGTTATTCCTACGAGGAGGTGATTGGACGAAGCGCCAGCATACTTAACACCAGCAAGCATCCAGCATCTTTTTATCAGGATATGTCGGATTCATTGGATCAAGGCTTGGTATGGAAAGGCCGGATTTTTAATAAAAGAAAAGATGGCTCTCACTATTCAGCCGATTTAGCGATTTCACCGATTTGGGATAAAAAAGGGGAAATTATCAATTTTATAAGTGTTTCCAGGGATGTAAGCCAGGAAGTTGAAATGGAAAAAAAGCTCATCCAGGCACAGAAAATGGAGGCTATCGGCACATTGGCGGGCGGAATCGCTCATGATTTTAATAACATGCTTTGCGTCATAACGGGCTATTCGCAATTGGGATTAAGTTTATTATCTGAGAATGATAAATTTAAGGGATACTTCCAGTCTATCAACAATGCCGGCATCCGTTCACAGGAACTGGTGAAACAAATATTAACTTTTAGCCGACAGTCCGAAAAAAATCTGGAGACATTATCGATTGTACCATTAATCAAAGAGGCAATTAAGTTTTTAAGGGCCTCCTTGCCAACAACTATTGAAATTAGTCAGAAAATCCAGCCCGACTGCGGCAAAATAATGGCCGACCCCACGCAAATACATCAGGTAGTCATGAATTTATGCACCAATGCCGGCTATGCAATGCGGGAAAAGGGTGGTTTGCTTTCAATTCGGTTATCCGATTTTGAAGTTGATGATACTAATTTGCCCAAACCAGACATGGAATTAGGGAACTATGTGGAATTGACTGTTGAAGATACCGGAGCAGGTATTCCAGCTGAAACTCTCGAACGTATATTCGAACCATTTTTCACGACCAAACCGGCGGGTGATGGAACCGGTATGGGGTTGTCGGTGGTTCATGGCATTGTAGAGGATTACGGGGGAGCAATAAAAATTGAAAGCAAGGAAGGGGAAGGCTCAAAATTTGAAGTTTTTTTCCCGGTTGCCAAAGAAATAGCCGAAACCAAAGATGAGGAGGCATCCTCCGCTCCCAACGGAAATGAAAGTATCTTATTCGTTGACGATGAAGAAATGCTGGTGCAATTGGAAAAGGAAATGGCCGAATCTTTCGGTTACAATGTGACAGTTGCGCACAATGGCTGGCAGGCTCTTGAAATATTTGAATCGCAGGCCGATAAATTTGACCTTGTCATTACAGACCAGACGATGCCGGGAATGACGGGTGTCGAGTTAGCCAAGGAAATTTGGGATATCACACCTGATATGCCCATAATTCTGACAACCGGTTTCAGTCATGCCGTCGATGAAGATCAGGCTCGGGATATGGGATTCAGCGATTTTTTCAAAAAACCTCTTGATAGAAAAATGTTAGGTAACAAAATCCGAAAAGTGTTGGACCGGAAAAAATAACTTAATCCGCGAAACCCAAATATCTCCCGATTTATATTATTGCGACTTCTTTTTCAACTATTCGGGGAGGCCTCCGAATTGAAAACTGCACCAGTCAAATTATCCCCGCTAACCGGTTCGCTGTCCGTCCTTTTGTTTTTCAATCACAAGACAACCCAGCGCTGACTATACCATTTAACCGGTTGGTAAGATGACATAGGATATTTTTCGCTATTTCCTATGAGATGTTAATGAAAGTAACTGGCGAATCTCTCCAGCTACAGGGAGTGAAAATTTAATAGGAAGAGAAAAGATTTATGGCAAATGTATTAATAGTTGATAATGAGAAAAACATCAGAAAAATTCTCGGGGAGTTCCTCAGAGAGGAGGGGCATAATGTACGGGTTGCTGAGGATGCCGCAATTGCCACATCTCTGTTGAAGATGGAAGATTTTGATTTCGATGTGGTTGTGACCGACATCATTTTACCGAAGATGCAGGGAGTGGATTTCCTCAAGAATATCCATGAATCAAGATCCGGTGTTCAGGTGATTTTGATAACGGGAAACCCGACAGTCAAAACTGCTTCCGCGGCGGTGCGGTGCGGCGCCTTCGATTACCTGCCAAAACCGATCACTAGAGAAATATTTGTAAAGTCCGTGGCGAATGCCGTAAAGGCCAAATACCGTAATGAGGCCAACCATATCGTGAAGGAGGATAATCGCATGTATCGAGAGAACCTGAAACAAATGGTGGCGAATCGGACAACTGCCCTACGGACGTCCGAAGAGTGGCTCAGCACTTTATTCGAGGTCAGCAAAGATGCCATCATAATCATAGACAGGGAAGGCAAAATAGAAATGTCCAACCCGGCGGCCGAAGAGATGTTTGGCCGCAGCACGGCAGATTTGCGGGGCCAGGAGCTAACCCGGTTGATTCCAGAAGAATTTCAAGAAAAAAACATAGAAGTCGATAGCCCCTGTTTGCGAATGGAAAACACAAGCGGGTGCATGGATCGGGCAATCGAATTTACGGGTCTGCGCGTGAATGGAAGCCGCTTCCCACTGGAGTTGACGCTTTCAAGCTGCGGCCACAGCGAGAACTGGGCCGTTATGGCGATAATTCGGGACCTTTCCCGGCGAAAATACATGGAAAAAGAGTTGAGGACACGGGCTCTCCAGCAGGAAGCGGTTGCCAAACTTGGGCGAATCGCTCTTGCCGATGTTAGCCTTGACGAATTTTTTGATGAAACCGTTGACGTTGTATCAAAAATTATGGGGATCAAGTTCAGCATGATCCTGCAACTTCTTCCTGACCAAAAAGCTCTTTTAATGCGGGCTGGGTCTGGTTGGGAAAAGGGTCTTGTTGGCTCCGCTACGGTGGGCACGGGTAAGAATTCACAGGCTGGGTATACATTACATTCGCATAAAGCCGTTGTCATGGATGATCTAAAAACAGAAAAGCGTTTCAAATGTCCACCTCTCCTCATTGATCACAAAGTAGTCAGTGGAATAACTGTTATTATTGGTAAAAGTGAGGATCCGTTTGGTATTCTAACAGCGCATACTACCGAGAGCCGGATGTTTACCAAAGATGACGTGAACTTTATGGAGGCGACAGCAAATCTTCTGGCCGAGGTAGTTAAGCGGGCCAATTTTGAGGAAAAACAAGCCCGTCTTGTCACTGCTATTGAGCAGGCCGTTGAAATTATCGTGATCACTGACTCTCAACGTTCAATCCAGTATGTTAATCCAGCTTTTCAGAGTATAACCGGATATTCTTCGGAAGACGTCATAGGGAAAACCCCCGGTAGTGCATAAAAAAAGAATGTTATTTTGTAGTTTTTGCTGTACAAATAGCGTTAGGCAGTTTATTCTTAGTGCATGGTTACTAAAATTATTAATTGTCGGCACTGTGGAAGTGAAAATATCATTAAATTTGGCAAGACGCCCAACCATAAACAGCGCTACCGCTGCCATGA
>JAJFLV010000021.1 GCA_021772535.1 Opitutales bacterium | reverse complement strand
GTCACTTATCGCTGGTTTTTTCTTTTCGGAGACAACCCGGATTGGATTTTCACCTTTGCAGACAATACCCCCGGTAGTCGTTTTTTCCAGAGATTCAATGACGGATCGATCTTCAGCATCCCGGTTGGCTTATAATCCGTACTTCGATATTCCAGGATTATGGATTTAAGCTTTGCTGATGAAAAATTTCTCCGTGCGGCAATCGAGGTAGCCCTCCGGTCAAGGGAAAACGGAAATCATCCGTTCGGCGCAATTCTGGTAGATGGGGAGGGAAATATTCTGCTGGAAGCGGAAAATACGGTGGTGACTGAGAGCGATTGCACGGGGCATGCCGAAACGAATCTTATGCGCAAAGCATCGAAAGAATTTAGCAAGGAGCAAATTATGGGTTACACCTTTTATACCAGCGCCGAACCTTGTCCCATGTGCTCCGGGGCTATCTTTTGGGGAGGTGTACGCCGAGTAGTGTTTGCTTTGGGTATCGAAAAATTGTATGAAATCATCGGCAACCATCCGGAAAATCCCAGCCTGCATGTGCATTGCCGCGAAATATTAGCTCAAGGAGCAGCGCGGATTGAAGTAATCGGGCCGGCACTGGAGGAAGAAGCGGGCAAAATCCATGTGGGATTTTGGGTATAGCTTCTTCGAACTGTAAAATCATGAATCTCAATGAACAAGGATAGGTTGGAAAAGTTCAGGTCTCTCATCGGAACAAGAGTTGAGGAGATTAATAACAAGCTAAGTGCAGAGGATGCTGACACTGAACCCATCGCTCCAGATGTCGCCATCGGACGCCTGTCGCGTTTGGATTCGATGCAGATGCAGCAAATGGCGCTCAACGCCAAACGCCGCTTGAAATCCGAATTGCAAAATTTGCAAAACGCTTTGGTGCGTATTGATAAGGAAACCTATGGAATTTGCCCCTTTTGCAGAAAAGAGATCGCGGAAGCTCGATTAGAGGCCCAACCGGATGCCATTCTTTGTATCAACTGCGCAAGGTAGGGATGGGCTCCAATAGAATGACCATAGGTTATCTCCTTTGCTAATTGGCTCAGGGTCCCGATTTTTTCGATTAGAACTTGTCAAAAATTTGATATTCACTATTTTTGAATCCGTGATGTTCGGATCTGTCCTTATTTTGATCGTCAAATTCCGGCACAAAGTAACCCATGCTTCAAATTTGGGGCTTCTGTCAATAGTGGTCCTTGGCTTTCCAATAATTAGCTTCAGTTCCGGAATTTCCACTTCGGTGGAAACATTGGATACGATACCTGTGGCCTCGGATGGGGAAAATAAAACTTCAAATAGATTTGCTGGAAGCGAAAAGATAGATACAGCCATATCGCTTTTTTGGGACTATCTCGGCTTCAAGGACAAAACGCTTTGGGATTGGTTAGAGAATATTTTAATTCCTCTTTTAATTCCCTTAATAGTAGTCGGCCTCAGCGTCTTTTTGGGAAGAGAAGCACGGTCATTCGCCAAACGCGCACAGCATGAACGTGATCTTGCCGCTGATCGTTCCAGAGAAGAGGCATTACGGGCTTACCTGGAGCGTCTGACAGATTTGGTTCTGAAAGAAAAATTGAAAGAATCGCCAATCGATTCCCCGGAAAGGGCCGTTGCGCAAGCCCACACTTTCGCGGCATTGCGAAGCCTGGATGGAACCAGAAAAGGCATTCT
This sequence comes from Opitutales bacterium, assembly GCA_021772535.1. GTDB lineage: Bacteria > Verrucomicrobiota > Verrucomicrobiia > Opitutales > UBA2987 > JAJFLU01. The sequence goes on along the minus strand of JAJFLV010000021.1, from coordinate 58,492 downwards.
TCTGCGTTTCCTTCAAGAGTCGAGGTTACTTGCTAAAATCAATCCCATCATCTCCCTTGAGGGGGCAGATTTGACCCAGGCGTCTTTGGCTGGGGCAGACCTCGGAGGTCTTTCCATGAATGGCGTCGATTTGCGCCATGCGGTCCTCGATGAAGCCATTTTTCAGGAAACCGACTTACAATACGCGGACTTATCCAATTCTTCGATGCGGGAAGCACAACTGGAGAGAACCGATTTACGTTATGCAATTCTTCACCAAGCCGATATGAGCGAAGCTAACTTAATAGACGCAAATCTCTCAGTTGCCGATTTGACCGAAGCAATCTTTCAAGACGCAACCATTAACAACGTTAATCTTTTTCGCGCAGATTTAAGTGACGCTAAAATTGAGATAGACCAGCTTCGCGATGCGGAGAATGTTTTGGAGGCAATATTGCCGGATGGAACCGAGATGGATGTAGAACGGTGGAATCAATTAAAGAAAAGTCCGTGAACGGCCTGGGCAGATCGATTCAAAAACTAATTCAGGAATTTTTTTCGACTTTCAAAATACGGGAAGCTTGCCCCAACAAGAGGTGAATATTAACAAATATATTTTTAATTCTTGCTGTAAGAGAAGTGTATCCGAAATTAATTTGACTATATTCTTTACGTAAAATTTTATAAAGATAATGAATTTATTAGGTAATATATTGATATTCAATAGCATACAAATACAATAAAATTAATTTAACATAATTGACAATGTAAGAAGCGTGTAATATATTTAAATTAGAGATAAAACAAAATATAAGAATGGATTTAAACATGGAAAATCGGGACACTTACAAATATCACCTCATGAAGGGGCGAAGATCTATTCATCGGGGCATTACAAATGATCTATTGAGCCGGGAGGCCGAGCATCAAATTATTTTACCTGGTGTCAAAATTCGGCAGGTTGGCCGACGCACTACTCGTGAGGCCGCATTGAAATGGGAACGCGAGGGAGGGAAACGGGGTTACAACCGATTGTAGTGAAATAAATTTATCCGGCCAAATGCCTGTAACTGATGAATAAGCCGAGCCTCTTCAGAGGGAACCAGAATATTACAGGTGAGGGGAGATTTTCCCCTGCAAGTCCTCTTTGCCGCGTAAACCGACGATTTGTTCGACCGCTTTCCCTTCCTTGAATAATACCAAGGTGGGAATCGATTGGATACCGAATTGTTTGGCCAGATCGAAATTCTGGTCGATATCGACCTTGGCTACCTGAAGCTGCCCGGTCATTTCCTTGGCCAGTTCTTCCAGGATGGGCGCCATTTGCTTGCATGGTCCGCACCATTGTGCCCAGAAGTCCACCAAAACCGGAGTCTGCGAACTCGTTATGGCGTTATCGAAAGTTTCCGTATTTAGATCGAGCATTTTTTCAGACATGATGTTGAGGACATTTGCAGGATTGTTGGGCAAGTCAAGGAGTGGATAAATGAAGTCTTTTTCTCAGGATTTCGGCACATTTTTGGCCAATATCTCTGCCAGTTCTTTAGGTTCGACATCTTTCAGCTCCTTACCGCGATCCTTGAGGTTTTCGAAAGTCTTCACGACGGTCTCCGTCATGCGTTCGTGAGTTTCTTCCGAGCCTCCTACAATGGAAAATTTTTCCGCAGTGGTAATGCGTTTATGCCCGTCCTTATGGTCAAGGCCGATCCCCAAAAGATGGCTATCCGGTTTTGGCGAATTATTTTTCACGAATTGCAGAAGTGTTGGTTTTCGAAAAAATATCAAGACGGAATTATTCGGATCCACTGTTTTGGGTCGATTCCTCCGGTACCTGATCGACAACGACCATGGTCTCCGGTTCCTCGCAAGCGGTGCAAAGGAGATCCTCGAAGTCCCCTTGCTGCTCAATGTTCATTTTTCTCAATCGCACCAACTCAAGGACGGCCAACAGGGTGGAGACCAGGAAATTGATACTGTGCTCCCCTTCAGTGAACAAGCTGGTAAAGCGAAATTCTCGACGTTTTTGCAGGATAGCCAGGAGGTCTTCCATTCGGTCGGACACCGTGACCACCTCACCATGAATTTCACCAATGATGATTTTATCGGACAGTCGCCGGAGCACCTGGTTAAAAACGTTCCAAACCTCGATTTTGTCCGTCGGCAGGAGGTCGCGGGGTAGTTTTTCTTCTTTGGAGGGTTTACCTTGGCGGGGCAGAAATTTTTGCGCCTCAGCCATAAGGTCACCAATTTTAAAGGCGGCTTCCTTGAATTTCTTGTATTCCAACAGTTGTTGGACCAGTTCCCAGCGGGGATCGGCTTCTTCTTCCTCCTCCAGCGCACCTTCGGTCACCTGCTCGTTTTGGGGCAGCAACATGCGACTTTTAATATGCATCAGAGTTGCCGCCATGACAAAAAATTCTCCCGCTACCTCCAGGCTGAGCTTCTCCATTTGATTGAGGATTTTAATATACTGCCGTGTAACGGTCTGGATCGGAATATCATAAATCTCGATCTCGTTTTTACGGATGAGGTATAGAAGCAAATCCAGAGGGCCCTCGAATAGAGGCAGTTTCACCGGATGTTCCAGTGGCTGAATAAAGGCTTCGGCGGCGGGCGGCATGGTTAGTCTTATTTTCTACTCTAACTCTGTTGTTTCGGTTATTAGCAGGCAGATCCTAGAAACTTAGCAAGCTGACACGGATATTAAAGTTAAAACCGTCTTCGCGGGAACTTCCTTCATGGAAAACAAGCTGGTATTCGATATCCCAGGTATTGGCGATTCGGTGGCGGATGGCATATATTTGCTCCGTCAAGTCATCCCGCCGGGTATCAATTCTCCAACGGCTGCGAAAAGCCCAACGCTCGTTGAACTTGTAGAAGAAATCAATATCGTACTGGTTAATTTGCCGCTGCAGACTATCGGTCTCAAGGGATAATACCCAAATATCGCCATCACTGAGCCTAAATCGGGTGCGGGTCTCCTCCGAAGTGAGTTGCTCGGTATTCATCTTGTTGTAGAGACCGAAACTGAACCAATCGATTGGTTGGATATTCAATTGAGTAAAAAAATTCGACCATTCGTCCTCCCCTGGATTGGCCGAAAAAAGAATATCCTGATAAAAGTTCAGCTCCACCAGGTTTCGGGAACCGTAATCGCCATCCCTGGTCTGAAGCAGGTTTTCGACTCCCAGGCGAAGAACATGGAGATCCGTCAGGTCGTCAATATTGCGGATGTTGGCCAGGCTGACCGGGGGCAGGCTGGTGCTGAACACTTCGCGGTCGATGGGAATAATTTCCGTGTTACCATTGTTGCCCCCAGGAAGGTAGCGCCAGCGCGCCACCGGTTTGACGAGGTGACGCAGCCCATCAATTCCCCAGCGCTCGTTCTGATATTCCCAGGTTGCGTGGGCTTTCATTTCAACGTCGAGGCCAAATTCGCCCATAACCCTGGTAAATGAATCACCGCTGCCCAGGGTATCGGCGTAGTGGGTCAGCCGGGTGCTGGCCACGGGTAACAAGTGCAGCCATTTGCGGATCTCAATAGGCTTGTAAAGGGTGTAAAAGAAATCAAGACGGTCGCTTTCAAGCTCTGGCATCAGATTTATCGTTTCTTCCTCCAGCCGAACATAGGAGGCGCTAAAACTTTGATAAAAATCGGATTGAAAGATTTGCGAGGGCATCCAATCGAAACGGATTTCCGGTAGCCTTTCCTGTATGTTTTGAAAGTCGTTGGGGGCGAAACGGACGAATCCCGTCAGGAAAAAGTTTTCTCCCCGGTAGACGGTTTCCACAAAATTATCGGGCTGCTGGTTGTGACGAAATTGGTCAGGCCGAAAATCCCGTAATATCTCGGAATCGCTCCAGGCGTTGAGGAGGGCGTTTATCGACAATTGCCCACCAACCTCTTGCTGATGATGAAGGGCTAGAAAATAACGATCCTTATCTACTGGTTGGCCCTGGAGGTCGCGGCCACGATCGCCGCTATCGTTTATATAACCGCTCTCCAATTGAAAAACGGCCCGGTTGTCCGGTCTCTCCAATCGCCATTCAAGAGCTGGACCGACCAAGAGACCCCGCTTTGTGTAGGTATCAAGGACGGCCCCGGCCCTCAAATTTTCGCTCACAGGGAAGAGGCTGTTGGAGCGGAAATAGGCTCCCAGGTTGTCCCGGTATCCCAGTTTGGCGGAGAGCAAGATAGCCAGGGTATCCACGCTCTGGCGGTAGTGCGGCAGTTTGAAAATACGAAATTTCCCAATGCGGAAGGTGACATTTTCAGCCTCGACCCGATCTTCCGGATAGACGTTGGCTTTGTCCGCTTTGATGTTGAGACCGACCGGGGAAGGTTCCCCAAAATGCAGGATCACCTTTTCGACCGTGATCTTGTCCCTTGTCCCACTGAAACCGTTTCCTTCGGCAAAGAGGGGCGGGGCGCCCAAGCGGAAGGATTCCGAGGTTGTCCGTTTGCTGTCCACCTCATAAACCAGACCCTGGCCGACGAGCCGGAAATTTCCGTAATGCAGGCGGGTATTTCCCTCTGCGTTGGCTTTGTTTTGGGGGGCGAAGTAACGAATTTCATCCGCTATCACAGTCAACCCTTGGTGTGTCAGGGTGGCATTGCCCCGAGCTATGGTACTCTGGGCCGCACTGTCGAAGACGATGGCCTGGTCGGAACTTAGTTGAGGAGGTTGATCCGGGGCTTGAGCGACCGTGAATAGTAAGGCTAGATTGGTAAAATTTAATCCCGAAAACACGGAGTTCGGACTATGCAGACGGACATTTTTGGGCACAAGTTAAATTTTGGGGCAAACTGAAAAATTGCCTTGCCATACTTTTGGAAGGATAGCGCGGGAGAAAAATGTCGGGTTTCAGGACTGGCCAGCAGGGCATGCCACAAGAATTGCGAAGAACCGTAAAAATTTGTCCCCAAAACCGTTTGAATAAATTATTGCCAAAACGAGGCGATTTGGGCATGTTTATTGTCAATCGGAACAACAGGCATGCCCAAAAGCGGGGGATGGGCTCCGGTTTTTAAATTAGCGGTTATGGAGTGTTTATCAAGATTGATGGTACGGATGCTGTTGGCATACGGATCCGTATTTTTCCTGTCAGTTGTTGATTTGGCAGCATCGGGCAGCTATATCGGCGGCGGTCCGCGACCTCCCCGGCAAATTAAACCGGAACTTTATCATCTTGGGAAATCCGTCTATGCGGGCAAAGTGGCGACAAAGGATTTACCATCGCTCAGGGACGAGCAAAATCAACTACTCCTCCAATATCAGAAACGGCTGCCCAGAACAGTCCAAAGTAAAATCGACCTGTCCTCCCTGGCGGGAAAATTGGATGAAGAGCAAATGACCGCTTTGATCTACTTTCTGGAAATTCGGTACAAAATTAAAATTGCAGATGATAAAAGTAATTAACCCGAATTTTTTCTGCGCAAAGGGTGGAAGATTTAACCTGTTGCGATTGATTATTTTACTCCTGCCGATGGGCAACGTTATGGTTAGAGGGCAATCGGCCTGGCTGCCGGAACCCTCTCGATGGGAAGTGGCTCTGTCCTATACCTTTGAAACATTTGACGAATTTTACGGGGCGGGTCAAAAAATGGATTACCCGGAGCGGATCGATCAGCATACTGCAGGCATCTTTTTAGACTATGGACTGAGGTCAAACATCGCTCTTGATCTGCGCTTGGGCTATGTGCGAACAACAGATAAAGGGCGTACGGAGGACGGCCTGATGGATACATTGATTGGGCTGCGCTGGAAATTGGTCGATGAGTTCAGCCAGGGTCGGGAATGGATGCCCTCTATCGCGCTTCGTCTGGGTGGTGTGATCGAGGGCAACTACGAGGTCGGTTTTCCCTCCGCCGTGGGGGACGGGGCCTCCGGTTTCTCGGGATCTCTTTTGTTTGGAAAGACATTTCCGAAAGGCTTCGGAGCCATCGGAGAGGTAGGTTATTTGTGGCGCAACAAAAATGTTCCCGAAGAATATTTCGTAACCTCCGGTATTTTCCGGAGGTTTGGCCAGCGTTTGGACCTCAGTCTGAGTTACCGGCTCAGACGGTCGGTATCCGGTTTGGATATCGGTGGACCGGGATTCACAGCATCACGGTTTCCCGAGTTAAAGGAAATCGCACACAACCTCGATTTTACTTTTGGTTGGGCTGGTAAATCAGGTAGGTACTATTCATTCACTTTGGCCCGAACAATCGACGGTCTCAATACCGGCGATAAGACGATTGTCAGTTTAGCCGCAAGTTTCTCCTATTAATACCCCTATTTTTTGTTTATGCCCCGAATCAGCTTTTACCTTCGTCTGTTGTTCTTCTCGATCTTTTTGATCGTGATATCGGTGGGTCTGTCCGCCTACTTTGTCATGAATCAAAGCAAGAAAGAGCTGGAAAAAATGTTGGCCAATGAACTCCTGGCCATTGTCAACTCGGCCGCTCCGCTCATTGACGGGGATATTCATCAATTCATTTACCTTGATGAAAATCGGGAACTTGCCGCCCCGGAGGAGTTTGAAATCATACGCGACAAGCTCGTAAAGATAAAAAACCACAACGATCTTGGGGGTAAAGGCAGCCCTATTTACACATTACGTTCCGCCTGGGATTTTGAGAAGACCAACGACCTGGAATTCGTGGTTATGACGGATCGAAATGAAATGGGTGAATTTTTTGTGGGCAACCGGTATCCAGCCCAACCTCACCAATTGAGCTCTCTTGGAGGAAATTCTTCCTCGACCGGGCTTTATGAAGATGAGGAAGGACTATGGATATCCGCCAGCGCACCCATTTATGATTCGACGGGAGTTATTGTAGGAATTTTACAGGCGGACCGCTCCGTGGGTTTTTTTTATACCACGCTTCGTGAAAAATTAACTTCGATAATTGCGGGTACGGTTATCAGCGCTTTGCTGGCAGGCATTTTGGCGGCTTTTTTCGCCCGGTCACTGGTTTCCCCGATCAAGACACTGGTAGTGGCTCACAAGCGGTTGGGCTCCGGCGATATAAATCACCGTACCGATTTACGAAGGAGTGATGAAATTGGCGATCTGGGAACCAGTTTTAACCATATGGCGGAAGAAATCAAACAGGGCCAGGAACGGCTCAACGCCCAGAATCAGGAACTTATTGCGGCCAAGGAACAAGCCGAGGAGGCCAGCCAGGCCAAGAGTGCATTTCTGGCCAATATGAGCCACGAGTTGCGTACGCCTCTCAATGCCACTATCGGCTACAGCGAAATGCTCATTGAGGAGGCTGAAGACCAAGGGCTGGACCAATTGATTCCCGACCTCAGCAAAATTCATTCTTCGGGCAAACAATTGCTCGGCCTTATCAACGATGTTCTCGATATATCAAAAATTGAGGCCGGGAAGCTGGATCTTTACCTGGAGGACTTTGCAATCGAACCGATGCTCAAGGATGTAGTGACTACCGTGCATCCGTTGGTGGAAAAAAATTCCAATAAACTGGAAACGGATTTCTCTGAGGACCTGGGCTCTTGCCATGGCGACATGACAAAGTTGAGGCAAATCCTTTTCAACCTGCTTTCCAATGCGAGCAAATTTACCCACGAAGGTACGATCATCCTGAGAGCCTGCCGCCGGTTTAGACCGGATGAAGGGGAGTGGATTAATTTCAGTGTCGAAGATACCGGAATCGGTTTAAGTCCTGAGCAGGTGGAAAAGATTTTTCAGCCGTTTATCCAGGCCGATTCGCAAACCACGCGTAAATATGGCGGAACGGGGCTTGGACTAGCCATTACCCAGCGGTTTTGCGAGTTGATGAAAGGTCATATTGAGGTTGAGAGCACATTGGATGAGGGAACTACTTTCACGGTTAGAATACCCGTCCATGTCGAGGTAACCAAGTTCGGGGAAACCATTGCGGAGGCCAAGCATAAAAGAGAGGAACTGCAAAAAGCGGTCTTCGACAGCATAGAAAAATTTGATGACCAAAAGACTTATGTCGGCACGGTTTTATGCATAGACGACGATAGCTCTTCCCGAAACCTTCTGGACCGTATATTAAGCCGGGCAGGTTTCAAGGTAATCGGATCGCCGACCGGCGATATAGGATTGCAACTGGCCAAAGAGTTGCTTCCGGACGTGATCACCCTTGATGTTGTCATGCCGGGAATCGACGGATGGTCCGTTTTAACAGCATTAAAATCGGATCCAGAATTATCCGACATTCCCGTTATCATGCTTACCATGACGGAAGAGCAGGAAATGGGTTTTATGCTGGGTGCGGCCGATTACCTGACCAAGCCGGTTGAACGGGAACGCCTGGTGGAAATACTTTACAAGTATAAACCAGTGGAAAAGAAAGGGCAGGTCTTAATGGTGGAGGACGATGAGGCGGCCCGGGAGGTAATGGGGAGGATGCTGGAGAAAGAGGGCTGGCTGGTAACGGAAGCTGAAAACGGGCGAATAGGTCTTGACCGGCTTGAGGAATATTTACCGGACCTTATTCTTCTTGATATCATGATGCCCGAAATGGATGGCTTCTCTTTTATTGAAATAATGCGAAAGGATGAGCGGAATATTCAAATTCCCATCATAGTAGTAACCGCTAAGGAATTAACGGAGAAAGACTTATCGCGACTGAACAGCAATGTGAACAAAATCTTGCAGAAGGGTTCCTTTAACAAGAATGAATTGCTTACCATTGTGCAAAACTTAGTGGAGGCCAAAAAATAATCCAGTTAAAGTCAATGCATCCTCGTCACCCGACTAACCGTTAATTGATCGTTCTAAAAGAATTTACTGAATAACCATGACTGAGCCAAAAATCCTCCTTGTTGAAGATAACGAATTGAATCGCGATATGCTTTCCCGTCGTCTCCAAAGGAAAGGTTTCAAAGTAATTATGGCTATCGATGGCCAGCAGGGAGTCGATGCGGCAGTGGCTGAAAGACCGGATTTAATCCTGATGGATATCAGTTTGCCAGTCAAGGATGGGTGGACTGCAACACAGGAAATCAAAGCAGACCCAAGGACTTGCGGCATTCCGATCATCGCGTTGACTGCGCATGCCATGTCCAGCGACCGTAAAAAAGCGAGGGAAATCGGTTGTGACGATTTTGACACCAAGCCCGTTGACCTGGCTCGGCTATTGGGGAAAATTAACGCCCTCCTGAATTCAGAGCAGGATTCATGAGCGAATTGACCCCTGAAAAAAGAACGGGCAAGCAGGTCGCCGCCTCAACGCCCCTGAATTCGGAGTTTAAGTTCGATTCGGTTCAATCCGGATTGATAAAACAAATGCAGAGCGATTTGCGTGGGCCGGCAGGGGTCATAGGTGAGATTATCGAACGACTGCTGAAAAAAGTGGAAGATCTCGATTTGAAAGAGTTTACTCCCGATATCATTCTCATTAAAAACGCGAGCAATCTGCTTTTCCAAAATATTCTTAACCTGCTTGATCCCGACCAGGCCGGAATATTGATCGAACGCGATGGCTGGAACGACTATGGCTCCCATCTTCGGCACGAACTGCGAAACCCTATCAATGGCATTATGGGTTATAGTGAAATGCTACTTGAAGATGCTGAGGAAGAGGGAAAACAACTCGTCGAGGATCTGCAACTTATCCATGAAAAAGCCAAAAAATTTCTTTCCTCCATTGATCGTGTAATCCCAATAACGGAAGCCGGTAGTCCCGAAGAAACGAAAAATTCCAATATTAAGCCCGATCCGAAGATAAATCCTATTGAGATTCCCGCCTCCAGTCCGCCTTTTACCAATAGCGATAACGGTAAAAAAAATTCCATTCTCGTTGTCGATGATAATGCCTTGAATCGCAATTTGCTTTCCCGCCGGCTCGAAAAAAAGGGTTATAAAGTAACCTCGGCAGTTAATGGACTTCAGGCCCTCGAGAAAGTCCGTATGGAGCGGTTCGATCTCATATTACTCGACGTGATTATGCCGGAAGTGAATGGATTCGAGGTCCTCAGACAAATGAAAGCAGATAGAGAACTGCGACATATTCCGGTACTCATGATTTCTGCCCTGGACGAACTCGATGGTGTGGTGCGTTGTATTGAAATGGGGGCTGCGGATTATTTGATGAAACCGTTCAATCCAGTCCTCCTGAACGCCCGGATCAGCGCATGTCTTGAAAGAAAAAATCTGCGGGATCGCGAACGTGTGATGCTGAAAGAGCGAGACGAGGCCTACCAAGCTCTCCTGGCCAGCCAGAATACCCTCAAGACGGAACTCGAGGAGGCCAATAAATATGTTATCTCACTTTTACCCGAGAAACTCAACACTCCGGTTTTGGCCACGGATTGGGTGTTCATTCCCTCCACTCAACTTGGAGGAGATTCTTTTGGCTATCACTGGATCGATGAAAATCGATTTGCGGCCTACTTGATCGACGTCTGCGGGCACGGTGTAGGCGCAGCGCTGCTCTCTGTCTCGGCGATCAATGTTTTGCGATCCCAGTCTCTCGACGGCATTAATTTCACGGACCCCAAGGCGGTACTCGAGGGCCTCAACGAGGCCTTTGAGATGGAAAAGCACAACCAGATGTATTTCACTATTTGGTATGGCGTTTATGACAGGGAGCGCAGGGAAATGGCCTATTCCAGCGGGGGACATCCTCCTGCCATTCTTGTGGGCAATCCATCTGTGGAGGAAAGGCCTATCAAGATGCTGAAAACCGCTGGCATGGTAGTGGGCGGTATCTCCGGCATGACTTTTGAATCGGCCGTAACCCGGGTGGCGCCCGGTAGCCGGCTTTATCTATTCAGCGACGGTGTTTATGAATTGGAATACGCCGATGGCAGGGGTCTCATGACTATCGACGAGTTTGCGGACGAATTGGCGAACCCAAACTCAATACTTGACTCTCAAGCCGGAAACAAAGTTGCCTCCATGGTTCCATTTGCTCAAAAGGTGCAAGGCCGTAACAACTTTGATGACGATTTTTCCTTGCTTGAAATTCGATTTTTCTAGCGCCAGAAGTAAATTATGATCAATCGATGGGGATAATCGATCAATGAAACGAAGCTACAAGAATAAACTATCTGAGCTAGATTCGTTGCGAGAGGATTTGGAATGTTTTTTTGAAACTAATGATATCGGCGAAGATGTGCGCTATGCCGTCAACCTTTGCCTGGAGGAAATCCTAACCAATATAGTTTCCTATGGCTATAAGGATAGGAGAGAGCACGGCATAGACCTGGATTTAACCAAGGCCGAAGATTTCCTGGTTGCTGTAGTGCGCGATGATGGCATTCCCTTCGATCCTCTGAAATACAGCGCACGGCGGGAATTGGATTCGTCGCTGGCCGATCGTTCCATCGGAGGGCTTGGAATTCATATCTTGAAAAAATTTATGGATCAGATCAAATACCGTCGGGAGGGGGTATTCAATGTCCTGATCCTTGAAAAAAACCTATTGAAGACAAAGTCTTCCAAATTGGAAGACTGAAACTATCGCTCAATCTAATTTCCGGAAAAAGATTCAACTGCTTCCGAACGCGAATTGTAAATATTGAGGATTTTAACAAAACCGGCAATTTCTAAAGTCAACTGAACATTGCTGGAGGGTGAACAAAGGGCGAACCTACCGCCATCCGCTTCCGCCTTTTTGGCCGACATCAGGAAAACACGCAGCCCGATACTACTGATATAGGACATTTTACTTATATCCAGCAGGACTTTGCTCCCTTTTTCAGCTTGCGCCTCTTTAACCGTCTTTTCCACCACTTCTACATTTATTGCGTCAAGCCTGCCGTCCAGAATGAGGATTTTGAGACCATCCTGTTGTTCTTTTATTATCTTCACGGGAAAATTACTTAGGGGAGATGAGAATTTTGAGCAACAATATATTAACAGGTTAGGGAAATCAATCCTTTGTATGAATTTCCTTTTGATATTGCTGCGAAAATCTCCAATGGGCATGATTGACCTAGCTTCATGGGCATGCTCAAATTGTCACTGTCCATGTCGAGCATGAATTATAAGCTGGCCGCGTTTCTGATTATCCTCGGGGTATTTTCGGGTGTAGTATTTCTTTTTTCCTACTTTCTCCGGGACTTTAAGGCTGAAGGCGCCCTGTCCCGCCGCATTCCCAGATGGGTGATGGAATTGGCAATGAGTCTGACCGGGCAGGCCATGGCAATTTCAATGATTTTACTTGGCGGAATGAATCTTGCCCCAAGGTACCTGGTTTACCTTTCCTGGGGTATCTGGATTTTGTGTTTCTTGAAATTCTGTTTTATTATTCCAGATATAATACAGCGTATCCGCAGGAGTTGAATTACCGGATGACTCTGCCGACAGGGACATCCGAAACTATTCCAGCTTGGCAGAGAGCGACATTTCTGGTTAATAAGGGCGCTTTTAATAACTGAAGCAATTAAATAGCAAGCAGCTAAGTGATAATCGATCCGGCCGAACTTGAGGCTCTTTTGAAAGCCCAGCACGGGCATCCCCACAGTCTTCTGGGGATGCATCCGTGTACCCACAAGGGGAAGAAAAGGCTCATTGTGCGGGCATTGATTCTCGATGCGGCAAGTTGCGAGGTGATCGATTATGAAAGCGTCCCGGAGAAACGATACCGTCTGGAAAAAATTTCACCCGAAGGGTTTTTTGAGGGACTGATCGGCAATCGAAACCAGGTTTTCCGCTATCGCTTGCGAATCGAACGGGGCAACAGCGAAATCCGGCAGTTTTACGATCCCTACAGTTTTTTGCCAAGTTTGAGCGAGCAGGACACCTATTTGTTCAACGAGGGCAATGAGCACCGGATATATAAAAAACTAGGCGCCCATCCGAGGGAGATTGAGGGTGTAAAGGGGGTGTCCTTTGCTGTTTGGGCTCCCAATGCCAAAAGGCTTTCTGTTGTCGGTAATTTTAACAATTGGGATGGGCGCTACCATCCCATGCGTCCCTTGGGAACGAGCGGTATTTGGGAAATCTTCATCCCCGGTCTGGTGGCGGGGCAGAAATATAAATTCGAGATTTTAGGCACCGATGGGTTTGTTCGTCTCAAGGTGGATCCGTTCGGCATTTATTTCGAGGCGCCTCCGCATAATGCCTCCATTATTCACGAGGTTAAAACCGATTGCTGGAATGACGCAGGGTGGATCGAGGCCCGCGCCCGAACCGACTGGAAAAAGATGCCAATCAGCATTTACGAAATTCATCCCGGGTCATGGAAACGGGTTGTAGAGGACGGCAACCGGCCTTTCAGCTACAGGGAAATGGCTTCGGATCTGGTAGATTATCTTAAGGACATGGGCTATACCCATGTCGAGTTTTTGCCTCTTTCGGAGCATCCTTTCGATGGTTCCTGGGGTTATCAGGTAACCGGATTTTTTGCTCCCACCCATCGTTTCGGCGATCCGGATGACTTTATTTACCTAGTGAATGCTTTACACCGCAACGGGATCGGTATCATTGTCGATTGGGTGCCGGGGCATTTTCCGGTGGACCATTTCGCGTTGGCCGAATTTGACGGCACGCAGCTTTTCGAGCATGCCGACCCCCGGCAGGGTCTTCACCGCGAATGGGGCACCCTGGTCTTTAATTATGGTCGCCACGAAGTGCGCGGATTCCTTACTGCCAGCGCCCTGTCCTGGTTGGACCGCTACCATATTGACGGTCTGCGGGTCGATGCCGTCGCATCCATGCTTTATCTCGATTATTCCCGGGAGGAAGGGGAGTGGATCCCCAACCAATACGGGGGCCGGGAAAATATTGAAGCGGTTCGGTTTTTACGGAAAACCAACGAATTGGTACATCAATATTACCCTGGTGTTCTTATGATTGCGGAGGAATCCACCTCCTGGCCCGGAGTGACCCGGCCAGCCTCGGAGGAGGGGTTGGGATTCGATTTTAAGTGGAATATGGGTTGGATGAACGACACTTGCGAATATTTTTCAAAAGACCCGATTCATCGAAAATGGCACCAGCATAACCTCACTTTCGGGATGGTTTACCAATTCAGCGAAAATTTTGTGCAGGTTTTTTCCCATGACGAGGTGGTCCACGGGAAGGGTTCCATGATTATGAAGATGGCAGCCTCATCCATGACCGAGAAAGCCTGTAACCTGCGGGCTCTTTACACATTGATGTGGGCCTGGCCGGGAAAAAAGATACTTTTTATGGGCAGCGATTTCGGCCAGTCCAGAGAGTGGCATTACGACAATAGCCTCGATTGGCATCTGCTTCAATTTAAGGACCATGAAGGAGTGCAGTTGATCGTGCGCGACTTGAACACCCTCTATCGAGCCTCACCGGTTCTTTATGAGACTGACAACGATCCCGACGGTTTTGAATGGATTTCATACGACGATGCTGAAAGTTCGGTAATTTCGTTTGTGCGCCGGAATGAAAAACCGGAAGATACCCTGGCCGTTATTGGCCACTTCACTCCCGTGGAGCGAGCGCCTTATCGAGTCGGTGTGCCCTGGGCAGGTTTCTGGAGGGAAGTCATCAATTCGGATGCAGAGGTTTATGGCGGACAAGGGGCGGGCAACCTGGGTGGTTTGCAGACCGATAACATCCCATTCCATGGTCAACCCTATTCCCTTGAGCTCATACTGCCGGGCGACTGCACTCTTATACTCAAATACGAGGGTGAAATCGAAAAACGGTAACCCGTTTTAGTAAATCCATACAGTTATGACATCTGAAAATGGATTGGGCAAATCCCTCCTGGTTTTTATCGTGGCTTACAACGCTGAAAGCACTCTGACGAACACTTTGCGCCGCATCCCCGAAAGCCTAAAAAAATACAATTACCGTATTCTTATCATCGACGATTCCTCCAAGGACCACACTTTTGCCCAGGGCCTGGCATTTAAAGACCATAATCCCGGTCTGGACATCGAAGTCCTTTACAATCCAGTCAACCAAGGTTATGGCGGCAACCAGAAACTGGGGTATCAATATGCCATCGACCACGATTTCGATGCGGTGGCCCTTCTTCACGGCGATGGTCAATACGCCCCGGAAATGCTGGAGGAATTGTCCGTGCCGGTTCTCGAGGGGCAATGCGATGCCGTTTTCGGCAGCCGAATGTCAAAACCCGGTAATGCACTCAAGGGGGGGATGCCGCTTTACAAACTTGTCGGAAACCGGATATTGACCAAGGTGCAAAACTGGCTGTTGGGGTCTAATCTCAGTGAATTTCATTCCGGATACCGGATCTATTCGGTCAAAGCCTTGGCCCAGGTTCCGTTTCAAAGCAATACCAACGATTTCCATTTCGATTCCGAAATCATCATCCAGTTCCTTTTGAAAAAATTTGTCATCAGGGAAATTCCCATACCCACCTATTACGGTGATGAAATTTGCTACGTCAACGGCTTGAAATATGCTCGCGATGTGGTCCTGACGACCATCGCCAGCCGATTGCATGGGATGGGCATTCGCTATCGCAAGGTCTTCGACGTGCTTGGGCCACAGGAAGCCTACGACCTCAAGTTGGGTTATGTCTCCTCCCACACTCTGGTTATCGAGGCGATCCCCAACGGTTCCCGAATTCTTGATCTGGGCTGCGGACAAGGACTTTTGGCCCGGGAACTTAAAAAAAAGGAGTGCTATGTACACGGTGTTGACCGGCATCAACTTGAAGACCTTGCAAACGTCGATAAATTCACTCCCGGAGATCTCGATTGCGAATCTCTCGATCTTCCGGTGGAGGAGGAAGATTATATTTTATTGCTGGATATCATAGAGCACCTCTCGAGCCCCGAAAATTTTCTTGATCGCCTTCGTGAAGCCATTCCTAACAAGGGGAAAACCACAATCATTATCACGGTTCCCAACGTAGCATTTTTTATTATCCGGTTCCGCCTCCTTCTGGGAGAGTTTCAATACGGCAAATCAGGCATTCTGGACCTTACTCACCGTCGTCTTTTGACTCAAAGTTCCTTGAAAGACCTGCTTCGGCAAAGCGGTTATGAAATTGTCGATTTGCGAGGAATTCCGGCCCCCTTTCCAAAGGCCCTGGGGAATAATATCCTGAGCCGGAGCCTGCTCGCCCTGAACCATTTATTTATAAAGCTGAGCAGGGGAATGTTCTCCTACCAGATATTCGTTCGGGCCAAAGCTTTACCCACCGTTAACGATTTGCTGAAGGTTACCCGGGAGTCTTCACAAAGACGAATTTTGCAAAACACCGAAGGAAAAAATGAAGCCGTTTCCTAGGGTATTTGAGCGACTACAGGCTTCCTTCGGCCAACGGATTTCAACTGTCCGACTCTTGGGTTTCGGTTGCGGGGCGCTGGTTTTTCTTTGGCCGTTTCTGTTTTTTCGATCCTTTCTCTCGCCCAATAGTCCGGTTGCCATCGACAACGATTTTTACGTTCTCTATTATGTTCACAAAGCCTACTTTCTGGAATTGATGGCCCAGGGTCACTTTCCGCTTTGGTCGCCGGGAGAGGGAGCTGGCTTTCCCTTCTACTCCAATCCATTTAACCAGGTTTTTTATCCGTTGAATGTTCCCCTGATCCTCATTTACAAGATATTCGGAGGGTATTCTGTATTCGATCATCAAATATTTTCCGTGTTCGGCGCTGCTCTTTTCGGTTTGGGGCTCTATTTTTGGCTGGGGCGGATTCTACCCTCTCGTCGAGGGGCTCTTTTTGCTGCCTTGGTATTTTCTATCAGCTTTAAAATTGGGGATATCCTGCGGTTTCCCAACGCTATTCATGCAGCGGCCTGGATTCCCTGGATTCTGTATGGAATTGCTCGCGCCCGGGAAGCCAAAAATAGCCGTGAAACCGGACTGATTCTATTTGCCGCCTGTATAATGCAACTGACCGCCGGATATCCCTACTACAGTTACTACTGTCTTTTTCTCATTCCTCCCTATGTTGTCTTGCTGCTCTTTGGGAAGACACGGGATGCGCTCCACTTCAGCACAAAACCACCACCGGTTTCCAATTTACGATTTCTGACTACGTGTTTCCTGCCGGCGGCGGTCGCTTCACTCCTCTGCCTTCCCTACTACACGAAAATGTTTCAACTTTTTGAACGAACGACCAGCCGGGGAGGGAAAAACTATGGATTTGCAACCGCTTTTCATTTTGACGGTATGGACACCCTGGGGGCATTGATATTCCCCCCCTCGGCCCAAGCCGATGGCTGGTATTATTTCGGTTTTACGGGGTTCTTTTTGCTCGTCATATTCGGGGTGTCGATATTTCTGAATCGAAAAAGAATGCGGTCTGATTGGCTTTTTGTCGTTATTGGATTGGCCTGGTTTTCGGTAATTTCCTATATTACCTATGGAAGAATTTCCTACCTCTTTGATTTGCTTTATAATTGGTTTCCCGGTTTTGACAGTTTACGAGTCTGGGGCCGTTTAAACATCATTCTCGTTCCATTGCTGGCTCTCGCAATGGGCAGGGCATTTCTTTATTTTGAGAGATTAGTTTTCTCCCGGCAAAGCGGTCGCAATGGCCAAGGCAGGATTCGCCTTCGCCTATTGAAAGTTCTCTTTGAATCGGCCGTTTTTTTCGGAAGTATTCAGTTGTTGCTCTACAATAATGAAAAATTCGATCCTTACTGGATTAAGATGTTTGACCACCTGAAAGGAACGGAGTGGCGATTTCTGGCCATGAACCTGGCAGCCTGCCTTCTGCTGGCAGGAATTGTGTTTTTGTCCGGAAAAAGGCCAGGGCTTTTCACTTCCCGATTAGCTCCTTCTGCTCTAGTTTGTCTTTTGGCGGTGGCAGTTTTTGTGGAATTGTCCTTTACCGGTGGGGCGAAACAGTGGATTTACTCCAATGTTTACAGTAGCAGGAAATCAACTCCTCATTTTGCCAAATTCATTCCGGCCGCTTTTTACATTCCACGGATTCGCAGTTATTACACCTTGAAGTTTCCGCATTTCAATGTCGGCGTTATCGATACATGGTATTTTAGCGATTACCTGGAGTTTTACGGCAGGGTTTTCGATGATTTCAGTGAGGTCAAAAATGCGGAATTAGAGCCCTATTTCAACAAGTTGATGGGTATCTCGAGCCCTAAGCTCCTTTTTGTCTCCGAGCGGCTGGATCATCCCACGATGAAGGATTTCCTGGCTGATTCCGAACATGTGGAATCCTCGGAAGGTCTCAAAATCGAACCGCTTCACTACGATGGAGATATCCTCAAATTCAACCTTCAAAGTAATCAGTCGGTCTATGTCAGCTTTATTGATAATTGGGATCCTGACTGGAAGGCCTATGTCAACGGGATGGAGGTTCCCATCTCCAAATTATTCGGAACGTTTAAAGCGGTTGCGGTCGAGCCCGGCTTAAATGAGGTGCGCTTTTCCTACGAACCGTTTTCGTTGTGGAAATCCGCCAAATTCAGACATTGACCACTTGTTGGCTTTTGTGTTTATTGCCCCTTTTTTTCATTTCCACAAGCGCAACAGCAGGCATCCAAGGTGAATGTTACAATCGAAGAGGTCAATGAGACCCGCAAAAAACTTATCGTCTCCGTCTCCCCGGAGGAGATCTTAAAGGAAGAAAACTCTATCCTTAAAGAATTGATCAAGCAGGCAAGACTTCCGGGATTTCGCCCCGGCAAAGCTCCTCCGCAGGTTATTCGGTCTCGATATGCGAAGGAATTGGGGGCAGAGTTGAAGCGAAAATTAATCGCCGGCGCTTATGAAGTGGCTGCCAAGGAAGCGGATATGGATATCTATGGCCTCATTGATATGGATGGCGGGGAATTTGATGCCGGCCAGGAAGGCCAGGTTACCTTTACCGTCGATATCAATCCCGAATTCAATCTTCCTGAGTATAAAGGGATACCCACTGTGATCGAATCAGAAGATGTCTCCGATGAGGAGATCGAGACTGCCATTGAGGAGATTCGTAAGCAGCGTTCCCAGTTCGAGATAGTCGATCGAGCGGCGGCCAAGGGGGATTTTGTCAAGGTATCCTACGAAGGAGAGATCGATGGCGCCCCGATTGCCGAAATAATCCCCGACAAACCCATTTGGGGGAAACAGGAGAATACTTGGGAGGAAGCCGGCGCGACCGAGCAGGAAATGGGGGTTCCCGTGGTCGTTGAAAGCCTGGTGGGAATGAGCGCTGGGGAGAAAAAGGAGGCTGAAATGGATTTTCCTGGGGATTTCAAGGTGCCTGAATTGTCAGGAAAGAAAGCTCTCTACCGCTTTGAAGTTCACGAAGTGCGTACCCGCATACTGCCGGAACTGGATAAAAAGTTTCTGGAAAGTCTGAAAATAGAAAGCCTCGAGGTACTTAAAGATCAGGTTTTTGAGGATTTGCAGAATCGGAAAAAATACGGCAACCGACAGGCCCAGCGTCAGCAAATTATTGAGGAAATTCACGCACGGGTTGAGTTTCCGCTGCCGGAAAGCGCTCTTGAGCAGGAGACTAATCAGGCCATGTCGCAAATCATGAGGCAAAATATGGATCGCGGAGTGCCGGAGAGCGAATTTGAAAAACATAAGGAGGAAATCTACGATAACTCTCGTCGTACCGCCGCCCGGCGCGTGAAAACGGATATTCTGCTTTCGCGTATTGCCGCCGAGGAGAAAATTTCGATAGAACAAGAGGACATGCAAAAGGCCATCCTGTCACAGGCAATGGCCACTCGCACCGAGCCCAAGGAGTATGTCAAGGAAATCGAAAAAGATCCGGCTCGCCTGCAGGCTTTGCAACGATCCGTATTAACTGACAAAACCCTCGATTGGCTGGTGAAACAATCCATCATGAAGGAAAAATCCGATTAAGGTTTGAACGATTGTCACGTCATATTTCTTGTTACATTAGCAAGTCTGGAGAAAATTGCATTTACCGTCCCCGATAGAGTGGGTCAGTAAATTCTCTTGCTTCAATTGCCGGGATTAAATATTTTTTAAGATTAAATTCAAAGAGGAGAAACACGATTGAGCTATTACCTTCCCATACCTAGCGTCGTTGAACACGATGGCCGCACCGAGAGAGAATGGAACATTTACAGCCGGTTGCTGAAAGACCGGATCATTTTTATCGGAACCCCGATCGACGATTATGTGGCCAATGGCGTGATCGCCCAGCTTCTATTTCTGGAGATGGAGGATCCTAAAAAAGACATCAACGTTTACATAAATTCGCCCGGGGGCAGTGTGACCGACGGTATGGCCGTTTATGACACCATAAATTTTCTATCCTGCGATGTGGCCACAACCTGCATTGGGCAAGCTGCCAGCATGAGCACGGTTCTGCTGTCCTCCGGAACTCCGGGCAAGCGCAGCGCCCTTCCGCACAGCCGGGTAATGATTCACCAGCCCACAGGGGGCGCCACCGGTCAGACCTCCGACATTTCCATTGCGGCCAGAGAAATCCTGCGGTGGAAACGTATTATCAATGAAATCCTGGCTGAACACACGGGTAAGGATATTGCCCAGATCGAAAGCGATTCGGATCGCGATTATTACATGACGGCCAGCGAGGCCAAGGACTACGGAATCGTGGATCACGTAATCGAATTTAAAAAAGATCGGATTCCGAAGAAGAAGAGCGCCTGACATTAATCTTTTATGGCCCGATCCGCAAAAATGACCTTCTGTTCCTTCTGCGGGAAATCGCAGAACGAAGTTCGCAAAATGATTGCCGGACCGGCCGGGGTTTATATCTGCGATTCGTGCGTTTCAGTCTGTAAAACGATCATCGATCGGGAGCTCCGATCCCCGGAAGGGAATGCGGAGACCGCCTTCAAACTGGTCAAACCCTCCGAAATCAAGAAATCTCTGGACGACTATATAATTGGCCAGGACCAAGCCAAGAAGGTGCTCGCGGTGGCTGTTTACAACCATTACAAAAGGCTTATGGCGGAAAACCCGGTTCCCGGCATGATCATAAGCGGGCCGAGGCAGGAGTTTGAGGAGGTTGAGATTGAAAAGAGCAACATACTGCTTGTTGGACCGACCGGCAGCGGTAAAACCTTGTTGGCGAGAACGTTGGCCAAATTGCTTGAGGTGCCTTTTGCCATTGCCGATGCCACCACACTGACTGAGGCCGGTTATGTGGGCGAGGATGTCGAAAATATTGTTTTGAGGCTTTTGCAGGCAGCTAATTACGATGTCAAAAAAGCAGAGTGCGGCATTATTTATGTGGACGAAATAGACAAAATCGGCCGCAAAACGGACAATGTTTCCATAACCCGCGATGTTTCCGGAGAGGGGGTCCAGCAAGCGTTGTTAAAAATTCTCGAGGGTACCACCTGCAACGTTCCCCCGCAAGGAGGCCGCAAGCATCCCAATCAGGAATACATCCAGGTTAACACCAGCAATATTCTCTTTATTTGCGGCGGCGCCTTTGTGGGTTTGGAGAACCTGATTCGCCAAAGGGTGGGGGTAAAGATTCTCGGCTACAACTCGGCCCGCGAACAAGAGCACCAGGATAAGCGGGACAGCGCCATGATGAAGCGAATTGCTCCGGCGGATCTGATAAAATTCGGCATGATCCCGGAGTTTATCGGGCGTCTGCCGGTGATTACCATTCTCAATGAACTCCGCATCGAGGATCTTGAAAAAATCCTCCTCAACACCAGGAACGCCTTGGTCAAGCAATACGGAAAATTATTCGCCATGGAGGGGGTGCGACTCAATTTTACAAAGGACGCCTTGCGGGCTGTGGCCGAGGAAGCAATGGAGCTCAAAACAGGAGCGCGAGCCTTACGATCTATTATGGAAAGGCTGATGCTCGACCTAATGTATGATATTCCCAATCTTGATGAAGTTACTGAAGTGGCTATTTCGAGGGCGGTGGTAGAGGGCAAACGCCAGCCCAAACTGAGTAAAATTGTCAAAAAAGCGGGCAAAGACGCCGCCTGAATTTGCGTTTTTTTCCCGGATCTTCCTCAACTTCCGGCGCTACCAACGGCCATGGCTGTCCTTTTTCAGTGACTTGGCAAAGGCTACAATCAGCCGGACGCAGTTTTCAATATCCTCCAGGTTTACAACTTCACTGGGAGTGTGCATATAGCGTAAAGGGATAGAAATTACGGCTGTGGCTACCCCTGCCCGGCCAATCTGAATGGCCCGGCCGTCGGTCCCCGTAGGCCTCGGTTCCGCTTCCACCTGATAGGGTATTTTTTCCTTTTCCGCACACTCGATCAACAACTTGAAAATTACCGGATTGATGTTGGCTCCGCGGGTTAGAATGGGGCCCCCTCCCAGCTTTGTTTCCCCATATTTTCGGTTGTCGCAATCAGGATGGTCGGTGGCATGGCTTACGTCCACCGCGATGGCAAACTGCGGGTTGACCGCATAGGCAGCCGCGATAGCCCCGCGAGTGCCGATCTCCTCCTGAGCGGTGGAGACTGCCACTACCTTGGAACGAAGTTGCTTAACTTTGGCCAACCGCCGAAGCGCTTCATTGACCACATAAGCTCCTGCCTTGTTGTCAAAAGCTCTGGCCACACCGATATTGCCTCGTATTAGCTCGAAACTCTGGTCATAGACCGCTGAGTCACCGATTTGCACGTAATTGAGAGCTTCTTTCTTGTCCTTTGCCCCGATGTCGATCCACATTTTGTGCAGTTCAGGCACTTTTTTACGGTCTTCCGGCGTCATCAGGTGAAGGGCTCGTTTTCCCGTTACCCCTTTGACGATTCCCTTCTTTGTCAGAATGTCCACCCTGCGGCCGGAAATCATTATCTTGTCGTGACCTCCGATTGTATCGAAATAAAGAAAACCGTTCCTGCCTACGTAACGAATTTGCAAACCCAACTCATCCATATGACCCGCCAGCATGAGGACCGGACTGCCTTTAGGGTTTATGGTGGCTATGCGATTGCCGAGGTTATCCTTTTCATATTCTTCGGCAATGGGTTTGATGTAACTGTCGACGACTGCTTGCGCTTCCCCTTCATAACCGGATGGAGAACGAGCATCAAGCAGGTCGACTAAAAATTTTGGTGGCGCCAGGTTTTTCTTTTTCGGCATGTGAATTAAACTGTTGTCATCGACCACAGGGCATACATTTTTTGGGATTTAAGCAAAACTTTTTCTTATTTCTACAAATTTTCTTCATCGTTATTGTTAAACCCGAAGGCAGTGCAGATTTACAGTCGATTGCTTAGGTATTGTCATAAACCATAATAAGTTCGGAATTTTGAACATATATCCAGCTATCGATTTGCGCCAAGGGCGAGTAGTTCGTCTTGAGCAGGGCAGAGCCGACAAAGAAACGGTTTATTACGAAGATCCATTGGTTCCGGCGCGACTTTGGAAAGATGCCGGAGCGGAATGGATACATGTGGTTGATCTGGATGGCGCCTTTACCGGCCACCCGCAAAACTGGTCCGCGCTTAAAAAAATTTCCTCCACCGGGCTTAAAATTCAGATGGGTGGAGGATTACGGCAAATTGAAGATATCGAGCAGGCTTTTCAATGCGGGGTGGCCAGGGTGGTTCTCGGCACCTCAGCGGTGGAAGACAGTGAATTCCTGGAATCAATGGTGGAACGATTTGGCTCCCGAATCGCAGTCGGCATCGATGCTCTGAGAGGTAAAGTGGCCTTGCGAGGTTGGGTTGATGCCGCCGAGTGGACTGCTCTCGACTTGGCTCGGCAGGTCACATCCCTGGGTGTGGATACCATCATCTATACCGATATTGCCAAAGACGGCATGTTGACCGGACCCAATTTTACGGCCCAGAGGGAAATGCTGGAAAATGTCCCGGCACGAATAATTGCCTCAGGTGGAGTGGCGGACCCTCACGACGTGCAGAAATTTCAATCCATGTCCCAAGTCCATCGAAACCTCGAGGGGGTTATTATTGGCCGGGCTCTTTATGAGGGAAAAATCGATTTGGGTGAATTAATCGCCGCAGGTTAGTTATCCTGGTTTCAATTCCTCTGCGATTTCCTCGAGCGGGTAGGTCCAGATTTCCGACAGGGTGGGGTGGTACCAGTGGGCTTTCAAGAGGTCGAACACATTGGCCTTTAAGGCTACTGCCACCGTCATTGAGTGGATGAGTTCACCAGCATCTTTGCCCACACATTCGGCTCCCAGCACTGTTCCATTCGATTGATCGGCCCAAACTTTTACATAACCGTATTTGGCTTCCATAAGGATCGATTTTCCGTGGTCGTTGAAAGGATAATCAGCACTCAGAAAAGGGACATTGCTGGCCTTTAAATCAGTTTCCGTTATCCCCGTCGCGGCCACCTGGGGGTCGGTAAAAATTACTTTGGTCAGGTGATCGTAATTGACCGGTTCCGGGTTCAGCCCGGCGGCATGGCGGGCTGCAACCTCTCCCTGCATAATAGCTACATGCACAATTTCGTGCGGACCAGCGCAGTCTCCGGCGGCATATATTCGAGGATTTGTTGACTGCTGAAAGGAATTGGTTTTGAGGTGACCGCTGGGAAGCAGTTCCACCCTGGCGTGGTCCAGCCCCAGGTTTGCCGTATTCGGTTTGCGGCCCATGGCGTTGAACAAATAGGTTGCCTCTCGGGTGACTTCCTGACCATTGGCTTGAAAAGCTACCTGAAACCGGTCTCCTGTTTTCTCGATTTTGGTTATTTTGGTGCCGGTATGCAACTCGATGCCCTCGTCCCGAAATGCCTGCATGACAACCCGAGCCGCCTCCGGTGAACCCTCTTTGAGAATCATGGGGTTGCGTTGAATTTGGATAACTTTGGAGCCCATTCGATTGAGAAACTGGGCTAATTCGCAGGCAACCACTCCACCGCCCAACACTATGACCGATTCCGGCAGGTGATCAAGATCAAGGACATTGTCGCTGATGATGGCTGAATCCTCTTTCAGTCCCGCAAGGGGAGGGAAATTCACCACTGAACCCGTCGAGACGAGAAAAGCGTCAGCAGTCAGTTCTGATCCATCGTCCAAGAGGATGGTTTTATCATCTACAAAACGGGCGGAATGGCGGTAAAGCTCGAATTTTCCGCTTTGCAGTTGCCCGGCCCGGTAATCGGCGAACTCTCCGATGATTCTTTTCTTGCGCTCATGGACTGCGGCCATATCAGCTTTGGCGGACGGAATCTCCAACCCGAATTTGGCGCCATGGCGGGCATGATGAAGCACATCGGCAATGTAAAGGAGGGTTTTCGACGGCATGCAGCCGCGCAAAATACATAAACCGCCAAGCTCTGCTGAACTGTCGACCACAGCCACTTCGTTGCGTCCCTTGCCGTAAGTGCTGGCTGCAGCATATCCGGCGCTTCCCCCGCCGATCACAATAAATTCATAGTGTTTTTTCATAGTTTCCTTCCAATAAAGTATCAACTAACTAAGGACGGAATTATCAATCCGAATCGTATACCGGAGCAAGCAGAACCCATATTGGATTTGTTTTGCCCTTCTATCCCTTCTGGATTAGCTTATCGGCTTGAAAAATTTGAGGTCAATTCGCTCAAGATCCTTTTTGGGGGTATTGTTCATCGTTTCAGGTATTCTGGCTGCCGATTCAGAGAATTTATCTGCTGCCGGATTAACCGAAATCGATATGAACGATCCTCCGAAGGGAATATTTTGGGAAGACTGGCAGGAGGTTTTTCTGGGGGAGAGCAAGATCGGCTATTCGCGAAGTACCTTCAGCCGCAAGGGGGGGCGTATTTTTTCCAGCAATCTGATGTCTATGCGGTTGAGTCGAGGCCCCGTCGAAGTATCGCTGGAATCGGAGCAGAAAACTGTGGAAACTGTTTCCGGTGAGCCCCTCTTTTTTCAGATAAAAATGCTCATGGGCAGCCTGCCCGTAACCATTGATGGAGAGATAAAGGGAGACTTTCTCCAGGTAAAAACCTCTCAGGCCGGAAATCTTCAGACATCGGAGTATCCCTGGAGCAAGGGGGCGCTATTGTTCTGGGGCTTAACGAGGGAAACCATCCAGCACGGATTTGAAGCGGGCACCCAGTACCAACTACCCTTGTTCAACCCCGAAATCCGGCTTGATGGACCGGTCCAGACCGTTATCGCCGTGGGAAAAATGGAACCCCTGATAAAAAAGGGTGAGTTTTCCGAAGGAAGAAAAGTAACCACGACCATGGATCTCGGTAGTGGTTACTTTGAAAGCATATCATGGCTGGATGAGGAGGGGAGGGCGCTGAAAACCTTATTTCCTATGGGAGGAATGGCGCTGACTCTTTACAATTCCGATGAATCCTCTGCGTTGGCGAATTTTGTTCCCGCCGATCTGTTTGGATTTAGCCTCCTCGATTTGCCGGAAAAAATTCCTCAAGACGCGAAAGCGGTCACCTTTGCCATAAAATTCAAGAAACAGTTGGAGAGTCCGTTTTTTTGGCCCGCAAGTTATTCTCAAAACATTGTGAGTTCCGATCTGGAAGGCGCCCTAATAAAAGTCACTCAAGCTAATCACGAAGCATTGAAGGGAAGTCCCGGCGGAGGAGCGGAGGGTGAGAATTTTTCGGACTTTTTAACCGGCAATGCGAATATTAATATTGAGGATGAAAAATTAATCGTCTTAGCTTCCAAAGCTGCCGGTCAATCCACTGAGCCCATCGAAGAGGCAGATTTATTGAGGAAATTTGCCAGTCGTTATATTTCCCAAAAGTCGCTTTCGGTGGGTTTTGCCACTGCCAGCGAAGTAGCCATCAATCCGGTCGGCGATTGCACCGAGCATGCCGTCTTTTTGGCCGCCTTGGGTCGGATACGGAACCTGCCTTCACGGATCGCTGTCGGCCTGGCCTATTTGCCCGAATTTCAAGGCAAGGAGAACATTCTCGGTTTTCACATGTGGACGCAGTTTTACCTGAATGGATACTGGGTCGATTTCGATGCAGCACTTGGGGAAAGTGAAACTTCACCTACCAGAATTGCCTTTTACACCGGTTCGCTGGATGAAAACAGCCTTTTCGACATGACTCTGCCTTTTATGAGATTGATGGGAAATCTCGATGTTGAAATCGAATCAATCTCATATTAGACTTGAGCTACTACTATGCAGATACCGTCATTAAAAACCAATGACCAAAATCTACCTTTCGATGCGGTACTCCTATAAGAATAGCAGAAGTAATCTTTGCAACTAAGGACAAATGAAAATATTAATCGCGGACCAAATTTCCGATGCGGGAATCGAATATTTAAACCAGCAGCCGGAATTCGAAATAATGGAAGCTTTCGGTTCCGATCCGGTTCAATTGAAAAAGCTGGTGGCCGATGTGGCGGCAATCATCGTACGTAGCGATACAAAAATTACGGCGGAAATCATTGATGCCGCTAAATCACTGCAAGTTATCGCCAGGGCAGGTGTTGGGGTGGATAACGTGGACCTGGAAGCAGCCACTCAACGCGGCATTGTGGTAATGAATGCCCCCAGCGGCAACACCAACGCGACCGCGGAACTGACATTTACCCATATGCTTTGCTCCGCCCGTCCCATTACCCAGGCGGATGCTTCCATGCGGAAGGGGCAGTGGGAGAGGCAGAAATTTTTCGGGAGGGAGCTTTTTGGCAAGACTGTCGGCATACTCGGCCTGGGACGTGTTGGCAGCGGAGTAGCCAAACGGGCACAGTCTTTTGGAATGACCGTTATTACATACGATCCCTACCTGACACCTGAACGGGGGCAGGCACTCGAAGTAGAATCGGTAGACTTTGAGGTATTGCTGGAGCGATCGGATTTCATCACCGTCCACATGCCTTTGACAGACACATCTCGCGGTTTGATCGATGCTGAGGCCATATCCAGAATGAAAGATGGGGTACGCATAATCAATTGTGCCAGGGGCGGAATCGTGGTGGAGGCGGATTTAATGGCAGCGCTGCGCAGCGGTAAAATCTCTGCGGCCGGCCTTGACGTTTTTGAACAAGAGCCGGTTCCGCTGGAAAGCGAGCTAAGGAAACAGCCGGGTCTGGTTTTGACGCCTCATTTGGGCGCATCCACTATCGAGGCACAACGGAGCGTTGGCATGGAAGCAGCGCGCGGGGTGACGAATCTTTTGAAAAAGGGGATCATCAGTAATGCTCTCAATATGCCGTCGGTCGAATTGGGAACTTTGAAAATCCTCAAACCCTATCTTGAACTGGGGGAAAAGCTGGGCATGGTGCTACAGCAAATCGTCGAACCGCACGTTCAAAAGATCAGAATCACTTATTGGGGAAAAATAATCAATTTAGATACGTTGCCGCTCTCAAGATGTATTCAGAGCGGGTATTTGCGAAACATAAGCGGTGAAAGAGTAAACGAGGTCAATGCCCCCCATTACATGAAACGGTTGGGCATCAAGGTTATTGTTACCCAGTCGGACAGCGAGCGGGATTACACAGAGCTGGTGCGAGTGGAGGCGATCGGGGCCGAAAAAAAGGTTTCCAGCGTTCAAGGAACATTGGTGGGGAAACGGCATTCACCGCGTATTGTGGGCATCAATCGGCGGGAAGTAGAGTCGAGACTGGAGGGCAAACTCCTCATTTTTGAAAATAAGGACGAGCCGGGAATCGTCGGGATGGTGGGGACCTTATTGGGGAAGGATTCCGTCAACATCGCCAGCATGTCCTTAAGCCGCAATACATTGGGTGGGCTGGCCCTCACTGTATTGCAAATGGATAATTTACCTTCCAAAGAAACCTTGGAAGAACTCGCTTCTCATCCTGCCATCGAGAAAATTCACCTGGTGGAGCTATAAACCCGAGAAGACTATTTCAAGTTTGGGCAACCCTTTGCTGAAGGGCTTTAAAGGCGAATTTCCAGGCGTTTTCCTGCCAAAGGCGATGCTCCTCCCATTGAGGGGATTCTCTCCAGCCCGTATGCAATAAATGGATGTCCATGCCTTTACCAACAGGCAGGAGAAACACCGCAACATGAGTAAGCGGATCAGCCTGGTTGGCGAAATGTTTAAATTGTTTTGGTCCCCTCCATTCAAAGGAAAGAAGATTCGGTTCTTCCAGAGCGGTAATGCGGCAACCCAGAGTGCTGTTGTTTTCGCGATCATCCGGTTCCCAAAACAGAAAATAACGACCTCCGACCTCAGTATCCACTTCCGCCTTCAAGCATAACCATTTCTGCAGTAAAGTTTCCTCCGTAAAACAAGCAAAGGCGTATTGTGGAGAACAATTCAGATTGGCTTTGAGGTGAATAATTTTGTTCATGGTATTTATATTTTTATTGCCGCCAAACCCCAGGAAAGCTCGGAAAACCGTTTTACCACTGTAAGAAATCCTAACTTTTCCAATTGATTCAAGGCATTATCCAGATCCCAGAAAAATTCGTCTTTGATATCGGCAACACCTTCCTTGTGACCCTTCTTCAATAGAGACTGGACTACCTTTTCTTTCTCATGGTCATTCTGAAACATCAAGTCCCCAAACACTGCTCTTCCGCCGGGGGCCAGGCATTTGTAAATCTCCTTGAACAGGAGAGCTTTCTCATTCTCCGTCAAATGATGGATCGCATAAGTGCTGACGATACGGTCAAATTTTAGTTTATTCCGATCAAAAAACTCCAGCAGATCGGATTGAATAAAAGTTAGATTTTCAATTGCGGCCAACTTGAGTTTGGCTAATTCCATCATTTTAAGGGAGACGTCTACGCAAACCAGCCCAGCCGTTTTCGACAACAGGGCGGAGGTATTGCCGGTTCCGCAACCGAGATCCAAAACGGAATCTTTTGGGGAGACTTGGGCTTTCTGGGCAACCCAGGCCAGGGTTTCACCGTAGCCGGTCCGGATTGGATTGAATTCGTTCCGCACTTCAACGTCATATTCTGACGCATCTTCATCGTGATTAAAATATTCTGCAAATCGGCTTTTCACGAAAGAATCAGCATTTATAAATCAAGATTATCAAAATGGGTAAAGAGATAAGTTCTAGATAAAATTACCTTCACCGATATCCGGAAGGATGGCTTTACCTGGAAAATGGACCGCTCCAATGACAGGGGCGAAACCTGGACGAAAAACGTTATGATAAATCACGCTAAGCGATTAAGAGAGGTTAAGGAATAAATCCTGTTTTCGGTTCTGAATAAACGATTAGTCAATGTGATGTCTCGGGCAAAGGCGGTGGGCCATCCGGGATATAGGGCTGGTAAACGTGGTCTCCTCTTTTTTCATTGAATTCCGCTTTGATGGCTTGGCGGGCTTCCTCATTTTCAAATAAATCGACCATTGAGATAGCCAGGGCCTTGGCTGCATAAATCATTCCCTTTTGGCCGATTGAATTTCCGCCACAGGCCACTACCGGCCAGGCGTGCCAGGGCGAATTTTCGGGGGCTGTGGTTACCTCTAGTTGCAGGGTCGGTACCACCCAGCTAACATCGCCCACATCGGTCGAACCTCCGGGCGGGTCCTCCTTGGGTTTTTCCATGGGTTGAACCTCGCCATTCAGGCCGGTTTCTTCAATGCCGACAGCCCGTTGAATGGTTCGCGCAAATTCCTGCTCCTCTTCTGAGTATTCAATCGGTCCGAGCCATTGCAGGTTTTTATAAATTAGCTTTTCACCCGTTATATTGACGAGCATTTCGTAGTCACCGGAAATAATTGACAGTTTGGATTCCACTCCTGCCATCAATCCGGCGCCTTTGGCGATATCACGCACGCGATTAAGAACAGTTTCCACGCCATCGCGTTTGGAATCGCGAACCCAGCACCACAGTTTGGCATACTCCGGCACCACATTTGGCACATCGCCGCCATTCACAATCGCGTAGTGCATGCGAACCGAGGGTTTTACATGTTCCCGCAGCATATTCAAACCGTCGGTAAAAAGTTCAAGCCCATCGACGGCGCTGCGACCATTCCATGGATCGAAAGCGGCATGTGAAGCCTTGCCATGAAATTCGACAATGAAATCAACCAGTGCCTGCGAGCTTTGCACATCCGCCTTGATTTTAGAGTTGGGATGCCAGGAAAGGCAGACATCGAGATCGTCGAAAAGTCCCTCCCGGACCATATAGATTTTGCCCCCCACGGATTCTTCCGCCGGTGTGCCGTAAAAACGGATCGTCCCTGTCAATTTCCCGGCTTCGATCAGTTCCTTGATACCGATGGCCGCACCCAGGCTCCCTGCGCCGAAAAGATTGTGCCCGCAGCCATGACCGGCGGCACCCGGTTCATGCGCTTCCTTAACCGAAGTCGGTTTTTGCGAAAGACCGGGTAGAGCATCGTATTCGCCCATGATTCCGATAATTGGCGAACCTTTGCCATAACTGGCCATGAAGGCGGTCGGCATACCGGCCACACCGCGCTCGACCTCGAATCCCTGCTGCTCGGCATAATCGGCCAGCGCTTTGGAGGATTTGGTTTCTTTCAACGCTGTTTCCGCATAGGTCCATATCCGGTCGCTTAAATCAATGAGCGCATCCCTTTGGCTTTCAATTATTGCTATGGCCTCTTCTTTCTTGCTATCACCAGCTCGCAATTGAGGCATAGAAGTGATACAAAGGCCCGCAAGCGCGAGAGTCGTTATTAAACATTTTTGTTTCATAGGAGTCCTTTGAGTTATGAGACAATGGATTTTGTTAATAGGAGCATTTCCAACGAAATCAATCAAGCACCTCGGACAAATCGTCAACAATCAGGTCCGGTCTTGGGTAATCCGGCGTCCAAGGTTTTTCGTTATTTCGGATCCAAACAGCGCTCATACCAAGGGACTTTGCTCCGGCGACATCGCGTATGGGATGGTCTCCGATGTAAACCATTTGGTTCGGCGGCAGACTAAAATAATCTATTGCCAATTGGAAAAGTCGAGGAGACGGCTTGATAACACTGTAATCTGAAGACCAAATGAACACTTCAAACAAATCAAGCACACCGGCTCGCCTGAGTTCAGACTCAAACACTTCGGGTTTTGACCAGATGTTTGAGACCAGGCCGAGCGGATGTGTTTGACGGAGTTTGTGGAGAGCATTAGCGCTGCTCTTGGGAATTCGACCAACCTCATGAAGGGCAAAAACCGTTTCCAATAGCTTTGTATCCTCAGAAGATATATTCATTCCATCAGTTGCCTTGCGGAGGAATTCGGCAACAGATGCAAAATGCTCAACACAATCGGGATTGCGTGATGCTTCAAGCATTGAGGAGAAAGTGTTATCAATAATTTCTTCAATCTGATTCCACTTGAGATTGCTACCCCCTAGATTTGCATAAGTCTCGAAATAACCCTCGTTTTTACCAAACCGGTCACACTCAAACATGAAGGTGTTTCCCATGTCCAACAAGATGACCTTGAAGTTGTCGATGAACCGCATTTGAGCTTTATCCTTACCTGATGGTGCTAACAATAAAAATTATCAACTCCAAATCAGGAGGTTTCCATAGGTTAACTTTTCCTTGGCGTTACGGAATCGTTGAGATGCCATCGGTACCTTCTCTTGATTCGTGAACCTTGAGCAAATTGAGGTTCATGGGGCGAGACCGGCACTTCATCAAGAAACCGGCATCCGAGTCTTTCAATGGTCTTTATCGATGCATGGTTGTTGGGATCGGTGGTAATTAGGACCGAATGGTAAATAGAGGAAATGAATTCCGAAAGTGCACAACAGGCATGATAGGCAAACCTCCCCCCCCCGGAATTGTTCAAGGATTACATAGCCGATATGCCCGGCACAGTTTCGCACATGCTCGGTGTCGCCCACACGGAAATTAATATGTCCCACCTTTTCCCCCACCAAATTTTGGATATGAAAATGATAAAAAGGAACAAATCCCCGGTTCTTGTCACCGGGGCGAACGGATTCAAAACAAAGCCTTAGCCTCTCCGTTTCAATTGTCCGAGGGGGCCTGGGAAGATCAAACACGTTGTAGCTTCTTTAAACAAAAAAATAACAGGAAATACGTTATTGAGTCCTATTTGGGAGAAAACGAGGAATACAACTGTTTTTTGTGAAAAGTATCGAACGCAGTCTTTCCTGAAAGGCAAATTTATATTACCAAAGATTATAATTCTGATTCATCAACATCTGCCATTTTCATGAGCGTGTGGAGCAAACCCCGCTTTAAAGGTTTGTTTCCGTGGATTGGCAGTGAAATTCTTTCAATTCGATTTGGTTTTGTATAAATATGGTGGCTTCCTCGTATTCTCAGAAGCACCCAACCCTTTATCTCAAGGACCTTCGCAAACTCCTTGCCCGAAATTTGCTTCACAGGGCGACTTCAACAATTTGAGAGGAATCGTCTTCACTTGGGTCTTGCACATCGATTGAAAGGCACCCTTCAATCGCTTCCTGGATGTTCGCTAGCAGATCTTCCATGTTCTCACCTTGGGAGACACATCCGGGAACAGCTGGAACTTCAGCCCAGAATCCACCTTCTTCCGCCGTGTGCACGACTACTTTAAATTTCATTTATTGAATATAAACCAGTTCTTGCCGGGAGTAAATGTACAAAATCTCCCCATTCTTTTGAAGGAAACAACGTGGCGGTTAGCGATTGATAAAGTTTTCAATCTCCTCTTTATGAGGCATGGAGGGGGCGGTACCGGGTTGGGTTACGGAGAGAGCCGCAACCGCGTTGGCATAGGAGGCGGCTTTATAAATATTCTTGTCGAACTGGACCATTCCCGAGGCAAAACCTCCGACAAAGGCGTCTCCGGCACCGGTAGTGTCCACAACTTCAATGCCTCGGCATCCGGGTATGGTCCTGTAGCTGTCGGCGGTGGAAACAAAACAGCCCTTGCTCCCGAGAGTAAGAATAACGGTCGGCACCTCGGCGCTTCGGCAAAGCTTTTGCAACTCGTCTTCATCCATATCCCGGATATCTGCCGATTGAAAACTGCCCAGGGCTTCCGGACGGGTTGCTTTGATGAGTTCGGCGAACTCCGTTTCGTTAGGAATGAGAATGTCCACATCTTTGAGGTATTCGGAACGAAAACCCGGAATCATGGGTGCCGGATTGAGAACCGTGGTCGCTCCCAAGCTGCGGGCCCGGCGAAGAACCTGTCGGGTGGTGTCCAAATCGATCTCGTTTTGGCAAACGACGATTTGGGCGTGCGAAAGCGTCTCCTCGCGGACATCCTTTGATTTAAAAGCGAGGTTGGCCCCCAGAGCTACGATGATTTCATTTTCACCGCTTGATGAAACAAAAATACCGGCATTGCCGGTTGGAATGTCATCATATTCCATGAGTTGATACTCGAGGCCCTCCAAGTCGTAAAAAACTTTTACACCATCTCCGAAGACATCCTTGCCGACCGCTCCAACAAAGGTTGTGCCTACGCCCGTTCGCACGGCAGCAACGGCTTGATTGGAACCTTTGCCGCCAGGTCCCGTGACGAATGAGCCGAATATGGTTTCTCCCGGCTGAGGAAATTCCGAACAATACCAGGTGAGGTCCTGATTGTAACTGCCTACGATGACTACAGGATTATTCATAACATCCAAAGATTTTATTTGCGTTTGAATTTAATAGCGATTTCGACCGGTAATATTGCCCGCCTGAGAGTTTAGCAAATTCGGAACGGGTTTTACTTGCAATGGTCCCGCACCGGCAAGTAATTTTTGGTTTTCACCGCCTGACCTGAATCCTATGTCCTTACATGTATTGAACCATCCTGTGGCCGGTCATATCCTTAGCTTGTTAAGGGATGAAAATACCGGATCGGCCCAATTCCGCAACCTTAGCCGGCAAGTCACCTCCCTATTAGTAATGGAGGCGACACGGGATCTGCCCACCGAGCCGGTTGAAATAAAAACGCCTCTGGAAACAACCCAATGCCGGAAATTGGCTGTAACGGTGGTGGTGGTGGCCATTGTACGGGCCGGAATGAGTATGGTGGATACGATCGTCGATCTTCTACCGTCGGTGGCGGTCGGTTTCATTGGTATGGAACGTGATGAGGAAACGGCAGAGGCGCACAGTTATTATTGCAAACTGCCACCCCTGAAAAATCGGCGGGTGCTGGTAGTCGACCCAATGCTGGCCACGGGCGGCTCGGCGGAACAAGTGATCCGAATGGTTTACGACCAGGGAGCCACCGATGTATATTTCCTCAATATTGTGGCAGCTCCCGAGGGAGTCAAAGTGCTTCGGGATAAGTTCCCCAACCTCATCATCTACACCGCTTCCCTGGATCGCGAGTTGAACGACAAAAAGTACATCCTTCCCGGTCTGGGGGATTTCGGCGACCGCCTCTACGGAACTTGAATTTCTCCATTTTGGAGAAGCCGAGGAGAAAGCGATTTGGCTGACCTCTCTTTTTTCCAGTCACAATTTTTGAGATTATTGCGGGAAGGATTCGGCTGTTGGTTCGTCTCATACTATAACTGATGCTGATCAAAATTCCTCAAAGCTGGCAAATGCCCGCCTCCACGGTTACCCCGGAGGAGGCCTTTTACAATCGAAGAAGATTTTTAAGAAAGTTGGGCCTGGGGTTGGCTGGATCCGCTCTCTTGCCGCAAGGACTGGCTGGCGCTACGGCGGGATTTCCGGCGAAACTCAATCCGAAATTCGACGGAGCGGGTTTAAAGTCAACCGACTTCGATTATGTCACCAGCTATAACAATTTTTATGAATTCAGTACCGACAAGGGAGAAGTCAAGAAGCTGGCCAATGAGGGATGGGAAACCGAACCCTGGTCGATTCAGATCGGTGGTTTGGTGGAGAATCCTTTTAAAATCGATGTCAACGGTTTGATAAAAAAAGTTGGAGGCGTGGAGGAGCGAATTTATCGCTTCAGGTGCGTAGAGGCCTGGTCAATGGTAGTTCCCTGGGATGGTTTTCCCTTAAAAAAACTGATTGAACTGGCCCAGCCTGACAAGAACGCCCGTTATATTAAATTTACCACCTTTCTCGACCCAAAGTCCGCTCCCGGTCAGAGAGGGCGTAACATCGATTGGCCCTATGTGGAATCCCTCACAATTGAGGAGGCTAACAATGATCTCGCTATCCTGGCCACCGGCGTTTACGGCAAACCGCTGCCTAACCAGAACGGCGCCCCCATCCGCCTGGTCGTGCCCTGGAAGTATGGATTCAAAAGCATCAAATCGATTGTTAAGATTGAGTTTACCCGCAACCGGCCCCGCAATACCTGGCAATTACTTGCCCCGCAGGAATATGGGTTCTATGCCAATGTGAACCCTGAGGTGGACCACCCGCGTTGGTCGCAGGCTTCGGAGCGAATCATTGGAGGCGGATTTTTTGCCCGGCAGCCAACTCTCCCATTCAATGGATATGAAAAGGAGGTCGCACACTTATATAAGGGGTTGAACCTTCGTTTGCATTACTGATGCCCCTTCCTTAGAGCAATTGAGATTGGTTTCCCGAGTCTTAATCGTACCTAGGGCAGAACCGGGGGGAGAGAGTATTTATGCGTTTTTTGATAAAGCTGTTAATTTGGACCGTGGTCCTATTGGCGGGATTGTATCCTGCTTACCCATTGATCAGAGCAGAAGCCTCCGTTTTGGCCGATCCTGCCAAATACCTACTCGAGTATTATGGCAAGACCGCCACTTTGTTATTCATCGGGGTGCTCTCATTAAGCCCGTTCAAGATTCTTTTCCCGAAATTTGAATTGGCACGGGATCTCAACCGCCATCGGCGGCTGATTGGAGTCAGCTCATTTTTCTTCGCCCTGATTCACCTGGGGTTTTACCTCGTTTATACGGGAGGATTCACTGCGTTTTTTGAGGATATCGAAAAACCCTTCGTTTTGTTGGGTCTGAGTGCTTTCTTTCTGCTTTTAATCCTGGCTGTAACCAGCACCAATAGAATGGTTCGCATGCTTGGAGGGAAAAAATGGAAATGGCTCCACCGCCTGGCTTACGTGGCCGCTATTCTCATCCTGTTCCACCAGGCGCTACAGGAAAAAGCGGGAGCGGTGCAAACAGTCTATTTTTTCGCTCCCCTGGCGGTATTGCAAATAATGCGCATGGGAAGATTATTCACGGCAAAACACAAATCCACTTAGAACGCGCCCTATTTGACCGATAAGCCTTCTAGAGATTGCTACGGCAGCAACGCGTTATCGCTAGTCTTGACCTTATTAGGAATGCGAGCATTTTAGCCTTTATTCCTTTATCCTTTGGTCTCAAAAAATGCTTTTCGCTAAAGGAATGAAGTCTTTTTTCTTACTTTCAATCATTTTATGCCATGAAAATTTTCATGATAGCCTCCGAGGTGGCGCCCCTAATCAAGGTGGGGGGGCTGGCCGATGTAGTTGGAGCGCTATCGAAGGAACTAGCCGGGATGGGGCATGAAGTCAGGCTGGTATGCCCTCTCTACTCCGGTATCAAGAAAATTGGCAAATGGATACCTTATAATATTCCGTTAACCGTTAATCTAGGTCGGGAAAACCTTCAGTGCCGGATTTGGGAGAGTCGCTTGCCCGGTTCGGAGGTGGAGACCTATTTTCTTGAATTTAACGAATTTTACGACCGCCCCGATGTTTACGGAAACTCCAGCCGGGGACCTCAGGACAATGACCGGCGGTTCATTTTTCTATCGCGAGCAGCCCTTAACCTGTGCTATTATCTGGGCTGGATTCCCGATGTTATTCATTGTCACGACTGGCCGACAGCCCTGGTCCCGGTTTATTTGAATGCCAATGATTTCTATGAGCCATTAGGTAAAGCGGCCAGCATTCTGACCATCCATAATTTGCAGCATCAGGGACATTTCCCCTATTCGAGCATTGAGTATGCCCAGCTTCCCGCCTCCGTTTACCGGCCGGATTGTCTGGAGGCGATGGGGCACGTGAACTTTCTAAAGGGGGGAATCTACAATGCCACCAAGATCACCACTGTAAGTCCCGAATATGCCCGTGAAATCCTCAAACCGGACAACGGTCACGGTTTGCATCATATACTGAAACTCAGGGCGGGCGACCTGATTGGAGAAATAAATGGCATCGATACGAGCGTTTGGAACCCCCAAAGCGATCCTTTGCTGCCGGCCACCTATTCTATTTCCAATCGCAAGGGCAAGGGCCTTTGCAAGGCTGAATTACAAAAAGAGTTGGGTTTGGAGATTAAGGCCGAGATTCCACTATTCGGTGTGGTTTCCCGTCTCTACCAACAGAAGGGATTGGATTTGCTGGCCGAAGCGGTGGCCGCCATAATGGAGACAACAGACGGGCAAATCGCCTTGCTGGGCACTGGAGAAAAGGAACTTGAAGAGCGATTCAAACAATTGGGGGAGCGTTTTAAGGGCAGGGTAGGGGTGCAAATTGGATTCAGCGACCAACTGGCTCATTTGATTTATGGCGGCTCGGATTTCTTTGTTATGCCAAGCCGGTTCGAGCCCTGTGGTCTTAGTCAAATGTATGCCATGAGGTACGGCACGCCGCCAGTGGCACGCTCAACCGGTGGTTTAATCGACACCATCGATCCTTATGGAAAAGGGAAGAGGGATGCCACCGGCTTGCTGTTTGCTGATGCTACCCCTGAAGATCTTGGATCGGCCATTGAGAGGGCAGCCATCCTTTATAGAGATCAACCGAAGGAGTATAGACGATTACAGTTAAATGGAATGAGGAAAGACTTTTCCTGGAAGAACCCATCGGCTACCTATGAAAATATATATCGCTGGGCCGTTGAGACGCGTAAACAAGCGGGTTAGTTGCGGATTTTTAAATAAATTTACAATTATCCCTCTTTTGCCAATAGTAAGACTGTTGATTGCAAGCACCCGTCATTTTCCCAAAAAAAGAGGTGCGATTTTGGGGAAATGAATATTAAAAATTTTATAATTCATAAATATTTTACAATGTTGTAACAATAGTTTTAAAATTACGAATGTATTTGTTCTATAGCGGCTTATAAAATAATAAATTTACACTTTATTAACTGAAATCAGGTATTTATGGGTTGCATTATGGGGTATAAGACCTATGTTGTTTATAAAGATTAATACTCATTCAATATCAAGTAATCGATCAGGAAAAAAGTTGACGTTTAAAAATTTCCAATGAATTTAGGAGAGGACAAATTTACTACGCATGGGGTGCGGAAAATAAATTTCTACCGGGGGGGTAGAAAGCAAATTTCCTGCGGCCTCCCATTATGGGAGGCCGGGGAAAACCACGCGTGGTGGTAACTACGGCCTAAAGTGGTTATTACCACTACTGCTACGAACAGGGTGGGTTCCAGTAAAACGGGCCCACCCTGTTTTAGTTTTACCGTTTTTGCTTATTTATTTCAATTAGAGCGGAACTTACTGGGTAGATAATTCGGCTCTGTCTCATAATACTTTAGGGAGTCAGGTCTATTTTTTGGAAAACAAGGAAGGTACGGTCGGAAAGCAGCCCACAATGTCACTTTGAATCAAGGATAATTATGACAATTCAGTTCCCAAAAAAACTGAAATCGATTAAACTTATTGAAAGATAGCTAATATCCAGGTAGCTAAATAACGAATATGGGCAGTTTGATTTGGAAAAAGGCCAAGAAGATCTTGAGAGATTTGGCGCCCATAATCCTGGTAATTGTTTTTTTTCAAGTTTTCATTTTGCAGCAACCGGTTCCGCATTTGGGACAAGTGTTGTTCGGGGTTGTCATGGTGGCAATTGGGCTGGGCTTGTTTTTGGAAGGACTCGAAATGGGGCTCTTTCCCATCGGAGAAAGCATGGCGGGAGCATTTGCCCGTAAAGGGAGCGTGTTTTGGCTAATGACTTTCGGGTTTTTCCTCGGATTCTCGACCACGATAGCCGAACCAGCACTCATTGCCATTAGTGGAGAAGCGGCAGAGGTTGCTGCAGAGGCCGGGTTAATAACAAGGAGCATCGAGGGACAAACTGAATATGCAATGGGAATCCGGCTTACCGTTGCAGTGGCTGTAGGACTGGCGGTCGGTTTAGGTATTTTACGGATTTTGCTGGGCTGGCCCTTGCATTATCTGATCATCGGGGGTTATGGGATC
This sequence comes from Opitutales bacterium, assembly GCA_021772535.1. Lineage (GTDB taxonomy): Bacteria > Verrucomicrobiota > Verrucomicrobiia > Opitutales > UBA2987 > JAJFLU01. Next base: position 18,765 of record JAJFLV010000021.1, on the reverse strand, counting down.
GTTATCCTAATGACCTTTTTGGCCCCCAATGAAATCATTGGGATTGCCTACGATTCCGGTGGGGTCACCACATCGACAGTTACGGTTCCGCTGGTTACGGCTTTCGGGGTTGGCCTGGCTACAACGATTCGCCACCGGAACCCTCTTCTGCATGGGTTTGGCCTGATTGCACTGGCTTCTCTTCTCCCAATAATATTTGTTTTGGCTTTCGGTATTATTCTATTTGACCGGTAACCGGCCTCACCATGGGTAACGAATTCACTGAAACAGGGAAAATCATCCTTTCAACCGGCAGGGATGTGTTTCCCGTCATTGTGCTTATTTTATTTTTTCAATTACTGATTCTGCGCCAACCCATTCTCCATAAGAAGCGTGTGGCGTTTGGATTTTTATTCTGCATTCTGGGTTTGGCCCTGTTTCTCATCGGGCTCGATAAAGCACTTTTTCCGGTGGGCAAAATGATGGCAGAGCAATTGTCCGCCCCCGCTTTTATTTTCGGTTCAAAATCTAATACCGCTGAACCTGTCTGGTGGGCCTATGGCTGGATTTACCTTTTTGGTGGCCTGATCGGCTTCTCTACAACAATTGCCGAACCCGCCCTTATGGCCGTGGCCATGAAGGCTGAGGAGGTATCCCGCGGAAGCATAAAGCAATGGGGACTGAGGATTGCCGTGGCCGTGGGGGTTGCGGGAGGAATAATTCTGGGCATCTTTCGGATCATTACAGGCACTCCTCTTTTGATCTACTTCGCTGCCGGCTATTTCATCGTCATATTGCAAACCATATTTGCACCACGATACATAATCCCATTGGCCTATGATACAGGTGGAGTCACCACCTCGACTGTAACCGTGCCATTGGTGGCCGCTCTGGGGTTGGGGCTTTCCAGCACCATACCAGGGCGCAATGTGGCCCTGGACGGGTTCGGCCTGGTGGCCTTTGCCAGCGTTTTTCCCATTATTACCGTTTTGGCTTATATTCAATGCGCTCATTGGTTGGACCAAAGGCGAACCTAGCCTGGGCAATTTAAGAAAGGATCGAAATGAAATTAAAGTTCATAATCTCCATGGTAAAAACAGACCTGACGGACAGCATTGTCGATGGGGCCAAGGCAGCAGGCGCCACCGGCGCCACCATCATCAATGCCCGAGGGGTCGGCATACACGAGGCCAAATCCTTTTTTGGTCTCACCCTCGAGGCCCCCACCGATGTCGTCCTGTTTATTGTTGAGGAGAGCCTGGTTGGCCCCATCCTGAAAGCGATTTCCAAGGAGGGTAAATTTCACGAGCCCGGCACCGGCATCGCATTCGTGCTTCCTCTGGAGCAGGCCATCGGCCTTGAGAGTCAGTTAAAAAGCATGGAAGATGCGAGTGAAGGGAAACAGTATTCGGGGACTCCCAAAGAGGGGGAGGGAAATTAATAATGAGGCCTGGCCCTCAATCAAATATGGCGGGAGTCCTCTAGGTCTTTTTCCTCGTAACCGCTCTCCTGTCTCTGGTGATTGACCTTGTTTTTCTCCAGGTAGGCCCGGTGAACATCCTCGGCGCTCATGCCCAGCACCTGGGCCAGTGAGATGAGGAAGTGAAAAAGGTCCACCACTTCCACCCGAGCGTTTTGTTCATCGAATTTTTGGTATTTGGCCCACCACTTCCAGGGCACCGAATCAACAAGTTCGGCCAGTTCCTGCTCCATCGCCCGCGTGTAATTGAGAATCCATTTCGCTTTCTCCTCGTCGCTTAATTCATCGGTGTGGACACCAATGCGGGCGTTGAGCGCTTTTTGCATCTCGAAAATTTCGTCGAACTTGTCCATAAGTCAAAATTGGGATAGCCCCAAGTTCAGGGCAATGACTAAGTTACCCTTATGAGAAAAACTTATTCCCAAGATTACGTTAGACCCGGACGAGCCCCTTTTTGAGCATTCCCATAATGGAGGCGGGCGCCTGTTGATTCCTGAGCAGATCGCACATAGTTTTCATATAGGGGTCGATGTGACTGAAAAACTTTTTGTAGGCAGGGCAGAGGTAGTTGAGGCCGTATTCGCCATCAGGGGTTTTCATGAAGCGGTGTTTGGGACACTCTCCGTGGCATGCGAAGCGGTAATCACAGCGGCGGCAGTAGGCGGGCAGGGTGTCTGATTTGTCACGGCCAAATTTTTTCATGACCGGAGAATCGACCATTTCCGCAATGCTTTTATCTCGGATATTGCCTTGCAGGTATTGGGGGTAAACATAATGGTCGCAGGCATAGAGGTCGCCGTTGTGTTCAATGGCAAGGGCTCGGCCACAGTGTTCGCTGAAAATACAAAGGCTGCCGCCCATGTCCATCCAGTTACCGAGGGCCACATCAAAGATCTGGACATAGGTGCCGCCGACATGGTTGCGCACCCAGTGGTCGAAAATGTTTACGAGAAATTTTCCGTAGTCCTTGGGTAGCACGCTCCAGGGGGTAACCGGGCTGAATTTATCACTTTCATCCTCCGCTTCGGGGGGAGTCGCCAGGGTAAGGTTCAGCAAAGCGGCGGTATCATCGGGTTTTCTTTCCACAATGGGAATGAACTGGAGGTATCGGGATCCGATTTTGCGTAAAAATTGGTAAACTTCGAGGGGCTTTTTCGAATTGCGGCGAGTGACACAGGTGAGGGTATTGAATTGCACGCCATGCTTGCGGCACAAGCCGATACCACGCATGACGCGGTCGAAGGTGGAATTTTGTTTGCGGTCCACCCGGTGGGCGTCGTGGAGTTCCCGAGGACCGTCGATGCTGATGCCGACAAGAAAGTCGTTATCCCTCAAGAACCGGCACCATTCGTCATTAAGCAGGGTGGCATTGGTCTGGAATGAATTGGCGATTTTTTTCCCATTACCATGTTTTTTTTGAAAGGCTACCGCTTGGCGAAAGAAATCCACCCCCATAAGGGTTGGCTCGCCTCCCTGCCAGGCGAAGGTAACCTCTTTCCCAGGTTGGGCCTCGATGTACTGTCGCACATAATTTTCGAGTACGTCCTTGGGCATCCGCGAATTTTCCCCCCGGGGGAAAAGCTTCTCCTTTTCGAGGTAAAAGCAATATTTGCAATCGATATTGCAGCGTGGACCAATTGGCTTGGTCATCACATGGAAGGGAGCCGAAGCGGTCTTGGTTAAATTTTCAGACATGCCATCAGGTTGAAAACAGAAAGTAGAACCTATCTCAAATTCGCAGATGAATGATGTTTGTAACGCCACGGTGGCAGATGCCAGGCGGCTTTGCGCCCAGATGGGCTATAAGCCCCTCGAGCGCAAACCAACGCAGCAGGTGCTACCGTGCCGCACAAATCCTTTGGACAGAGGCAATTATGTGTTTGAGCGGCGTTCCGCCGGGGCAGCAGGGCTTCCAGCCCGGCAAGCCCCGGTGCGCCTTGCTCCAAGCGCATAATTGCTCTCTGCATCAACATCATCGATTTTGAGATAGGTTCTAATATTGTGGAGATCCGTCTATCTCCCAAAAATCCAGCCTTTTGCATACAAAAGAATTTCGTAGTGATTGAAAAGGGAATATTAAGATAGGTTCTAAAAAGATTGTTTCCTACTGCTACATTTACGATACGTTTTTAACGAATGAAGATTTACGTTTACGACAAATGCAGCACTTGCCGTCGGGCTTTGCAATGGCTGGATCGTCACGGCCTGGAATACACCGATCTACCCATTAAGGAAACTCCTCCTACTCTGGAAGAATTGCGGTTTATGCTGGATTCCTATGAGGGGGAGGTGCAAAAATTTTCAATACCTCCGGTTTGCTCTATCGGGGTATGAAATTGAAGGATCGCCTGCCCAACATGTCCGTTGACGATTCGTTGGCTTTGCTGCAAACCAATGGCATGCTGATCAAGCGGCCCTTTTTATTAGCGGAAAGATTCGGGCTGGCCGGTTTTAAGGAAGCGAACTGGGAAAAACGGCTGCTGCCTGTTAGAAGCGCGTAGGGTCCACAACCACCCTGAATTCTCTTCAGAATCTGAATAAAAGTTGGGTGTAGAAGAAGTCGGTATCGTTGGCAGCGCCGCTTTGTTCAACAAAATCTCCTGCAAAAAAATGACTGTAGCCTAATAATAAAGAGGTGTGGGCATTAATCGAATATGTGGCCGTAAAATCGATTTCGCTTCCTATGGAATTTTCATTGCCAGCCCCTCCTGGACGGACAACGCCACCCCCCGCATTATAAAAAGCATCAGCAGACTCCGCTCTCCAGAAGAAATGATTGGCGATTTTGAAACCGATCTTTTTGGCCGGTTTGAGGTCAATTCCCTGGCTGAAATCGATGATGTTCTGCCGGCCCACGATATCGATATATCCCAGGTAGGCATGACCGAGAGGAAATAGCTGATCGAAGGTTTCAACTTCTCCGTCTCCAGGGTCGCTGTCACCGCTGCCGTAATCGAAACCCAGCCACAGACGCGGTTTCCATTGGTTATCCGTCCAGCCATAACCGAATTGGCTCCCCACCATGATGGCGTTGACGTCGGCGGAGCCCACTTCGCCAAACTGATAAGCGGCCTCCACATCGTAATCGAATCCGGCAGAGGTTTTGCCGAAGTAGCGTGCGCCGATGGTGTGGCGGATGCTGTCTATGGAGTCCCGATCGCGCCCTAGATAATAGATATCGAGAGATTTCCTAAAGGTACCATAAACTCCGAAAAGGACGTTGTTGTCGTCGTTTTCGTTGAAATCATATTTGTCAACCGGAACGAATTTTGAAGCAAAGGCCTGTATTTTCCAATTTTTCGTGGTCAGGATTCCATTAATGGCATCCCACCGGCGCATTGTGTTGGCCCAGGGCAGGGGACTTATAAGCCGCTGTTTTCCGAATAGAAACTCCTGCCGCCCTATCCGCAGTGTCAGGTTGGCATCATTCAGAGGCAGGTTGAAATCGATGAAGGCATTGAGCAGGTCAGCTGAATCAACATCGAGTCCGCGGCGTCCTCCGGGAAGATCACGATTGGTGGAGAGGGCGTTAATGAATTCACCGAAAACGCGCATGTTTGGACCTAAATGCAGATCCCCATGGAGAAAAATCCGGTGCAGGTTGAAGACCTCGTCGTTGTCCCGGAAGGCGAACCCGGACCAGGCTTCCACCCTTTCGCGCAACTGCCCGCCAATGCTCAGCCAGTTGTTTCCTTCAGCATCCAACTCAATATACTTGAGGCTGTCAAAAGAGTCCGTTTTTTCTGGTTCGGCCAGTTTGGACCAGTCCTCATTAAATCGTAGGACCTGAAATTTTGGCCGATCGGCAAAGGTGTGCAGAGTTAACAGGAGGCACGCAATGAGGGCAGCGGTTGCTGTGGCGGCCGCGGAGGAGAAGTTTTTTGAAATCATAATCAACGGTTAGGTAACAATTACTATATATTGTACTTACCGCCGAGATTTTAAAGAAAACCGTTCGATTATTAGTAAAATCGATAGTTGCCAGTAAATTTCGTTATCGGTGGCCGTTTTATTTTTGGACGCTGATAACTTCCGTCCCGGGGTGGAAGGCTGACCAACTGTGATAAAAGGTTTGCAGGGCCCGGGTTCCGGCAGGACCTGATTTGAGCAAGACCCCGGCATCGTCAGCGATGACAATTGCCGGTCCCCCGGGAGTTTCTACTGTAACCGGGCCTTGGCGGGCCCTCTCGGCGGTCACAAATGCGCTGTAATTGCCAACCTTGAGGCCTAGTCCCAGGGTTTTTGCCGGTAAATTTTTTTTGTAGCCAAAGTCGTGGTCGCGGAAAACTTTGTTATTTTTCAAATATTCGGCATAGGGATTCTTTTCATAGGGTTCATCGAAACCGGTATCGGTGCTGAGAACCTCGCCTTTGGGGTAATCCTTTTGAAAGGTCCCGAACCGCATCAAGCGAACCGGTAGATATTCGAGAGACTCCCCGGAGAATTTTCCCGTAAAGGCCTTCAAATAGACCTGCGACCACAGGCCCATCGAAGTTTGGTCGTAGAGGACCATGTTGGAGTTGTAGAGAAACCCGGAAATGCCGAACTCAAGGACGATTTCCTTTTCCCGGCCCGATTCATCGGTTGTTCGTAATCGCCGGTCCAGCACGGCTACCGAGTCACACAGAGGGCAGTAGGTTACGGCCACGGGAACGCCCCCCACAGTGTCATTGGCCACCTCGTGAAAATTGAGAATTCCGAGCGGGTAAGCCACCGCCTGGCCGTTGAATTCGACCACGGCCACACGCTCCCCAGGCTGGGGGTAATCCGCCCCGCTCACTTTGATCCGTTTTGGGTTGGTCAGGAAATGGATACCGTCCTTGGGTACGCCGGGGGCCAGCATTTCTTCAAGGTCAATCTGCGGATTGGAGAGGTCGTAATGTTTGACCAAATCTTCTTTGGTTACACGCACCCTTTGCTCGGATTTCTTCTCTTTATCGTTCCCGGGTTCCATATTTTGGTCTGTTTCAGACGCCAATAAAGTTGTAGAAAGAATACCTGCCAAAAACCACGGAATAATGGCAAAGGAGAGAGATTTTGTTGGAATGTTATCTTTTAGAGATCGATTAGCGCTGGTCATGTTTGAACTTCAGTAGATTCTCGGTGGATGTGTGGCAAACTCAAATAATTCTCGTTAATGACCGGGAAGACTGCTTGTTTGATCATTCCATCAACCTCAAAGCGATGAATATTCAACCCCGTTTGGCCGAATTCAGCAATGAGTTCATTCCCCTGGAGGAGATCAAGACCTTTTACTCTCTCGACGGAATTAAAGCCCCAGAGGAGCGGCCCTATACCTGGACCATGTCGGTGGCCACACTCGATGGGGTAACCAGTTTTCAGGAGCAGGCAGCCCTGGCCGGGGATACCGTTGCATTAACCCATATCGAAAACTCCGGCAGTGAGGCCGATTGGCGGCTCCTCAATGCCGGCTGGCTCTATGCCGATGCGGTTCTGGGCACCGGCCGGATCATCCGGGCTGAACCGGAGATTAAGTGGATTCCGGTTTATAAGGATCTGATGGAATACCGGCAAAAGGTTCTCAAAAAATCCGGTCCTTATCCCATCAATCTGGTCATTACCGCTACCGGGGATTTCGACATGCGCCACCCCATGTTCAACGACGACCGTTTTTTCACTGTGATCCTCACAACCAAGCATGGCCGGGAAACTGTTCTGAGAAGTGCCGGAAAAGCCTCTAGTGAGGGCTTTCATCCTATGGAGGAAGGCAATACCCGCCTGAAGACATTTGGCGGCGCCACTCTCGATTACCGGGAAGTCATGCGTTATTTAAGGAAAGAAATGGACATCCGCTTTCTCGACGTGACGGCAGGTGGAAGGCTCATCGCGGCCCTGGCCAAGGACAAACTCCTGGACGAATGCCGCCTCACTTACGCCGGACACTTTGGCGGGCGCTACAACTCGGCGGGCAATCCTCGGTCCGGATTATTCGACCTTTCACATGAGCAATACTTCACTCCCCAAAACAATCCCCTCATCAACTACGAAGCCATCCGCCTCCATGGCCAACACCACCTATTCCTCCGAGGAAGTTATGTTTATCGGCATTAATGCTCTCTAGGGAGCACTTTAACTTTTATGGCGATTGCGGATTAGAGATTCAGGTGTCAGACCTCAAAAAACACTGAAATCCGAAACGATCCGACACTATGCATCCTGAGTATTGGCCATTCAACAAAAATGTCAGAAGCACCTTTTACCTCAGTATTTGAGGGGGACTTTGATGCGGAAGGGGTGGGGGGTTCCTTCTTTGAGAGGGGGGAGGAAGAGCCAGTCCTTGAGGCCGCCGGTTAAACAGGTTGCCGCTTCTGGGTCCATATCCTCAAGGTCGAGGTCAACTTTGCGCACTTTGCCTGATTTGTCTATGGTGAGGACTGCGGCAGTGTCGATGGAGCCTTGTCTTTTAAAGACGGCTGGGGGGAGGTAGGGCAGGAATCTGATGAATGGTGTGTGTTTGAGTGTGTTTCCTGTGTTATTTCTCAGGTATTCGGCGAGCAGCTGGCTGTGGTAGATCTCTTCCTGTTTACGGAAATAGGAATATATTTCAGAACTGAGGTTGCTCCTAATCTCGTATCCGTTTGAGTAAAATATCGGAATGAGAACAAATTCGTCGCCGACGGCAAAGAAATCGGGCATGAAATTTACATCGATAATTAAATCGACTTCGTCTTGATTTTTTAAGGAGCCAAGGTTTTTAAATGTGAGGTTGATTCGCTCGGCGGAGAGCTCGTCCATTTGGAGGGCCGAACTGGGAAGACAATAAGCTATCACGTAGATGTTTTCGATGCTGCCTTCGACCTTCATTCTGGCTTTGTAGTGACCCTCGAAAGTGGACTTGGTGCCCGAAATCGCGATGGTGGAATCGAGGGAGTAAACCCCCTCATAAGAGCTTTCAAAATCGGCGTTCGTTATTTCAACAAATCCCGGATTGTAATAATCGCTTCTTTCAATGGTCAGGTGTTTGGGCAGCAGTTTTACGGTTTTCCCCTTTTGCTTTGACAGCGCGTATTGACCTTCGACACCAAAAACGGGAATTTTTTCCTTTTTGTATGTCCCATAGACAGCGGTCGGAAAAACCCTGGCAGATTGGTCCCCAAGCAGTAAACCCGGAAAGAGAATTAAGCAAATGCAGAAAAGAGCCGGGATTTTCATGGTTTCAAATGGATTGAGGCATTATAATTGTCTAAAACCATAGTCTACCTCTTTTAACCTGCTTTGGCAATTGTTTCTTCCCGACTCATGGGATGGGGTCTTAGACGCCCTCTTAAACATTACCATGATCAGGATTTACAGACTGGCTGACACATTTCCACCTTTTGGACGCCCTCTCAGAGAAGAAAACCTCGCCCGGTGGTTGGAAGAAAACATTGGAGAAATTGAAGCGGTGAACCGGGATGTGCCGGTTGAATTGATGGAGCTTCATGCACCGATGGAAAACCAGGAAATCCGGGCTGCCGGTTTCACTTATTTGCGTTCCCGTGAAGCATGTGCCGGAGCCGGAAGCAGCCCTGGCGGTGAACGCGCATGGGGGATCTTCGGCTATACCATCAGTAATGACTTGAGTTCGCGGGACATCGTGGGGGGCAATCCCCCCTACCTGCCGCAGGCCAAGGTCTGCAGGAAATGCTGTGCCCTGAGATCCTGTTTGACGGTTATGGATTCCCTTGGTGCAAATACGGGCATCGAACTTATAATCGAGCGAAAGGAGGAAATCGCTTTTCAGGGAAAGACGCGCCTCAGCCAGATGAAACGGTCGTTCGAGGAATTAGCAGACTTTCTCTTTCGCGACAATGTGTTCCCGAACGAGGCTTACCTGTTGATGGGGGCCGGGATCGTTCCGGGAAACGAATTTACTTTACAGTCGGGCGATCGAATCAGCATCCGCGTCGATGGGTTGGGGAGGCTGGAAAACCTTGTCGAATAATTGCGGGCTAAAGATTCACCAGTCGAATTTCAACCTGTTGCGGTTTCGGAATAACATAAACGTGAATTGACGATTGGTAGAGTCGAGTGTGGGGGCTTTCCCTTATTTTTGAAATGGGAGGAATACCTTAACCCGTTTGTAGTGAACCGCCTAGTCACATTTATAATCAACTGATAGACAACAGATAATAAATGAAAATCAATTTTTCTGAAATTCGGAATGGATGGTTTCCCATTTGTGTAATTTATTTCAACATTGCGGTGGGAAGAAGAAAAGGATTGATTTTTTCTGAAAAATATTTATCCTAATCGGACATTAAGTTGGTTAGTATATTCTTTATGAGCCGACCTCCCCCTCAATGAATTAGTAAAGAAAATTGCGTGCCGTTTATTCCAAATATCCCCCCGACGTAATTGTGTTTGGCGGCGTCAATTCCCCAATTCGCTCAGTGTTATGAAAAGTTTTTGCAGCCTACAGAGATCAAAGGGTATGAGCCTCATCGAGGTGATGATTGCGATGACCATATTTTCCGTTTTGGCGGTGACGATCCTGTCATCAGTTTTACTGTCGCGTCGAATTGCCGAGGCCAACATCTACGGGAACACCGCTTTGACCATCACCCAAGGCTATCTGGAGCAGATTAAAAGCATGGAATACAATGTCGTGCTGGATAGCGTTGGCGACAATTCAATCCCATTGCCGACCAAAAGCATTTCCGCCATTACCTCGACCACAGGGGCTGGAATCGAAATCGACGACCCCATCTACATAAATTCCCAAAAAGAGCATGCGTCCAATTCCAAGAAAGTGGTCATCGATATCCGCAATCCGGAATCGGCCAACCCGAGCCCGGTGACCATGAGTTACCTGATACGGCCAACGGTGGTCGATCTCGATACCGGCGCCAATCCTTTGCGGGCGCTTGAGATAACCCTGGAATACCAATTCTTGAGTCCGGAAAAAGGTTCCCCGGAGTTGAGGGACGGTACCGTGCGCCTGGTTAAATCGTTTGTTCCGACCTTTTAGCCGTTTATTCTGAATCATTTGTGTTATGGAAAGAAAAATTGTCATGAAGCGAAATCTGCCAAAAAAGGGTCTGGGCATGACCCTTCCCGAGTTGCTCATCACGATGACGGTGATGGGTCTGGTGATGCTTGGCTTGACCCGGTTTTACATGGATTCGACGCTGTTGATGTTTACTACCGGGGGCAAACTCAGAATCAACGCCAATATCCGCGAGTTGACCAACGAGATGACGGATAATGCCAGGGATGCGAACCATTTCACGCTTTACGAAGATTTTTACGGAACTTTTCGGCATCCCCCGGTGGGAAATACCTACGAGGATTACCGCAAGCACGATGGGGAATCGGGCGATTTGCTGGTGCTTATTTTTTATGGGACGGATCCGAACCCGGCCGACACAACCCCGGCCCCCATTGTCAGGCTTGTTGGGTACTACCGTTCCATCGACGAAACTGCGGAAACGACCAACACCGGTCCGGTCAGGAAATTCGACATGACGGTCCCGGCATCCTCGCAAAACCTGAAAGTGGAGCAACTGATTCCGTCCGTCAGCTTTGAGCCTATCTTCCAGGAAGTCATCGAGCTGTCCCGCGGGCTGGCCAACGGGCGGCTGTTTTACAATTTCCGCGACCGCAGCATCATGGTGAACGGCCAAATCTACCATGGCAACGTGGCCAAGAGGGTCACCGACACCTATAATTTCACAATTTCGCCGCGCGGCTGAAAAAGCCATACATAACTAAAATTATTAAACTTACCCGTTCAAGGAGTTAAAGAAAAAGAGGGCTGGAAATATTATGAATTGGTTGAAGATTGGCAAAAAAGAGGATCTGAAATTATCAGATGGGAGAAATAACCGGCGGAAGAAAGGTTCCGCCCTGATGACGGTCATGATGATAGGGACGGGCCTTCTGCTCGTTGCAGGAGTCACTCTCAATTGGAGTGTGACGGAAAAACGGCTGAATATTCGGCATGTCTTGCGGGTGCAGGCCAAAAATGCTTCCGAGTCGATTGTGGAATACGGTTTCGCCGAACTCATTGCGCGATTTGTGGGCCAAACGAGTTTTCCCATCAATGAACTGCAAACGCGGCCTTTGAAGCAGCCTACCGCTTATTCAAGTTTTTATGCCGACAGCGAAATATCGACCAACTCTTCCGACACGATTCTGACGGGCGGTGTGGTGCCTCCCGGTGAATGGCGCTATATCGACCCTGCCGATCCAGTCAACGACCTTGACCCGATGAAAGGCAAGCGGGTATTTGTGCGGGAAATAGAGGTTTTCGGCAAAGCCACCGCCGAACCCTCCGGTTTCGGCGGCGATTTGACCGCCTATACGATGCAGCGACTGCAGGTTCGCGATGCGCCTCTTTTCGGGCACGCCGTTTTTTATAACATGGACCTGGAGATGCATTCCGGCTCAACCATGACCATCAGCGGCCCCATCCATTCCAATACCGATATCTGGATGGAGGCCAATTCATCGGGCCCGTTGAACCTCACGGAGGGCGTTTCCTCGGCCGGGCGCATCATGCATGGAGAAAAGAAAAGAGGCATCACCACAAAAACCGGACCCGTCTATATCAAGGACTCCGGAGGAACCAGCCGGAACATGTACAACGGCGGCTCGACAAGCTCCTATTCCTCCTGGCTGGACCATAGAGACGCCGAATGGCGGGAAAAATCGGTGCAGCGATGGGACGGCATGGCCCAGGATAGCGCCCACCAGGTACACACCCTCAATCCGCTGGGGATTGACGACTATGTGCCCGATAATCCCTACACCACTGGGGTCAACGAACTTGAAAATCACGCCTATTCCGTCATCGAGCCGGTTCTCCCCACGGCGCATGTGGACTACAAGGACGATGCCGTCCGCAAACAAAAATTCGCCTACAAAGCCGGTCTCATCGTCTCTGTCACGGGAAACGGCCGGGTGGGCATTCCCGCTAATAGCGCCCCCCCAGTTGCTGCGGGCTCCTATGTGCCCAATTCCTACACGGTGAAAGCCTACCGTTATCAGCGGACCAATCCGGACGATCCGACAAGCGCTCCGGTGCTGGCCGCGGACGGCACGCCGGTACGTATAGAGCTGAAAATTCCAGACGGCGTCTTTGGGGCGCCCAATAGCAGTTTATCGAGCATTTCCTCCTCCGACACGGCGACAGTGGACGATTATCAAAAGAACAGCTCCGGAAGACCCATTGGCGGGATGTTTGACCACCGCCAGGATAAGGCCCTCGATATACTTGCCATCAACGTGGGTAAACTGAAAGACGCTGTTGAGGATAACGACGCGGCCGACTGGGACCCGGCCGGGACCGGCGGCTCCACCTACAAGCCGGAAAAATGGTGGAACGGGGTCACCTATGTGGAATTCCCGACGGTAGCCAATTCCGGGGGGCGGGTGGACAAGATTGTGAAGGGAAATGACGTGAATGTCGCCCTCATGACGATTAACGCCAAGCAAATACCCGATCCCTACCTCACCAATACCAATTTTGTGGCGGAACGCGGCTGGACACTGGCGACCAACAACCCGCTTTATTCAATGGGGCATTTTAACGCCAACGGCACCGGAGCCAATTCGGTTGCCCTCGATAGTGCCAACGAGCCTCCGGCGGCACTGGTGGCAGACACTTTTACGGTGCTATCAAGCCGCTACGGTGAATCCGGGAGAGGGCGCCAGCGAAGCGCCGATGGTTCGGTCTCTTCCAGCAACCGCCCCACCTACAGCACGGAAATCTCGGCAGCCATCCTGACCGGCCTTGCTCCCACCGTTCCCCAGGGCGCTCCGGGCGACGACGGCTCGAGCAGCGGGGGGCTGCATAACTTTCCACGCTTCATCGAATACTGGAGCGGGAAAACCCTGACCATTCGCGGCTCGCTTGTATCATTGTTTCAGAGCGAAGTGCATCCCGGGACGAGGCCCTCCAATTACACCCATTATTACCGCTGGCCATCCCGTAATTTTGGGTTCAGCCAGAATTTCCGAGACGGCAATTACCCGCCGGGTTCGCCCAACGCCCGCACCTTCCGGCGGACCGCCTTCAAGGATTTGACAGAAGCGGAATACACAACGGCCATCAATAGTTTGTGGACTGGTCCATAATTTCCGGGTGACAAGGTCATATTACTATTTCCCAACACAAACGGTTCTTGCGGATCTGCAAAATTGATTTGATGGATTCGACTTCTCCTCCTAATTCTGGCCTTGTATTAATCTAAACGACAATCATCTTCGATCAGAAATCATGAAACTCTTTCAATCGATTTATATGGTATTGGCGGCAGCCCAAATCATCATTATTGGTGGTGGAGAATTGGTTGCCCAAGTAACCCTGGCACCCTACAAGGGGCCTATTTATGAAAAGCCGGACTCCCCCAGGCCGCCTTTGAAACCTGTCCTCAAGACCGTTGAGGGGGATGGCGAGGAGGTCCAGGAATACTATCTGGAGGGAGGTGCTTTCAATATTTTCATGGACAATCCCATGTCCTGGACGCGGTTTAACAATTCTCAGTATTCCATCATCTACAGATTCCGGGGAAACCAGAAAATTCAATTTGCTTTTTCTCTTTACGGTGAAAAAGAGTTTCTCCCCGATATCGAACCGAAGTCCATCCGCGGTTATCTCGAGTCGCTCAGGGTCGACCCGAAAGTTCAGCTTGAGTGGCTTAACGACGATGACGAATACCTGCCGGAAGGTCAGGCTACCATGCCCTTGGGGCAGGTAAATCTCAGGCTCGTTTACACCATTGCCGACCCCGATCCAGAATCGGATGTCGTGACCAAATATTACGAATATTTTCTCAAGGTGGACAAGATTCTGTTTGTGGCCACGCTCTTTGGCCCGCTGTCGGACGTGGATGCTTTCTCAAAAACAAATTTCGAATCTATTTTCCTTACTTCGAGCATACCCGAAGAGTAACCAAATACAGATTTAATCGATGGGTATTTGCAGATACAACGGTTATTACTGCAACCAGCGGTCGAACCAGGCAAAGGCTTCTTCCTGCATGGATTGATCGAATTTATGTCCACCGGAATGAAAGGAACATCGGTAGTTGTCCGGGGCGCCCGCTTTGCTGTAAACCTCCGCTAATATTCTGTCCGCCCGCTGCATTTCAGGCAGGGTGAATAACGGGTCTTCCGTGTTGTTTAGAACCAGGGTGGGCAGCGGTGTCCGCAATCCCAGTATCTCTGGAAAATCAAGATCGTGGGGAAGTTTGGGGACATAGGCCATCCAGGTATGGTTATGGGAACGATTGAGCAAAAAGTCGCGCCAGGTGGACATCAGTCCGACGCAAACCGCTACCTTGATTCTGGGGTCCATGCCGCCGAGAAAAACCGTTTGCATGCCGCCTCCGGAAAGTCCACCGCAACCAACGCGATCCGCGTCCACATCCTGACGGGCGCAGAGGACATCGAGGGCTCTCTGATCGTCTGCCAGGAAGGTTGCCGGCCAGGTCGTCCCGGCAGAGAACAGCGACTTGGCCAGGATCGATTCATGGTCCTTGGCCCAACTATTGTAGGCTTCGATAAACTCCTCGTCCTCCGAATCGGGAGCGGTAATTCCATCCCGTATTTTTATAGGCACATCTTCCAGCATAACCCTTCGGCTGCCAAAGGGGAAGATATCGGGCACCAGGACGGCATAGCCGCGTTTGGCCAAAGCATTGGCCCACGGTCGGCCTTCATACATTTTTTGGTGGTGTTTTTCCATCATTGGGTGCCGATCATCCGCGGTTCGAGCTACTTTCCTTTTGCCGAAATATTTGTTGCCGGAGTGATCATGCAGGGCCAACACCCCCGGCAACGGGCCCTTGGCCCCGGCTGGTTTTAAAAAGATGGCTTCGGTGCGAGGGCCGTAAGGAAGCTGCCATGAGAGCAACTCGCAGTGCAAGCCGTCGTAAATGTATTGCTCATGCACGGTAACTTCGGGAATGCCTCCACTGTCCGCCTGGGCCAGGAGTTCCGCCATTCTTTGGCGAGCGATGGGCCGCCATTTTTCCACATCCTGGAATTTTGGGTGGCGGAAAGAGAGATTTGGGGGGTCTTTGGCCAACCCGGCGGCCCAAGGGCCGTAAGCGCCGATCATATTCGGTTCCATTATCGTATTCCTTTCTTTTAAATCCTCGATCCTGATCCGCGCATATCTCATTGTATCACCTACCATTCCGAGAACATCAAGCGTTTGCGAGGGAGGCGAGCCGCCTCGGGGGGTTGCCGTAAAAAATCGTTGCAGGGGAGTCTTCATATCCAAAACGACCGGTTCGGAAAAAGCGCCGTTGTCTTTGACCTCGATCATGCGATTTTCGACCGCCTGGACTTCCCACCCAGCATCTTTGGGTGCGATGGAATAGAAAATGAACATTCTCTCATCGGGTGTTATGTGAAATCTGCCGGAGGCGGGAACGAATTCCGACTCTCCTTCCTCGACCTGCATTACCGGTGCCCTGAAAACTACCTCGCCATCATCCAGAACCGCATAATTGAGGGCATGGGACTGTTTGGCATCGGGAAAGAATTTCTCCCGCAGGCGTTCGTCAAGGGCGCGTTCCGTCCAGAGCAGATGAACGAGGCCGTTGCGGGCGACCCAAAGATCAGCCGGGAAGAGCCAGCCACAGGTTTTCTCCCTGCTTGCAATTTCCACCCAGGGGTTGAATTGGCCCATGGTTATATCGTCCGACCAGGTATAAAACATGCGCCGAAAGTCGTAATCCCATTTTCGATTGGTCAATTGATATTTAAAGTCACGCCAGGCCGGATTCGGTTCGATGATGTCGCTGACTCCGAAAAAGTGAACCTCTCGCTCCCGCAACTGAACCGCAGGGTAGCAGACACGGATGGACTGGGGTTCCTCGTAATCCGACCCCCATGGATAAGGCAAATTTCCTTGGTGGGACCAATCGCCGTTGGCATTCCGGTAGGTCCAAACGGCCATGTTTTCCTTATCACTTTCATTTTGAATCAAAATCATGTCGTTGCCGGCACTGTCGGCCACGAAACTGCGATAGGTAGTTTCCCGGAACCCGAATTTTTTATGCCACACCGGCACAATGGTTTTGTAGGGAGCCTCAAATTCGGAGACCGAAAATTGAAGCAGGCGAGGCTCGGCCCGGCTTCTCCCGAATGGCCCTGTCGCTTCTTTTCCCGGTTCCAAAGTCGGATTGGCGGAGAGAAAAATTTGGCCGTTTGGCAATATGGTCAGAGGCGTGGGTTCGCGGGTGAGGTCTTTCTCATCCTTGTGAACGAGCTTCCAGCCATTCTCGTCCCGTTTGAAAAGAAGCCAGCGGGTATTGTTGTCGGGTGGAATTCCTTCCAGGGTTTCCATCCCGCTAATGAATACTTCCTCGCCATGGCGGACGATGCAGGTATTTCCGTAACACCAGAGCGGATTGGAGCCGTTGTTGGGGAGGACAAAACTGTAAACCTCCTCCTCTACTTCAACAGTGGCCTGAAACCCGGGTTGTCGCGAAGCTCCACTGGCGCGGAAGTAGATAAGGCATAATCCAATGATGAAGAATGCTATTGTTCTCACGGATTAAAGCCCTCCTGATTGAAGATTGAAATATTAAACGACGAACCCAGGTCTCGTTGACTCATTTTACTCGATTCTGATGCGAGCATAACGCATTGTATTGCCGTCCAAGCCTAAAACATCCAGCGTTTGTGAAGGAGGTGAACCGCTTCGCGGAGTGGCTGTGAAAAATCGTTGCAAAGGTGATTTCATTTCCAAAATGACCGGTTTCGAAAATTTGCCCCCATCTTTAACTTCGACCATGCGATTTTCTGTTCCGGGTTTCCCCCACTCGGCATTCTGGGGTCCCAGTGAGTAGAAAACAAAAATCCTCTCGTCTGGGGTTATGTGAAACCTTCCTGCTCTGGGGACGATTTCAGATTCTCCTTCCTGAACCATCATGACCGGCTTTCGGAAAACCACTTCCCCATTATCCAAAATGGCGTAATTGAGGGCATGGGATTGTTTGGCTTCCGGGAAAAATTTCTCCCTCAGTCTCTCGTCGATGGCACGTTCCGACCAGAGCACATGGGCCCGGTTGTCTCGGGCGACCCAGATATCCGCAGGGAAGAGCCAGCCGCAGGTCTCCTCCCGGCTGGCCACTTCCACCCACGGTTTGAATTTGCCCTCCGTTATATCTTCCGACCAAGTGTAAAACATTCGGCGGAAGTCATAATCCCACTTGCGGCCCGTCAACTCGCGTTTGTATTCGCGCCAGGCAAGGTTCGGTTCCACGATGTCGCTAACGCCGAAAAAGTGGACTTGCCGTTCCCGCAACTGCACTGCCGGGTAACAGACGCGGATGGTCTGAGGCTCCTCATAATCAGGCCCCCAGGGGTAAGGCAAAATTCCCTGATGAGACCAATCGCCCTTGGCGTTTCGGTAGGTCCAAATAGCCAGGTTATCATCATCACTTTCGTTTTGAAACAATATCATGTCACCTTTGTTGCGATCGGTCACGAAACTGCGATAGGTATGTTCCCTGAATCCAAATTCTGTATTCCATACCGGCACAATCGTTTTGTAGGGAGCTTCAATGTCGGAGGCTGAAAAACGCAGCAACCGAGGCTCTGCCGAGCTTCCCCCTTCTTTCCCTGGTTCAAGTGTGGGGTTGGCTGAGAGGAAAATTCGCCCGTCGGGAAACACAGTCAGGGGCGAGGGTTCACGGGTGAGGTCCTTTTCGTCCTTTTGAACCAAATTCCAACCGTCCTGGCCTCTTTTGAAAAGGAGCCAGCGGGTGTTGTTGTAAGGTGGAATTCCCTCCATGGTTTCCACCCCGCTGACAAATACGTCCTCACCGTGGCGTACGATGCAGGTATTTCCATAACACCAGAGCGGGTTGGTGCCGTTGTCAGGGGGGACAAAGCTATAAACCTCCTCCTCCACCTCAACGGTGGCCTTAAATCCCGGGTGGCTCGAAGCCCCTTGGAGGTTGTAGAAAAACAGAAGGAAACTCAGGAGGAAAAAAGCGATTGTTTTCATAGGATACTTCCTGGACAAATATTGGACACCTAAATCCCGGTGGTTGAGGTTCAAGGTAGGATACTTGGGAACCTTTTTCAAGAACCGTCGGGCATGATAGTGCGGTGTAAACCCCACAGTTTCAAACGGCTTCTTAAGGGCGGTTGAACAATATTTTGTAATGAAAGAGTTATGATGCAGAACTGGTCAAATCTGGCCGCCACTGAATGTGAGGATACGAAAATGCCCTTAAGAAGCCTAAATCCGACAAGCGCGAATAGCTGCGTTGCAGCCCGCAAACCGCTTGGTCACGTAGGGAACTACGCTCCCGCGCTGATTTACGAACTGCGCCTTG
>JAJFLV010000003.1 GCA_021772535.1 Opitutales bacterium | reverse complement strand
CCCATGATAAAAATAAGGCCGACCGGCCATTCCAAGCTGGCTCAAATCAGTGATCAATTCACAGGCAAGCCGGGGGGAACGCTGAAGAGGCTGCCATCGTCGAGTCGTTGGAAGAAGCGGCGCCCGGGTCGATTGTCGCCGAAGGTGAAGGCCCAACCGGCATTGTTCCCACCGAAGATGAAGATCCAGCGGTAAGAGTTTTCGTTAAAGAAGATCCATTCCTCCAATCCCAGGTCCCAAACGAAAATTACCGATTCGCTGCTCCCTTCGAAGACGAATTGCCAATCGTGCTCGTCGTGGAATATCCAGGGCCAGATATCGATATTATAATTTTTGTACCAGGGAGAGGCCATCCAGCCGGGGAAACCAGGAATGGGCTCTCCTCGGAAGATATCCGTGGTACCGGTCGAGATTTCCGACTGCACGACGACGGCCGGACCAAAGGGGAACAAGCGCGCGTTGTTGATGGCCCGCACCTGCAAAAGAAAAGTCCCTACCGCATCCGGGTTAAAGGTAAAGGAAGAGCCGGGACCAATTTCATTTTCCACCACGCCACCCAATTCCTGAGTGTCGGTCAGCGTAATATTGTCGAACCACCATCCACTCTCCTCGGGTGTGGTCTGGAACAGGCTGCCTGTAGTTTGAAAAACGTAGCGAATGGTTAATGCCTCTCCTTGAAATTCGGACAGGGAAACGGTTACTTGCTTGAAACTGGTTTCACCAAACCCATCCGATCCAGCCTGACGAAAAACTTCATTCCAGTTATTCCCGCCATCGCCGGAAACTTCAACAATGGCAAATTCCGCGTTTGTTGCGAGGCCGAGTTTGCTTTGAAACTGCAGGCTGCTGGAACCTCCAGGGAAAAAAGTGCGTGAAAGTGTATAGACCTGATTCACAAAAGCCGGATGTGCCAGGTGGAATGCGCTCGATCCGCCCCCTGGTGGAACATCTAAAGACTGCACGTTGGCATAGCCGGGACTGGCAGGTTCGATCGTCCAGTTGGCTCCGTTGTCCTCGGCGTTTTCGGTTGGAGTTCCCCCTAGAAGAGTGGATTCTCTCACATTGTAACCGGTAGCGCCGCCAACCGTTGTGAACTGAAAAGTATTGTTGGCGCCAACAGCTACCGTGGCGGGAGGAGTGATGACGGGTTCGTTGTAAACCGGCGTGTAATCAACCTTTTCGCTCGCTTCTCCACTGATGAAGACCGATTCCACTACATCGTCAAATCCCGTTCCCGAGTAGGTGACGGTATAGGAACCGTTTCCCGGAACCGGTACCGAATACCCGCCGCTGGTCGTGGTGACGGCGAAAAAATCGTTGCCGAACACTTCCACCGTGATACCGCTGAGCCCTTCGCCCAAATCGTAAAAGTCATTCCCATTGATGTCAAAATATGCCGCTCCGGTAATGAATGGCGTGATATCCGAGCGTGATCCGAAGTCCTCGGTAATAATAAAAGGTCCCACGGTGGTGTTGCCAACGGTATTAACGCCAAGGGTTACTCCAATACCGATCTCGGTGAAATTCGAACTATGAATGCTGCCACGGTGCCCCGCTGGAGATTGCATGCCATTTTCATTCAATCCGGTTGTCCCGCTCGTTCCCCAATCGATGTCGAGACCGGCGTGGGCATGCTCGGCGCTCTCTGAAAAAGCGAATATGTTCTCTCCCCGAAAACCGGTGTTGGGATACCCAAAATCGGCCATCCGCTGGAATGAACTTCTTCCATCGGTGCCGTTATGAGCCTGGAATACATTTTGAAACATATCGTCACTGTGAAATCGGGCCGCATCGATCAAATCGGAGTTGAAGGACAAGGGTGGTTGATTTTGCGGCAGGAGGGCAAATTGGTCCACCATGGCTGACAGGAAGGTATCGAACCCTGTGGTTTGATCGATCAGGGTTTGCGCAAAAAAATCGACTGAGCTGACAATAGCCCCATCAAGGTTGTTTTGCAGGATGTTGAGGAATCGCTGGGCTTCGGCATTGGCGTCGGCGCGGGAGCGGTTAATCAGTTCCAAAACCAGTTGCTCCTCATCGCTGGGATCGCCGATTAGGTACTGGGTTCCCTCGGCAAAAATGGTCGGTTGTTTGGGAAGCGCTTTTTTCTGAATTTCGGAAGGACCCTGGACTGGCGGAGGTCCCGGGGGCGCTTCGTATGATTTCTGAAGGATCGAATGGGTTGGAGGGTTATCACCCTGCAATAAGACGATGGATAAGAAAAAAATAACACAACAATACTGAATGATCCCCGAATTCTTCATAAATATAACGTTCTTGCCTGTAGTTTAGAAAATGCGCAGGATAGATATTGACCCTATTAATGGCAAGGTTATTGCTATCGTGAAAAATACCCCACGGATTGTTTCTCCTCCAAATCCAACGAATTAATGTTTGGACGATTCTGCCGATAAATCACTCTCATCTGTATGCATGATCAACTGGAACGGGTGAAGTCTCGATTACTCGAAGCAATCTTGGATTGCGCAAGGTCCGGCCATGGCAAGGTAGAAACTGCCCAGGCGGAAGCATTTATTCGCCGCTATTACCAATCGATTCAGGAGGAGGACCTCTGTCAGTATCAGCCGGCCGATCTGTGTGAAATGGCCTTGGGGCATCTGAGTTTTGGCAACCTTCACCATCGAGGTGAATCCAGCCTCCGCATTTACAACCCCACCCAGGCCGAAAATGGCTGGGAGTCCACCCACACAGTCATCGAAATGATCAACGACGACATGCCTTTCCTCGTCGATTCACTAGGCATGGCGATCAATAAACATGGCTTGTCCATCCACCTGACCATACATCCGGTCTACCGGGTTCGGCGCGATTCGGAAAACCGATTGGTTGAGGTGATGGAACAGAATGGCTCCGGGAGCAATGGCCACCTGGAATCTTTCATGCATTTCGAGATCGACCAGGTGACTGACCCGGAACTGATCCGGAAATTAGAAACCGACATTGAAAAAGCCATGCGGGATGTCCGCGCTTCGGTTGAAGACTGGCGGCACATGAGGGTCAAGGCACGCAATATCAGCAATGAGCTTGAGTTCAACCCGCCTCCTCTGGAGACCCAAATGGTGAAGGAATGCCTGGCCTTCATCAAGTGGATGGAAGAAGACAATTTTACCTTTTTCGGCTACCGCGAATACAAATACCAACAGGAAGAGGAAAAAGATGTTCTCTACCGGATTCCGGGATCGGGGCTGGGTATTTTGCGGGATGAGGACGACCAACAGCATAAAAGCA
>JAJFLV010000200.1 GCA_021772535.1 Opitutales bacterium | reverse complement strand
GAAAACTCCCACCTGGCTGGTTCCGGCAACATCGGTTATCAAAACAAAGGCCGATGTCAAGGAGGGCTCGAAGGGATCCGGACCGTTGGCGGAAAATCTTTTCGCCGATTGTTATTTTTGCGACAGTCTGAGCGATTTTCTTAATTTCTGGAAAAAAAATCCTGAGTTCCCTTTTCAATTAGTAGCCACAAAAGGAGGGGAACTGGTCGACTGCCGGGGGCTTGTTTACGGCGGGCACAAACGCGGAGAAGCGGCCACCTATTTGCAGCGCAAGGCCGAAATCAACAAACTTGAAAAAGAAGAGAGCAAATTAGAGAAACAACTGGAAGCCCTTCGTCTCAAATCGAGTAAGGGTTTGCAAAAACTGGAGGAGGCGGAGGAGGCAGTGGAGAGGCATCGCTCCCGCCTAATGGAAACGATCCAGGAAATTTCCGCGGCGCAGGCCCAGGAACGCAACGCCCTTGAGGGGATGGAGGAAAATCAGCGGAAATCGAAACAATCGGGAACCGAACTGGTCGCCCTGGAGAAGCATCGTGACGATTCCAAGGGCAGGTTGCAAAAAGCCCAAAAAGAATTGAAAGCCGGAGAGACCAAAATTGACGGGCTGCGTAAAAATATCACCTCGGCGGAGGCTGCAGTGGAAAAATCCCGAGAGGAACGCGACCAGAGGCGGGAGAGGCTCTCCGAGGCACGCCTTGAGGTGGCTGAATTGCGCCAGCGGCTGGCCTTGATCGACCGTGGGTTGGGCGAAATCGAGAGTCAGACAGAGGAGTTGTCCCAACTCCAACTGAGCCGTGAACAGGAAATCGACACCCTTCGGGAGCAGATTGAAAACCTGGAGAAAACCGCCCAGGAAGAAACAAAGAAAGTATCTGAAATCGAAAAAACACTTGGCACGGCGAAGGAATCACTGGAAAAAAACCGCCTTCTTTTTCTCACCGCCGAAAGTGAGATAAAGGCGGAAGAAGAAGCGCTCAGTGCCCAACGCGAGACACATCGCAAGGCTGAGGGCGCCCTCAACAAGCACGAAATCAGTCTGGCCCGCGAAAACTCGGAGATTTCATTTTTACTGGAAGAAGCACGGCGCGAATACCAGATCGAGCTTCTCTCGGTGGATTGGAAAAGCGAACTTTGGCAGGCCGGAGAATTGTCGCGACAACGAGTCAGGCTGGACCTTGACGATGCCGATGCGCTGGAAAAGGTGGAAGAAATGGAACCGGGGGAACCTTCCGAAGAGGACTTGCAATCTCTGGAGGAAACAGTTTGGGAAACAGTGCGGGAAGAAGCCGAGGAATTGCGTGGACGCCTCGCCTCGATGGGGCCGGTCAACCTGATCGCAATCGAGGAGTACCGGGAGTTGAAAGAGCGGCACGAATTCCTCAAAGCTCAAAGCGACGATCTCTGGAAATCCAAAGAGCAATTGCTGGAGGCCATCGATAGCATCAACCAAACTTCACAAACTCTTTTCGAAGAAACGTTTACCCAGGTGCGGAAGAATTTTGCCTACACCTTCGATTCCCTCTTCGGGGGCGGTAAGGCCGACCTCCAATTGGTCGACAAGGAGGATGTACTGGAATCGGGTATCGACATCATCGCCCGCCCACCCGGCACTCGATTAAAGACGTTAGCTCTTCTCAGCGGCGGCCAAAAAACGATGACCGCAGTGGCGCTCCTCTTTGCCATTTACATGGTAAAACCAAGCCCCTTTTGCATGCTCGACGAACTCGATGCGCCCCTTGACGACGCCAACATCGGACGTTTCGTGGCCATGCTGCAAAACTTTACCAAATATTCGCAGTTCATTATCATAACGCACAACAAACGCACCATTGCTTCAGCCGACAGCATCTACGGAGTAACGATGCAGGAAAAAGGTGTATCTAAAATGGTATCCATGCGTTTCAACAAAGATACCGGCGCGACCGAAGAGGTAGCTTGAAACGTTATATCGAACCAGAAGGGCAAATTCAATTCCATCGGCCTTAATCGGGCGTTAAGGTTATAAATTAACGCAGTGTTATGCTCTATAGCCGTTTCATACGTTTTATTTTCCCGTTGTTTATCACCTTGGTGGTGTTTGGACTTGAAGGGCCGATTCTTAATGGGGGCATGGCGCGATTGCCGGACGCGGCTCAAACCCTGGCCGGATTCGGCATTGCCTGGGGCCTAACGTCTCTCGTTATCAGCCCATTCGGCCAATTGAATCAACTCGCTTTGGTCCTTTCCAACAACAGGCAATCGAAAAAAAGGATTTTGAATTTTGTTTTGATATGCAGCGGATTGATGGGCCTCGTTCTTTTCTTACTGGCGTTGACTCCGGTGGGGTTTTATTTTATAGAAAAATTGCATCGGCTGGACAGCGACCTTACGGCAATCATTCGCCATGTCTTTCTCTGGTTTATACCTTATCCTCTTCTGGAAGGACTGATACGGTTTTATTCCGGATTGTTATTTCGAGTTCATCGTACGGAGATTACTACAGTTGCCACCGTTATGGGTATTTGCAGCAGTGTCCTCGCAGTCCTGGTTTTGCTACAGACCGAATTGATTCAATCCTATCCTATCCGTCTGCCAATAATTGTTATCTATGTTGGGCTGGTTACACATTTGGGTGTGGTTTATTGGGGTTATCTTCGTTTTTCACGAAATCTTCTCGATGTAGAAACGGAGAAGGTGCTTTCCTATCGGTATATTCTGCATTTTTTTTGGCCGCTGGCATTGACCATGGCAGTGCAGGGAATCAGTCGGCCAATTGTAAATCTGGTTATTTCCCGTGGCGCGGACGGAGTTGAAGCGATGGCGATTCTGACGGTCGTTTACTCATTGGGACATTTGCCTTATGGATGGTTGAATGAATTACGAAGTTTGGCCCCGGCATTTAAAGCAGAGACCAACAGTTTGCAGCAGATCAAGAAATTTATCGGCGCTTGCGGATTGTTTTCTTTCAGTGTGATGATACTCGCCTATTGGACGCCGGTTAGAGAAACCATACTGGTAGAATTTATGGGATTAAGCGGCGCGATAGCGGAAGGCTGCAAAATGCCATTAATGATTTTCACTTTTTTCCCGATAGTGGTGGCCATTCGCGCGCATTTTCACGGTATCGCTCTTCTAAAGCATCAAACAAGTTCCCTGGCCGCAAGCGGGCCCGCCCGGGTTATGGCCATAATCCTGGCATTGGTGTTATTACCACTAACCGGATTACCCGGCGCTACCATTGGCGTAACAGCACTTTTGTGCGGGTTTGTTTTCGAGACAACTACCGCCGCAATCGGTATAAGGAAAATTAAATAT
This sequence comes from Opitutales bacterium, assembly GCA_021772535.1. Lineage (GTDB taxonomy): Bacteria > Verrucomicrobiota > Verrucomicrobiia > Opitutales > UBA2987 > JAJFLU01. The sequence goes on along the minus strand of JAJFLV010000200.1, from coordinate 1,128 downwards.
ATATAAGACCGCTTCGCCGCCCTCTTCAGCCATATCGGCTATAGGTGTCGAGCATGGTATAGGTTCCCAGAATAACCATGACTACACCTGAAATTCTCAATATGATAACGCGGGTTGACTTCATCTTTTTGGCCATGTCGAGCATAGGCTGTGGCGCCAACATAACCAGGATGCATTTAACCAGCATCAACCATCCAAATACGGTTATAATGACCGGTGGACCCATTTCCCAGATATTGTGCCCGTTTACAATGACCAAACCGAAAAGCAGCCAGAAAGGGGTATGCATTATGACGATATGCTCTGAATTCATCAAATTCTCCGTGTAACGCGCCCAGGTTTTAGCGTGTATAAGTTCGGACAAACCGAGAATGAACATTAGGTGAGAGACTACGATTGCGATGGTTCCTTCTACTTCCATGATTATTCCTCCAAGATTAAGTTAATCAACTTATTAGCGTGAATTCGAGTGGTGTCAAACAATCTAACGGAGGATTCTTCCGGCGGGGTCAGCAAAGATATTTCGGTGCAGCCGAGTAAAATGCCCTCCGCTCCATATTTCTGAAGATTTTGGATAATATCCTGGAAAGCCTCTTTCGACCCCTTTTCGATCCGGCCTTGGCAAAGTTCTTCATATATGACGCGGTGGACGGTTTCCCTCTCATCCACAGGCGGTACGAGTACTTGCAATCCGTGTTTTTTAGACAGACGGCCTTTGTAAAAGTCCTCTTCCATGGTGAAGCGGGTGCCGAGCAAGCCGACCCGCTCCAAGCCGGCCGTTTTAATTGCTTGAGCAGCGGAATCGGCGATATGGACCAAGGGAATATGGACAGAGGCGGCCACCTCATCGGCCAATTTGTGCATGGTGTTGGTGCAAAGCGCGATAAAATCCGCTCCGGCAGATTCCAGACGCCTGGCGCTGTCTATCAAGATTTTGGCGGCTTCATTCCAGCGGTTTTCTCTTTGCAGCGGCTCGATTTGGCCGAAATCAAGGCTGTGTATGAGGATCGGGGCCGAATGCAAACCCCCGAGGCGTTTTTGCACGCCTTTGTTGATGAGATCGTAGTAAACGGCAGTGGACTCCCAACTCATGCCGCCGATCAAACCAGCCGTATTCATGGTCAAGGG
>JAJFLV010000199.1 GCA_021772535.1 Opitutales bacterium | reverse complement strand
AGCGGGCATTCCATGCCATTGGATTTTATCCGCAGCCTTGGTTTGGTCAAATCGGCTTGTGCGGGCGCCAATCTTGAATTGGACCGCCTGACCAAGGAAAAGGCCGATCTCATTAGAGAGGCCAGCCGGGAGATTTCCGAGGGCCTTTTCAGCGACCATTTCCCAGTTGATGTTTTTCAAACCGGCTCCGGCACATCCTCCAACATGAATGTTAACGAGGTGATCGCCAACCGTTGCAGCCAATTAGCTGGAAAGCCGATCGGTTCGAAAGACCCAATCCATCCCAATGACGATGTCAATATGGGACAATCTTCCAATGATATCATACCCACGGTATTGCACGTTAGCCTGGCTGTTGCCATAAAGAACAAGCTCATCCCAGCATTGGACCACCTGGCACGAAGCCTTGAGGAAAAATCCCGTGCCTGGGCAGACATCGTAAAAATCGGACGGACCCACCTGATGGATGCCACTCCCCTTACCCTGGGGCAGGAGTTTTCCGGTTATGCCGCCCAGGTCCGCAAGGGCAAAGAACGAGCCGCCAAGGCGCTGGATGTCTTGAGAGAACTTGCTATTGGAGGCACGGCGGTGGGAACCGGAATCAACGCGCACCCGGAATTTTCCGGAAAAGTATGCCGAATTCTTTCCGAAACCACAGGCATCTCCTTTCGCGAGGCGGACGATCATTTCGAGGCCCAGGGAGGCCGCGACGATTGCGTGGAAACCGCCGGTTACTTCAATACAATCGCCGTTAGTCTGACCAAGGTGGCCAACGACATTCGGTTACTCGGGTCCGGTCCACGGTCCGGCTTGGGAGAGTTGACTCTTCCCGCCACTCAACCGGGTTCCTCCATCATGCCGGGGAAGGTGAACCCGGTCATGAGTGAAATGCTGGTTCAAGTCTCTATTTACACGATGGGGCTTTGCCACTGTGTTTCTCTATGTGGGCGGGATGGGCATTTCGAGCTGAATGTAACCATACCATTGATTGCTCAATCCCTGCATGAATCGATCACCTGCCTGAGCAATGGAGCGACCGTGTTTGCGGATCGGTGTGTCAAGGGTCTTGAGGTCAACCGGGAACGCTGCCGGGAACTCGTGGACAGCTCCCTCATGCTGGTCACTGCACTCAACCCCTACATCGGTTATGACAAAGCGGCCGAAGTGGCCAAAATGGCTTTTGCGGAAAATAAAACCCTCCGCCAGGTTGTGCTGGAAAAGGGATTGATGGATGAAGCCACTCTCGACAAGGCGTTGCAGCCGCTTGAGATGGTTCGGCCCAAGGAATAAGCGGTATCGTTTTCAATCATGTCCGTTGTCACTTCTTCGCTGTCCCTCCGAACAAGAGGCAAGGGGACCTACGAAATTACTGCGGAGATCGAGCGAGAGCTGTCCCGCAGCGGCCTGCGCGAGGGGACTGCGACGATTTTTTGCCGGCACACCAGTTGCAGCCTGGTGATAATGGAAAATGCCGATCCTTCGGCGCGCCGTGACCTTGAGTTATTCATGGAAAAACTGGTTCCGGAAGGCGATCCTGATTTTATCCATACCATGGAAGGTCCCGACGACATGCCCAGCCATATTAAAATGGCTCTCACCCGAACCACCGAAGTAGTGCCCTTTTATAAGTGCAAACTGGCTCTAGGAACCTGGCAGGGAGTTTTTTTATGGGAACACCGGGCCAATTCACATACGCGAAAGATCGTCCTCAGTTTCGCGGGGGAGTAATTAAAAGGGAATTCAGGGGCGGGTAAATCTGTCGCTTTCCAACTTGTGCCGATTTACCATCTGGTCATAGATCCAGCGGTAGGTTGTCTCCAAACCATCTTTCAATCTTGTAGATGGTTCCCATTGAAAAAGGGATTTGATGAGAGTGTTGTCACTATTGCGGCCATTGACGCCCTTGGGGGCATTCAATTTATAGGTGCGGCGCAGCTTGACCTCCGCAATCGACTCAACGATGTCAACCAAGCCGTTAATGGAAACCAGTTCGCTGCTCCCGATATTGAGGGGTTCCTGAATATCGCTCCTCATGAGCAAATCGATACCTTTGAGACAATCCTCGATAAAGGTAAAACTGCGGGTCTGTTTGCCGTCACCCCAAATTTCTATTTCCAGAGAGTCGCTTAAAATGTTGTTGATTATTTTCCGACATATTGCGGCGGGAGCTTTTTCCCGGCCTCCATCAAAAGTTCCCATGGGACCGTAAACGTTGTGAAACCTAGCCACCGCGATTTCCAGGCCAAAATCTTCATGGTAATGCCGGCACATACGCTCACTGAAGAGCTTTTCCCAGCCGTAGCCATCCTCAGGCATGGCAGGGTAGGCATCCGGTTCGGCCAGAGGTACCACATCTTCACTTTTCTGCTTGTCGGCGGCATAGACGCAAGCCGATGAGGCATAAAAATACTTCCTCACGGAAGTCTTGCGGCTGGCTTCCAGCAGGTGGGTGTTGATCAGCACACTCAACATGCAGAGGGCTTTGTTGTTTTCGATAAACCCCATTCCCCCCATGTCGGCGGCGAAGTTATAGACCATCTCAGCGCCTTCCGCCGCCTTTCGGCAGGCATCCTCTTTTTGCAAATTGAGAACCAGGTTTTCAACATCCTCAAACCGCTGAAACCACTGTTCCGGGGGTTTTATATCGACCGCTCGTAAATTCCTGTGTCCCCGTGTCCGCAGAAAATTCACCACATGCCCGCCTATAAATCCGCCGGCTCCGGCGACAACTATTTTCTTATCCATTGGTAGAGAAAGTTTTCATGGGATTATTAAATTTAAACCTACATTAACGCTCAACAGGGTATTTTATCAATCCAGTCGACTGCAATAGAAGTCGAAAAAGGAAGAGTGGATTATTTTTCAAATATCTTTTCCAAAGTCTTCCCGGTTCTAGACAAAGGCGGTATAGCCACTCGAAACCGGAGCGCTGGATCCATCTCGGAGCCTGCCTCACCCGTCCGGCATGAAAATCGAAGGCGGCGCCAACTCCGAACATTAGCGTCGTTTCCAGTTTATCCAGGTAGCCAGCCATGAATTGTTCCTGTTTTGGTGTGCTCAAACCAACCCAGAATATTGCCGGCCGACTTTTCCGCAACAATTCCACCAGATCTTTTTCCTCCTTTGCGTTGAGAGGTCGAAACGGGGGCGTAAAAACCCCCGCTGTTTTCAATCCGGGAAAGCGTTCTTTTAATTTTAAACTGAGTGTCTCGGCCACTCCAGGGCCACCCCCGTAAAAGAAATGGCCGTAAGGGGTGTGCTCGGTGGCGGAGCAAATTTCGAGCATCAAGTCCGGTCCGTAAACGCGGCTTACATCTGGGCCGAATTGTTTTTTGCCCAGCCAGACCAGGGGCATTCCGTCAGGAGTATTCAAATAAGCACGGTTTAAAATCTTCCGAAAAGCCGGATCTTTTTGGGCTTCGCTGATACCGTGGACACCGGTTACGCAAACGTAGCCTTTTTCCCCGTCCGAGAGTGCTTGGAGGACTTTTTCCCTGGCCGTTTCCAGATTGAGGCGGCTTACAGCGACCCCCAGGACGTTGAAAATAGAAGGTTTTTCCGGATACTCTTTCACTCTAGATTCTCTCTGGTGCCTTCTGACTTCGGTTAAACCTTGACCCATAAAGCACAGCCATACCATATTCCAATAGAATTCGAATGCCAACAATTTCCTGGTTAATTAAAAGTCCGCTCATTTTTCTTTTGTCTTTGGTCCTGTTATCCGGGTGCCAATGCTCACGCGATTCCGAAAAGATCCACAAAATCGCGGTAATCCCCAAGGGCACGACCCACGTTTTCTGGAAGTCCATTCATGCCGGCGCGGTAAAAGCGGAGCGTGAGTTCAATGCTTTGGGAACCAAGGTCGAAATTATCTGGAAAGGCCCCCTGCTGGAGGATGACCGGGCAGGGCAAATCAATGTGGTGGAAAATTTTATCGGACAGAGGGTCAGTGGCATTATCCTCGCGCCGCTGGATCGCAAGGCCCTCATTCCGCCGGTTCAAAAGGCCGGTGCGGCCGGGATACCGGTCGTCATCATCGACTCTGGCCTCGATTATGATGATTACGTAAGCTATGCAGCCACAGATAATTTTCACGGAGGTGAAATCGCGGGGGAACACCTTGGCCAATTGTTGGAGGGCAAGGGCAATGTCATTCTGTTGCGGCTTATGGTGGGATCGGCCAGCACTGAAGCCCGGGAGGCCGGTTTTCTGGATGCGATTGGGAAATTTCCGGAAATTCGGGTCCTCTCTTCCAACCAGTATGCCGGCCCCACTCGGGAAACGGCTTACACCGCAGCCCAAAACCTCCTCCAGCGCTACGGAGATGAGGTCGATGGAATTTTTACCCCAAACGAATCCGGCACCAACGGCATGTTGCTGGCCCTCCGTTCCATCGGCAGGGCTTCGGAGGTCAAGTTCATAGGATTCGACGGGGGCAAGCAAAACGTGGACGGCCTCCTGTCCGGCGATTTGAATGCAATTGTTATTCAAGACCCTTTCCGCATGGGATACCTGGGCGTAAAGCTCATGGTTGATCACCTTGAAGGCTTGGTGACAGAAAAACAGTTCGATACAGGGGCCAGTCTCGTTACAATCGAAAATATACAGCAGACCGAAATCCAGGAGATGCTCAATCCTGCTTTGGAGGAATACCTGCAATGATCCCTGATCGATGAAAATCGTATCACGCTTTCCGGCATAATCCCGATGAGCGAGTCAAATTCTGCCGCCTCTACCCGGACTCCCACCAAACGGCCTCTTCTCTCCGTTCGCGGGATTTGCAAGCAGTTCGGCGCCACCAATGCATTGCGAAATGTGGATCTGGAGATTCAGGAGGGAGAGGTGCATGCTCTGATTGGGGAAAATGGAGCCGGTAAAAGCACTTTGGTCAATATCCTCAGTGGCACTTATGCCATGGATTCCGGATCCATCGAGCTGGATGGCAGACCCATCATTGCGGGAAGCCCGATCCATGCCCGGGGGATGGGTATATCCACCATTTACCAGGAGCTTTCCCTGGCTCTCCATCTGAGCGTTGAGGAAAACTTATTACTTGGCGCCGAGCCCTCTCGCTGGGGATGGGTGAACCGGGCAGAGCGCCGCAAACGCGCCCGGGAAGCATTGGCCGCCTTGCATCACGAAACTCTACCCCTGGAAGCGCCCTTGTATCGTCTTTCCCTGGCGGAAAGACAGATCGTTGAAATTGCCCGTGCCTGCCTTGGTTCGGCCCGATTAATGATAATGGATGAACCCACCAGCAGTCTTTCCCGGAGCGATGTGGAAATCTTGTTCGCGGTCATTCGAAAACTTAAGGAGAAAGGGGTAGGTGTTATTTATATCAGCCATTTTCTGGAGGAGTGCCGGGAAATCGCCGACCGTTTTACTGTCTTGCGCGATGGGCAGACGGTAGGCAGAGGAGAAATGGTTGCCACCGATTTCAAACAGATCGTTCGTCTGATGGTTGGACGGGAGGTCAGCGAGATTTTTCCGAAACCGGAAAACCTTCCCGGTGAAACAGTTTTGGAATTGGAAAAAGTCTCTGGAGTGAGGAAGCCCCGCAATGTCTCCCTGCAATTGCGCAAAGGAGAGATATTCGGAATAGCAGGATTAATTGGCGCGGGACGCACGGAAACTTTGCGAGCCATATTTGGCCTCGATGCATTAGGTGGAGGCGCTGTTTTGGTCCGCCGTAAGGATAAGACACGTTCCTCCCCCTGGCTGCGTCTTGCCGATGGAATAGGGTTTTTAAGTGAAAACCGTAAGGATGAAGGTTTATTGCTCAACCGCAGCCTGGCGGAAAACCTCTGTGCCACTCGCTACCGTCCCTATAGCCGGTTCGGCTTCGTCAATTCCCAAAAATTGCGGTATTCGGCTGGCAGTTGGCTCAAAAAACTCCAGGTCAAGGCGCGCAATGAGAACCAACCGGTGGCAGAACTCTCTGGAGGGAACCAGCAGAAGGTCGCATTGGGACGGCTTCTCCATCACGATGCCGAAATTTATTTGCTGGACGAGCCGACGCGCGGAATTGACATCGGCAGCAAGGAGCAGATCTACCGGCTCATGAACGAACTCGCCTCAAAGGGCAAAGCGATTATATTTGTCAGTTCCTATCTCCCGGAACTCCTTGGCGTTTGCCATACCATCGGTGTTATGCGGCGAGGAATACTGACGGAAATTCGCTCTGTCGAGGATTGGAGCGAGCACCGTTTGCTCGAATCTGCTCTGGGGCGCCAAACCTCCTAATCTATTGCCCGAAGGAGAAATATAGATGGCGGAAACAACCTCAAAATCAACGTGGCTCGGGTCGATGTCCAGACTTCAAAAATTCGGCCCCCTCCTGGGGCTGATCTTGGTGCTGCTTCTGTTTTCGGGAACGCCGGGTTTTTTAACCCCTCTCAATTTCAAATTCGTCTTAACTCAAACGGTTATTGTGGCCATTGCCTCTCTCGGAATGACGATGATAATTGCCAGCGGCGGGATCGATTTAAGCGTAGGTTCGGTGGTTGCTTTTTCCTGTGTTGGCGGGGCCTTGGCAGTGCAAGCGGAGTTCCCACTCCCTCTGGCGGTATTAATTTCCGTTCTCTGTGGAGGAATGTTCGGCCTGGTCAATGGGGTGGTAATTGCAGGTTTCAATATGAATCCTTTTATCGTTACCTTGGGGATGATGGGGATTGCCCGCGGGGCGGCCAAATGGGCGGCCGGAAACCAAACCGTCAACTTCGACCCGGCCAGTCCGGTAAACGTGGCCATGAACAACTCCATCGACCTGCCCCTATGGCTGCCTCCGATGGGGGTGCTGATCGCGCTTCTGATGGCCCTGATCATCGGTGTGATCGTTAATTTTTCCGTTTTCGGACGTCATATATTTGCCATTGGTTCGAACGAAGCCGCTGCCCGGCTGTGCGGAATTCGCACCCGCCATGTCAAGGTTGCTCTCTACAGTGGCGCCGGTTTGCTTTATGGATTGGCCGGGTTAATGCAGGCCTCACGTTTGCAGCAAGGCTCCCCCACCGTTGCAGTCGGTTTGGAGCTGGATGTGATTGCCGCGGTGGTAATCGGCGGGGCCAGCTTGAGCGGTGGCACAGGGAGCGTGACGGGAGCCATCATCGGCGCTCTCATCATGGCCTCCTTGCGCAATGGCACACAACTGATGGGTTGGGAAAATCATGTTCAGGAAATAATCATCGGCATGGTCATAATATTAGCCGTGGGGATCGACCGGATTCGCCACAAAAGCCAAATTTGACCCGCTGTTGCCGGGTTAAAGGATCTTTAGTTTTGGCAGGTCTTGTCCGTCCACCAGTCCTGCCGGTTTTCCTTCGGAATCGACCACTATGAGATCATTTACTTTCGAGGTCTCAAATATCTTAAGAACGTCCACCGCAAGGGAATCCATGGCAACGGTCTTGGGATTTCGGGACATGAAATTTTCAACCGGCAAATAAAGGAAATCCTTTCCGCTGAGGGAACAGCGTCGCAGATCGCCATCGGAGAAAACGCCTTCCAGGACTCCGGTTTCCGGGTTGGTAAGAGCGATGGTTCCACATTTGGCCTTGGTGGTGGCTAAGATGGCCTCACGAACAGTGACGGTTTTGGGCAAGCTGGCAAAACGCTGCCCGCAGCGCATGATTTCACTCGCCCGCAACAAAAGGGATTTGCCCAGGCTGCCGGCGGGATGCAGGCGGGCGAAATCCTCCCGGTCGAACCCTCTCACCTCGATGTAAACCATAGCCAGCGCGTCTCCCAAGGCGAGCGCGGCCGATGTGCTTGCCGTGGGGGCAAGATTCAGGGGACAGGCCTCCTTTTCCGCCCGGTAGGTGAGAACGAGGTCCGAATTGACGGCCAGGTCAGAGGTGGATTCCGCGGTTATTGCGACGGTTTGCACTCCCAGGCGTTTGAGAGTGGGAAAGAGGGAGAGAATTTCCTCCGATTGACCGCTGTTGCTGAGGATGAAAACGAGATCGCCTTCCGCGCAAACCCCTAAATCGCCGTGCAGGGCTTGATTGGGATCCAGAAAACAGGCGGGTACTCCTGTGCTGCAAAAGGTTCCCACCAACTTTTGACAGACCGGCGCATTTTTGCCCACTCCAGTTAAAATCAGTTTTTTACCAGACAGAATGGCATCGTGGATTGCCTCGATAACATCAATGAAACTTTGATCCAGGTTGTCTCTGGTGGCCCCGATGGCTGCAATTTCGAGATTGAGGCAATTTCTTGCTTTATTTAAAAGCGTTTCAGCATCTAGACTCATGCTTTTACTATCGGTTCGATTTTCATTCCATGTATTTCCTACTCAAAAGATTGATTGTGGATAGAAAATCCTTTGTGTTTTTAAAAGTCAGAGATTAATTATTTTCCAGGTTTTGTCGATGCTCGCGTGGTTCCACTACCTTTTTTTGATTTCATTGTTGATAGTTTCTGCCGGATGCGGTGGGGATTCCATGGAGGTTTTATCCGAAAAACAGGAAAAATATTTCATTCGTGGAGATCGCTATAATCGCGAAGGCAACTACCGCGAGGCCTTGAGCGCTTTTTTGAAAGTCATCGAAAAAAGAGAAGATGCGGCGGAGTCCCACCTGGAAGCGGGAAATCTATTCCTGACCCACATCAAGGATCCGATATCGGCCATATACCATTTTCGAAAATATCTCGAATTGAGGCCAGACTCGCAGCAAGCCGAATTTGTTCGCCAATTGATCGATACCGCCAAGAAGGAATTTGCCCGAACCCTGGCAGGGCATCCCTTTGAAAACGATATTGACCGGCTCGATCTGCTGGAGCTGGTCAACCAGTTGAAGCTGGATAACCGGCGACTAAGGGAACAATTAAATGCCGTCGGTGACCGGCAAACTACCACAGGGGAGTCTGTCGAGGGGGAAGAAGCGGCTGGGGAAACAATTACTTCGCCGGAACCCGCCCGGGACAGCCAGCCTGCCACGGATGCCAATGATGTTGAGACGCGGCCCGCCTTTTACACCATTCAACCCGGTGATAATCTTAGCCGAATAAGCGCCAAGGTTTACGGCACCCCGGACCGGTGGATGGACATTTTTCAGGCCAATCGGGACAAGCTTTCCAATCCGGACGACCTGAGGGTGGGGGTGGAACTGAAAATACCCTGATGTTGAATCGATCCATTTATGATTTTATCGATAATCAGGTAAGAAATCATGCCCTATTTTGACAATAATGCCACCACACCGCTGCTGGAAGCGGCCGAGGAGGCTTACATGCTTGCTTCCCGTGATCACTGGCAGAACCCCTCCAGCCCTTACCGGTCTGCCGCCAGAGCTCGTAACCTGTTTGATGACGACCGGGAGTGGCTAGCCGGTTTGATGGGTTGTCCGGTGGAGGCGATTGTCTTCAACTCCGGCGCCACCGAGGGCAACAACGCAGTTTTTAATTACTTGGCAGGCAAACATTCTTCCCGTGCCCGGGTGGTGGTTTCGACAATCGAGCATCCCAGCGTATTGGAGCCGGCCCGGGCCGCTTTTCCCGACAGAGTGGATTATATTCCCGTTCTGCCTTCCGGGATCTCGGACCTCTCGGTTTTGGCAAAATTATTAAAAAACCCGGATATAGTATTAGTTTCCCTGATGGCTGCGAATAACGAATCCGGCGTCCTGCAACCCTGGCGGAAGTGCCTCAAAATGTGCCGTCAGAAGGGTGTGCCTTTTCATACCGACGCCTCCCAATGGTTGGGAAAAATGCCTTCCGACGGCCTGGGAGAATGTGATTATGTAACGGCTTGCGCTCACAAATTCGGTGGTCCCAAGGGAGTCGGTTTCGATATTATCAACCAACGGGAAACGAGCTTCAGGTCTCAATTGGGCGGCCTTCATGAGAGGGGTCACCGGGCCGGGACGGAAAATTTTCCCGGTATCCGGTCAATGGTAGCGGCGCTCAAATATCTGTATGAAAATCTTGACCGGACACTAGCGGAGCAGGAAGTCCGGCGAAATATCTTCGAGAAAACTCTTTGCCAACAGATTCCCGGAATGCGGATAATCGGGTCTAGCGATGAGCGGTTATGGAATACGGTTTACCTTGTCATGCCCGGCTTCGCCAATACCCGTTGGGTCTCTCTTTTGGATAAACGCGGATTTACCGTATCGACGGGATCAGCCTGCGCTTCGGGTACAGAAGGGCCGTCCCATGTGCTTGCTGCCATGGGGATCGAGTCGCAAGAAGCGCACCGGATTCTTCGCATTAGCGGGCACTGGGATACCTCATCAGCAGCCTGGAACGGTCTCAACGCTGCCTTTGTCGAGGTTTGGGAAGAGCTGAATAGACCAAAATCCAGTGCCAGGGAAACGATGGTGATTTCGGTTTAATGCGGATAACGGGTCTCAATCTGCAGGATTTTCGCAATATTGCCTCCGCCTCCCTGGAATTTAAGGATACCAATGAATTCATTTTGGGTGCGAATGCACAGGGCAAATCGAATCTCCTTGAAGCGCTTTCGCTGGTTACCGCACTGCGCTCTTTTCGCACCCGCGATATCGGGGATATGGTTCGTTTCGGAACAGGAGCGGCCCGGCTGCGGTATCTGATCGACCATGAAAAAGAGGGAACATCCGAAGTGTTCTGCGAATTAATGCCGTCCCGTAAGGAAATTTCACTGGATGGGCAAAAGGTAAAACGTTTGGGAGATTTTTTGGGTAAATTCCCCTCCGTTGTTTTTTCTTCCCAAGACATCCAGTTTCTGCGGGGATCGCCCAGTTTACGCCGACGATTCATGGATTTATCCCTCTCGGCCATGGACGCCGAATACTATGCTGCTTTGCGGGATTATCATCGCTCCTTGAAGGAGAGGAATGCTTTACTTAAGCAGAAGCCATCCCCGGGAGCGGCCGAACTGTCTTCGTTTGAGAAAATGTTGGCGCCTGCTGCCGCTGTTATGGTGAAAAAGCGTCAGCAATTGACTGCGGCACTGTGCGATGAGATGGGAGCCGCCTACCGTGAAATCAGCGGTTCGCTTGAACAGCCATCCCTTCGCTATAAGCCATCAACAAATTACCGCAGTGAGGACGAATTTCTCGCCATGCTGGAAAAAAACCGCCCCAGGGATCTCGTTTATGGATCGACCCAGAGCGGACCTCACCGAGATGATTTTGTATTGGTCTTGGGTGATCGAGAAGCGCAACCCTTTTCCTCTGAGGGGCAGCAGCGGAGTCTGGTTCTGGCCTTGAAACTGGCCCAGGTGGATTGGTTTCGTAAACACTCCGGTTTGAAGCCGGTGATTCTTGCGGACGACATCCTGGGGGAACTGGATAATGCCAGGCGGGAAGGATTCTGGCGTGCTCTTCCCCGGGATTTGCAGGTATTTGCCACCGGCACGGCCCCGCCGCCGGACGATCCCATTCAATCCTGGTCTTTCCTGGGAGTTGAAAAGGGCGTGTTCTTCAATTTACCGGAAATCAAAAGTTCCTGATGGAAACCTGGCAATGGATAATCGGATGGCTGGGTGCCTTGCTCGTAGGACTGGGTAAAGGCGGACTTCCGGGGTTGGGCAATCTAACCATCGCCTTGTATGCCCTGGCCTTTCCTGCAAGGGAATCCGTGGGCATCCTCCTGCCGGTGCTTATCTGTGCCGATCTGGTTGCCGTAACCATGTATCGAAGACACGTTCATTGGCCTTCCCTCGTGAAAGTAATTCCCTGGGCGCTGGCGGGAATACTGGCCGGCTATTTTGCACTTGGAAAAATCGACAACGATGGGGTTCGGCGGCTCATCGGCGTCATACTGTTGAGCATGACAGGATTGCATTTTTATCGAATGCATCGGCTTACCCGGACTCGCCTTGAAAATGGCGAAGATCGCATACCGCATGGCATTTGGTTTGTTTCCTCAATGGGGATAATCGGTGGGTTCGCCACTATGACGGCTAATGGGGCGGGGCCTGTCGGCGCCCTCTACCTCCTTGCCATGGGTTTGCCTAAAATGGCATTCATCGGCTCTTCAGCCTGGTTCTTTTTAATCATGAATCTCGTCAAGGTGCCCCTTCAGGTGGATTTGGAAATAATAACGAAGGACTCCATTCAATTGAGCTTGGCCTTTGCTCCGGTCGCTGCCATGGGGGCTGTTTTTGCCCGTATTTTCGTAAAATACATTAATCAAAAGCTGTTCTCGACCTTGGTATGGTTTTTTATTGTGGTGGTTGGGGTAGAACTTCTTTTTAATGTTTCCGCGATGTTTCGGACTCTTTTTTAACATCCCGGCAAACGCGCGACCATGGCAAAAAAATCGGTCAGAGCACAATGGGCAACCAAGTTGAAGGGTAAGCTGCCTTCCTCAAAGGGTCCGGAGGCCGGAACTATTATCAGCCGGAAGCCTTTCCACGGGACGATTTTGGGGATCGATCCGAGTCTTCGCGGCACTGGATTGGCCGTGTTGAAAAACACCTCCGAAGGCCCCGCCCAGCTCCTATTCAGTCAAACCGTTAAATTAAATTCAACGATTTCCATGCCCGATTGCCTGGCGGAAATTTCGATCGCGGTGAACCGCTTACTGGAAAATTTTCCGGTCGATCATGTTGCCCTCGAGCAGACGATTTATGTGCAAAATGTGAAAACGGCGCAAGTTTTGGGAGCTGCCCGGGGAGTTGCCATAGCGGCGGCGGCCATTCGGAAACTACCGGTATTCGAGTATCCCCCGTTACGGGTCAAACAGGCCGTGGTCGGCTATGGACGAGCCAGCAAAATACAGGTGGCCCGGACGGTGAAAAGCCTTTTAGGTCATGTTGAGACCCTTAAATCGGACGAGGCCGACGCCGCGGGAGTTGCCCTTTGCCATGCCATGACCTACCGTGAATCGGAAAAAGGATAAACGACGGTATAAAACAGGGCGAATTAATTAAGGGGAGGCTAAAGTCAAAGAGGAGGATTTATGCCTTCACTCAGCAAGGTTGCTGAACGGTGTGAAGGAGTTTATTACTCTTCTTTGTTTGCCTCACTTACTATGCACCGGCGCAGAGGATTGTTTTTCTCCGTGATTGCGGAAACGATTGCCTCGAATTCGCGCTGCCGGGAGAGGTATCTGGCAACGTAGATACAGTCCCCGTCATGATCCACAATGCGAAAATAACCCAAGCCGAGAATATTTCGTTTGCTGGCCTCCCTGATTTTTTTCCAGGGAATAAATGTGGTAGCTCCGAGAGAATTGTAGCTGGTGATTCCCTCGGGGCTAATTTCGCTCCTCAAAGTCCAGAACAGAAGAAGTGAACTAAAAAATGAAACCATGGCAATCAGGTTCAGGTTGTGAAAAAACTCAATTTGCTCGAAAGGTATTTCCATGATGATCCACATTCGTAAAATATCGAGGAACAGGAGCACACCCAAAAGCCACAGGAACAAGGTGGAAAACTGGCACCGGTAGGTTTGTACGGGCGAAACCATGATACTTTCATAATAGAGGGCATCTTTTTTCGGGCAAGACCGAATCGATATTCCTCATCATTTTATTCGGGCTCATTTGAACACCTGGCGCCGCAAGTCCTGCTCGACCGTGTAAAGCGCCGGCAAAAGGGATCAGGGTGACCAGGGTGCCGAAGAGAACAGTCCGGCGAAGGAGGCATCAGCTTTACAGCAACATACTTGAGTCAGTTACCGAAGTTCGTTGGCAGAGTTCCTGGCTGCGCCGGGGAGACCAAAATAGAAACCCAAAAATAAGGGCACTCATATAAGAGGGTGTCTAAAAAGTGGAAATGTGCGATGGTGCGCGGCGGAATCGAAGCAGCGCAAGGCGGTTTCGCACGTAGCGGGCTGCAAGCCCGTGAGCGCGAAACCAACGCCGCGACCTTCGATGCCCGCCCGCATCCCTTTGGGACAGAGTGTTTTGAGGCATCAGCGGCGTTGCATCAACCGAGTCAGGGCTTCCAGCCCAAACATCGATTGATGCAACGCCGCTGATGTCACAAATCATCTCCGCCATCGTCATTTCGACTTTTTAGACGCCCTCTAAGATCGAAGTATCGATTTTTCAACACCCGCCGAGCGACAGGCAATGATCAAGTTCAATTCAGGATAACGTCCAACAGGCTGCCTTCGAAATTTTTGCCTCTTCCTCCCTTATCATTGAGGCCCCAATGATATTTGGTATGGATAATCTCGAAATTTTCCTCCGATAAAAAGGGTTTATGCCGGTCCGGGGCAAACCGCACGAGGATCTTTTTGGCACCTCCGATTGCCTCGAAGTCTTTCTCATACCATTTGAAAATTTGGGAGATTTCAGCCCGCTTTTCCGAGGAAGAGAAACGGTTGAGGTCGATTCGGGAAAGCCAGATGCTGTAAACTTCTTCAATTTTTTGATCCAGATTAGCTTCCGTATAGGCGGCCATTTGCAGTGGTGGGCAACTACGGGCAGCACAGACAACAACGGAGTGGACCTTCCACCCAATGAGGGGAATAAGAGCGCCCTTTTCAATGTCGTCCAGAGAAACTTTTATGCCTCCAACCGGATGCCGCCGTTTGGACCAGACATCGTTTATCAGCAATATGCTTTCAACCGGGTAATTTTCCAGTATGGATTTTATAGTCAAGGCATTGTAGGCATTAATTAGCGAAGCGGCCTCCTCATTCCTGGAAATTTTCCTGTCAGGCGGTGGTGCAAACTGTTCAAGATAGCCATTCAGCGCCTTCATATCCTCACGACTGGCCTTCCATGGGCCATAATCGACCATGCCTCGCGCATTTACATATTTCTGCAAAAGTTCCTCGTATCGGGAGTGATCGATCCCCGAGGGAACTGAGGGACGCAGGTAATCGTCTCCAATAGCTTGGGACGTTATTCCAGCCCCGAAACCCGTTAAGAGAAGGAATTTCAAGAGGAAACGCATAGACAGGCCGGTCATCCTGATTTGGATACGATAGGGTCGAACAAGTCCGGCCTACTCGGTAGAATTCGGTTCTGCTTCCAGATGTGCATCTTTTAGCGCTTTTCGGGCAATCTTGGTTACATACACCGTTACTGCAATTGTGGCTAGAAAAGCAACCGCATTCAGTACAAGTTTTCCGGTGTCGGCGCCGCCGGTTGCCGCTTCCGCTGCCGTTTTGCCCAGCGAGCCAATATAAACATACAAAATCGTTCCCGGTATCATGCCGATCCAACTGGCCAAAACATAAGGCCAAAATGCCACCGAGGTAAGGCCATAAAGATAATTGCTGACATTGAAGGGCAGCAAAGGAGTGAGTCTTAATAGTAAAACAATTTTCCAGCCTTCCTTGCCGATAGCCGAGTCAATGGCTGTAAATTTACGATTTTTACTAAATTTTTTTTCGACCCTTTCCCGGGCCAGGTAGCGAGCCACCAGAAAAGCCAGGGCCGCCCCCGTAACCGAACTGACGGATACTAGAATCGATCCTGTGATAACGCCGAAAAGCAGACCCGCCCCAATGGTCAGGATGGAACCGGGCAGAAAAAACACCGTGGCCAGGATGTAGCTGAAGGCAAAAACAATGTAACCGGCTCCGCCCAGACCCTCGATCCAGGCGTAAAAGTTTTCCACCCGATTTGGTTCCGTTGCCTCTACGGCGGCTTCGGAGGTCGCCTGGGCGAGCAATTCACCTCCCCAAAAAAGGCTGGTTGCGATGAGAAGAAATAAACCAAGAAATTTGATCGATGGATAATTTTTAATTGTGGGTAACATTGTTGAGTTTTTTTATCGATTGATCTGGCGTTGGAATAGCCAGGTAAAAATGGATTTGGCCCTGGGAGTCAGTTTTGTGCGATTATAGCTGTCCCCGAGTTTGCGGGCCGCTTCGGCAAAAGTGGGGTAGGCGTGAATGGTTTTGGCAATTTTTCCCAAACCGATTCCATGTTTCATTGCCAGGACGAATTCGTGCAGGAGATCCCCGGCATGTTCCGCCACGATGGTCACACCCAGAATTTTATCCGTGCCCTTGGCCGTCAAAACTTTGATAAAACCTTCGTCGGAGGATTCCAGGATGGCCCGATCCACTTCGGCCATTGGCTGTGTATATTTGTCGAAGGCTATCTTTTCACTGATGGCCTCAGTTTCATTGAGGCCGACCCTGGCCACTTCCGGGCTGGTAAAAGTGGCCCATGGAACAACCGAATAATCGACCCTGGATTTAGGCAAAGGCAAGGGAAGGAGGCCTTTAACAATGTTGCCCACCACGGTGCGGGCATGATGATCGGCCATGTGAGTGAACTGGTAAGGTCCCACGATGTCACCCGCAGCGTAAATATGGGATTGGGAGGTTTGCAGGTTCCTGTTTACTATAATTCCTTGCTTATTGAAATTAACCCTGGCCGCTTCCAGGTTGAGAGTTTCAACGTTGGGAATGCGGCCCGCCGCTACGAGAAGGGCCTCCGCCTTAATGATTTGTGTCCTGGCGCTGGGATTGTCCTTTTCCTCAAAGGGAACGAGATCCATGCGAATCCCGCCATTCTCCTGAATAACCCTTTTGGGCAATACCCCGGTATGAACTTCTAGCCCCTCATTTAACAAGCGCTCACGGATGAATTGGCTGACCTCAGGATCTTCCCGGATGAGAATTTGGGGAAAGACTTCCACGATTTGAACTTTTACCCCAAGCCGGTTGATGGCCTGACCCAATTCTACACCAATGGGGCCTCCTCCAACAACGATCATGCTGGCCGGTTTTTCATTCAATTGGTCAAATAGCGTTTCATTTGTGTAATAGGGAACCTGGTCAATTCCCTCGATGGGCGGAACCCCGGCCCGGCTTCCCGCCGTGATAACGATTTTACTGGCTCTCAATATCTGACCGTTCACTTCCACTTCACGCGGAGAGATGAATTTGGCCTCTCCCTGAAAAACATCGACTCCCAACCCTTCATATCGTTGCACGGAATCGTTCAGCTCGATGATTGCACGCCGCGCCCGCATGCGTTCGAATACTTTATTAAAATCGAAGACAGGCTCCTGTTTTTCCAGGCCCCAGCGCTCGCTATGGCGGATATTCTCAATGGCCCGGGCGGAGGAGATGAGACCTTTGCTGGGTACGCAGCCAAAGTTCAGGCAGTCGCCGCCCATTTTGTTTCTTTCTATCAAGGCAGCCCTTCCACCAAGTCCGGCAATGGCTGAAGTCGTGATCAATCCGGCCGTGCCCCCTCCGATTGCAATCACGTTGTAGATCCCTTTGCCTTTTCCCGGTTTCATTCTGTTGTTCACAATTTCTTCTTATTCGACGGGTACTTTTTGGTAACCTTACAAGATCGGTTAATAGCCCAGTATAGGCTTTCCCCAATGGAAAAAGAGAGATTCGAGGATGTAAGACTATTCCAGGGTTCTTTTTTGTATTGGTTAGGTTTTTCTCAGATATTTCCAGGTTAGTATTAAATCCTGGATTGTTCGACGAAATGGATTGCGACCAAAGCGGCGACCGGAGCTGAGGACCGGCGGGCTTAGTGCGATTACTTTTCCCGATTCGGCCAGATGGCGGGAAAACTCCAAATCTTCAAAAAGGTCGATCTCCGGAAATCCACCGATTTCCTGAAAGAGTGATTTTCTGACAAATATGCCCTGGTCTCCAAAGCTCCAGCCGAACAGACGAAGCCTCCAATCGGCCAGCAGACAGGTGAATTTCAGGAAGAAGGAAGGGTGGACGAAACGTCTGCAGAATGCTCCTCCGGCTACTCTGGGGTTTTCCATGCTTTCAGCAACCTTTTCCAACGCACCAGCCGGCAAGCAGGTATCAGCATGGAGAAACAACAGGATGTCGCCTTTGGCCGTCCGGGTGCCCATGTTCATTTGAGCTGCCCGCTGGCGTAGGGGAGATACCAGAAAAACCGCCCCTGCCTCCTCGGCCAATTTGGCCGTATCATCGGAACTCCCGCAATCGACAACCAGAATCTCCACCGCAATGGCATCGCTGGAGATGCTGAGTAAGGCGCTCGGCAAAGTGTTCGCCTCATTGTAGGTTGGAATGATGACGCTTATTAATGGATTATCCGACATCTCCTTCAGATCATGTGCAGGCCAAAATTTTCAACCTGACTTTTCACTTCGAAGATAAAACCGCAGAATAGTCCAGAGGATTTTGCTGCCCGCCTTCAATGTGCCGCTTACCGTTCCCGATATTTTGGAACGCCCGCCTTTACGTGGGTAATACCCAACCTCTAGCTCGCAAACAGACAACTTTTCTTCGATGGCCCGAATCTGCATCTCCACCGTCCAGCCGTAATTACGGTCGCGCATGTCTATTTTTTCCAGGGATTTTCGCCGGATGAGCCGCAAGGGGCCAAGGTCTCTGTAGCGGAAACCCCATCCCAGACGGATCAAGGTAACCGCAAGGCCGTTACCCAGGTTCTGAGCAATGGTCATCGCCTTGCGTCCCTTCTGAGACCAACGCCGATTACCCAGGATGAACGAGTAATCCCGGGACACCCGGAGAAATTCGGGCACCATTGTCAGGTCGTCACTGCCATCGCCGTCGCAAAAAAGAATCCATTCAATATCTTCTGAAATCCTTTTATAACCCTTAAGGCAGGCATTTCCATAACCCCTTCTCGGTTCACTCATTACGGCAGCTCCCGCTTCCCGGGCTTTTTCCGCGGTCGCGTCCGTGCTGGCATTATCGACCACCTGGATGTTTTCAAGATGCAGGCATTTAAGGGCTCGAACGACGCTCCCGATCGATTTCTCCTCATTAAAAGCAGGAATAACAACCAGGGTGTTGTCGGGATGAGCTGGTTGAAAATGTTGAACCTGAGTTTTTTTATCTGTTTGCATGGATACTATCGCCAGGAGGGATTGATATATCACAATATTCCAAACAGCAGATTAACGGCAAGTTATCGTGGCAATGGATGGAAACCATTAAAAATTTGGAATAAAACTTATTTTGCTTTCTCTAATCGAATAAGAAATTCCATGAAAACAAACGCCTCTTTACTAATAATCTTCTCACTAATGCTTCTGCCCGCCATGCGTGTATCCGGTTCCGGCAGTTACGCGCCTCAACCGACTCATTCAGGTCCAGAATATCAAAGTCAACGGCAGGACAGCACAACCATGGTCGTTGACAGGGAACGTTATCACCTGGGCCAAAAAATTTATACAGGGAAGTTCAAATTGAATTCCGACAAAATTACGGAAAAACGCATTAAGAGGCAGACAAAGTTGCTCAATCGGCTTAAAAGTGGACTTCCGGAAGAGGTGGCAAAGGGTTTTGACGTGAAGAGGTTGGCCGGAAAACTGAACAACATGCAATTCTGGTCCCTCAAATATTATTTGGATGTTCGCTACGTTTATCCCTTAAAATCCTAGCTTTGATGGGAGAGTGGCGCTGGACCGCATCCAGACCGAGACCCAGGATAACAATCCCGAATTCGACGGGTCTTAACCATAGGGGATGTTCGAAATTGCCCAAGGCGGAATCACCCAGGTTTATCCCCGTAATGTAACTTAGGCTCACCGCAATTAAGGCTGCGATAGACCAAAAACGCAGTCTCATGGCCGCAAAGGGAACCAGCCAGAGCAAATACCAGGGGTTGATAACGGGGGAACAGAGAAAGAAGAGGCCAAATACAGTGTCCAGTGGCATAGCCGTATTTTCGCTCTTTTGCCAGCGACGCCACAAGGTTACGAGTAAAGCGGCGAAGATTAGAAGGCAGGTTGGCCTTGCTAATTCAGGTCTCAAAAAAAGTCCAAAAACGCCGAAAAGGGCCGAGTTAAATTCCCAGAATTTACCGAACACCACGAGCCCTTCAAATTCAGCGGCGCTGCCTTGAACCAGAAACGGGAGGTGGAGGAATCCAAAGGTGAACAAAAATACTGCGGCATCCTTCAATCGAGAACCTCTGGTTGATAAAAAAGGCAGGGCGATCAACGCGAAGATCTTTACCGATGCGGCCGCGGCACAGAGAGCGATTGCCCAGGAAAATCGCTCTTTTTTCCGGCAGAAAAATGCCGCAGTGAGCAGCACGGCTCCCACAATATCCGGGTGTGCGTTGAAGGAGATTTCAAAAACAAGAAGAGGACACCATGCGTAAAAAAGCAGGTTTCTTCCTGTGCAAAAACGTGCCATGAGGGCCAACAGAGAGATGTCGAACAATAGAAAGAATAGTTTCAACACGAACAAATTACCCGGCGCAGCCCAATAGCTGAGGATAAAGAGTCCCTGTAGCACGGGGCCGTAGATGGTGGGTGCGTCGGGATTGTTGAGACGCTCCAGAGCATAACCGATTTTCTTTGGAATACCCGTTTGGGAGAAGTATTCCATGGGAGGAATTCCGTAGGGGTTGCCGGTTTCCGCGAAAACCCATCCATCCCAGAGAAACCTGAAATAATCGTCCTCGTAAACGGGCTCAGCCGCCAAACCGGCCAGGCGGAAGATGATAGCCCAAACCAGAATCGTCCTGGTTTGGGGAAGCGCTCCAGTTTTGAAATAATAAAAAAGCAACCCGAGCAACAGGACCCATGCCCCTCCCAAAAGGCTGTAAAAGGCTGTTAAATCGACCGGAGTTTCCTGCTTGGAGAACAGGGCCAGACACACATAAAACCCCGTCGAAACCAATCCGGCGCTGTGCAGCAGAATATTCTTCCCGCCTGTGGAAGTAGCGAATGCACGGGTTCTTTTTTCTCCCGTGGTGGTGGTCATATTCGCCCTAACGCATTTTTTTACTGCCGGATCGCCTCCACTGTTATCTCGATCAGGACATCTTCGCCGATGATGGTAGTAGGGCCGTAATCAATTCCGAAGTCGGTGCGTTTGAGTGAAGTGGCGGCCGTCCAACCGCTTATAAATTTGGGTTTGGCGGGACTGCCGACTTCACCTGACCCCATCAATGTTACATCCAGAACGACCGATTTAGTGGTTTCAAGGATAGCGAGATCGCCGGTTACTTTAAATTTGTTCTCACCCGTGGACTCCCATCTTGAGCTTTTAAAAGTCATCGTTGGATGAGTATCGGCATTAAAAAAGTCTCCCGATAGAAGATGGCCGTCCCGTTTGGCACTATTGGTATCGACGCTGCGCACATTGATGACCACTTCCGCGCTGTTGTTGGCGGGATTTTCGGGATCGTAGAGGATTGTTCCTTCAAAATCCGAAAAATTCCCCGGAACAGGGCTGAAGAAATGGCGCACACTAAAAGAGATACTGGAATGGGCATTATCAATTGTATAGGTTTCGACGGCGGCGTGAGTCACACCGGCCCAAAAGATACCGGTGGCGAAAACGAGGGACATGGATATTTTCATAGAATTAAGGTTCAGTTCAGGATTATGAGTTCCCGGTGCGCGAGCTCTCCTTTTCGTGAATGGGAATCACTCACGACTGCGGGGAATATAGATATTCTCCCTAAATCTGATTTTTTGTCAATGCCCTGGGTATTAGCGGGCAGCAGCCTCTTGGAAGCTTACTTATTTTCGTTGGCGAGGAAGTCGGAGTTGATGAAAAGGAAGTCCGTGCCTGCCGCAAATATATGACAATCGGTACAAAATTTTCCCCATTTTGTGTCGATACCGCGACCCTTTTTCTTGCCGTTGCCCCCCATATAAAATTCCCAGTCATTGGAAGTGGGGGAAGAACCCTTGGGCAATTTGATCATAACGGTCAGCACCGGTTTCTTTTTATTTTCCCAGGCTGCTTTATTGCTGTAGGTCTCCTTGACAACCACGGTCCCTGTGGGATAGGGAAAGGGCTTTTCCATCTTGTTGGTCGCTTCACCAACTGAGTTGATGTAAATTTCTCGATAGCCCTTTTCTCCCCCATGCTTTTTTTCCACGAAACCGGTTGGGTCGCCAGTGTTCGGTCCGGCGTGTGTCACGTGATACCAGTTATGGTAGCCATCCCAGGGTAAATTGGGAAAGCTTTGTGCTTGTGCCTGGGCGACGGAAAAGGCGGCAGTTGCCAATACGATTGATAAAAGTGATATAAGTTTTTTTAGATTCATCCCGTTATTTTTTAATGTTTTCTAGGCTCTGGTTCTAATTCGAGATACAGAACCCAGGATTTATTTCAAGGTTCGCACAAAATTTACCAAGTGCCAGCGATCTTCCTCTGGAATGATCAATTTCCAGGTGATCATTGGCACCCTTCCTTCGGAAATTTTCCAGAAAATTTCACCATCAACCTGGGCTTGTACTCTCTCGGAACCGAGATTGGCCGGTTTCGGATTGAGCGCTTTGCTGCCGGGGCCGTTTCCCTCGCCTTTGGGGCCATGACATACCACGCACCGCAATTTGAATATTTTCTCACCCTTGGAGATTGATTTTTTGGAACTTTCGACCGGATTAACCAAATCTTTGGCTGATGGATCAGCAACCCAGGGAGCTGGAGTATCCTCTCCTAATAATCTGTTTGGTTCCGCCACCATGAACCCTAATCCCAGCATTAGCGCTAGGCTCAGGAGCGAATAAAGGAAAGTGTTTTTTGCCATAGTTGTGGTATGATTTCAGGTGGTTCGCCGAAGGATTCCTTTTGCTCTACAGAAGAGGGCTCAAATCTTCCGGCTGGCCCTCCACTGTGAGGACATAAATCAGGTTGTCCTTGGTCCAGAGGGCGGTGGAATATTCTCCGAATTGCTTGTAATACGGGCTGGACTGGCTTCGTTCGATGGCCAGCCCTCCCCTGTGGGTTACGTACAAATTATAAACCTTTTCGCCTTTCAGACAGATGACACCCACCGGGTTGTTTTCCCATGTGTAGGTGACACAACCCATTCCTAACAACTGACTCATATTATCCGGAAGGCTGTGGGGACGAGGGGAGTTGTTTCTGTCCAGGTAGGCGCCGATCAGGGAGACGTCGCTGTGCTGAAAATCCATTTGGTGGATAGTCGGTGAGTGCTGGGCGGCGGCCTGGGCGAAATTGTTCATTACAACCCAATCGGATTCGTTGGTGGAGGGAGCTCTGTTTTGTGTGAAAACCGCTGCCAGGGCGATAAGGGCCAGCACGCACGCAGCGGCAGACCAGACAACCGGATTTTTCCACCAGATGATTTTAGCGGGTTTCCCTTGCCTCGGCATTGCTTCTACTTCGGAGGGAGCACTTTCCAGGATGCGCTCCAGTAGACCGGCCGGTGGCTCGATTTCCTTCAACTTTTGTGTAAAGGCGCGATCAAAGGCCTGTTCCTGGTCCAAATAGGCGTTTAATTCCGGATTTTCCTTTGCCATTCGAAGGGCTTCCCCGACCTTCGGATCGTCGATTTCGGAAAGGTCGGTTCGGTAGGCTTGCAGTATTTGTTTGGCTTCGTGTTTTTCCATTGAACTACTTGTTAATCTTTGTAACCGCCCGATTCATCCCTTCGGGCGGCAGGGTGGGTTCCTTTTTCTTTCCTCAACAGAATTTCCTTTAATTGAGCTTTGCCTCGGGACAGGCGCGACATAACCGTGCCGATGGGAAGTTCCAAAGCCGCCGCAATCTCTTTGTAGGATAAGTCCTCCAAATAGAATAAAGAGATGGGCACCCGGTAAATTTCATCCACTTCGGCCAATGATTCGACGGCCCCGGCTGCATCCAACGCGGCAACATAATCCGGCGTTACCGGGGGCATTTCCGTTTCCAGAAGCTCCGGTTCGTAGGAGATCATATTGCTGCCCCGTCGCCGTACTCTTAAAAATTCACGATAGAGCGTAGTAAAAAGCCACGATTTGACCTTGGAAGTATCCCGCAGGGATGATCCCTTTCTAGCCCAAATGTAGAATACCTGCTGGGTGAGGTCGCAGGCATCTTCCTCGTTTCCGGCCAAACTGTAGGCAAACCGGAATAGTGGCGTATAGTAATTTTTCACCAGATCGTTAAAATCCAATTGCTCGTTTACCTGATTAGGAGAATCCATTTTTAGACTTTATTCCCAGTGAAAATTATCCTGATTTAAAAAAGAGAAAAATCGATCGGACGATCATAGAATTAGCATCGCATCCCCATAGCTAAAAAACCGGTATTCTGACTTAATAGCTTCGCCGTATATGGCTTTCAACCAATTTATTCCCCATGTCTCCCCCGGGGTGAGAAAGGCGGAAACCAGACAAAGAAGAGTTGAGCGGGGCAGGTGAAAATTTGTCAGAAGAGCGTCTGTGACGTTAAATCGATAGGGTGGAAATATTAACAGATCGGCTTCGGCTTGGAAAGTTCCCTCCGTTTTTTGAATCGTCTGGCGATTGATCCACCAGTGTTCCATGGCCCTGGCCGAGGTAGTCCCGATAGCAATCCTGACTCCGTCTGGATAGGGAAGGAGCGCATTTGAAGTAGATTCCGGAATTTCATAATT
Source organism: Opitutales bacterium (assembly GCA_021772535.1). Taxonomy (GTDB): domain Bacteria; phylum Verrucomicrobiota; class Verrucomicrobiia; order Opitutales; family UBA2987; genus JAJFLU01. Next base: position 18,395 of record JAJFLV010000199.1, on the reverse strand, counting down.
CTCTTTGTGGATGGGATGGTCTTCAACTTTTTCGCTTTGCACGGGTTGAAAGGTATCCAGTCCGATGTTCAGGGTAAGGTCGTAAAAGGGAACTCCTTCCCGTTCCAGTTGTTCGATCAACTCGGGGCTGAAGTGGAGTCCGGCGGTAGGCGCCGCCGCTGCTGTTTCTTTTTCGGGATGAGCGTAAATGGTCTGGTAGCGTTCGGAATCTTCCAGGTCAGGAACATTTCGGCGAATATAGGGCGGTAGGGGCATCTCTCCCATTAGTCGGGTTAATTCCAAAATACTTGCAGCAGCAAGGGGATAGAATTCGACTCGGTATTGGCCGGATTCCGACTTGGCGAGGACTTTGGCCGAATACTTGCCATCCAATCCGAAGGTGGATCCCGGCTTCAGTCTGCGCCCTGGCTTGAGCAGGCACCACCACTGGTCCAGCGAGTTGGCCGGGTGGAGGAGCAGGCATTCCACCTCTCCTCCAGTCGGGCGATTGCCACGCAGGCGGGCTTTGATGACTCTGACGTTATTACGAAACAAGCGGCTGCCGGAGGGCAGCAGACCGGGCAATTCGCGAAAAATATGGTGCTCCAGTCGACCGCTTTGACGATCTACCAGCAGCAGGCGCGATTGATCGCGTTGTTTTGCCGGGACTTGCGCAATGCACTCATCCGGCAGATCGAAGTCCAGCAGCTTGGTGTCCAAATCCCGGGCCTGCCTGTTATTGTCGGCCCTCGACCAGTTGATTGACAGTTGACGGATCTGCCAGGGTCGATATGTCGCCCAAAGACTCGCTGTCAACCACGCCTTCAGCAATTTTCCGAAGAATTCGTCTCATTATTTTCCCTGAACGTGTTTTGGGAAGGGAAGATGAAAACTGAATCTTGTCCGGAGCGGCGATGGGACCGATTTCCTTGCGCACATGCAGGACAAGCTCCTTTTTCAGATCCTCTTCTTCCTCAACTCCCTCTACGAGAGTAACATAGGCATAAAGGCCCTGACCTTTGATATCGTGGGGCATGGGCGCCACCGCAGCCTCGGCTACTTTCGCATGGCTGACCAAGGCGCTTTCCACTTCTGCTGTTCCTATCCGGTGGCCGGAAACATTGACCACATCGTCGATACGGCCCATCAGCCAGTAATCCCCGTCCTCGTCCCTGCGGCAGCCGTCTCCGGTCGTGTAGACATCGTTGTAGAGGGTGAAATAGGTATCGATAAAACGATCGTGATCACCCCAGTTGGTCCGCATCAATCCCGGCCAGGAGTTCTTGATCACCAGCTTGCCGCCCTCGTTGGTTCTACACTCGGTTCCGTCGTCTCGCAGAATAGCTGGCTCGACACCGAAAAATGGGCGGCAGGCGCTGCCTGGTTTTAAGATATGTGCCCCTGGTAAAGGCGAAATGAGGATGCCCCCGGTTTCGGTTTGCCACCAGGTATCGACAATGGGGCAGCGGCCTTTGCCAATCTGTTCGTTATACCATATCCATGCCTCAGGGTTGATCGGCTCACCCACCGTTCCCAGAATTCTCAGGGAATCCAGGTTGGATTTGGCCGGCCAGTCGTCACCCAGCCGGATGAGGGCCCGTATGGCGGTAGGCGCAGTGTAGAAAATACTGACCTTGTATTTTTCCACGATTTGCCAGAAACGGCCCGCATCGGGATAGGTGGGCACTCCCTCGAACATGAGGGAGGTGGCGCCATTGGCCAGTGGTCCGTAAACGATATAGCTGTGCCCGGTGACCCAACCGATATCGGCGGTGCACCAATAAATATCATCCTCATGCAAATCGAATATGTATTTATGAGTCAGGGAGGCAAACAGCAGGTAGCCCGCAGAGGTATGGACGACACCTTTAGGTTTACCGGTCGATCCGGAGGTATAGAGAATGAACAGCTTATCCTCTGCGTTAAGAGAAGCGGCCTCGCATTGATCGGAGGCATCGGCCATTAGGTCGTGATACCATAAATCACGGCCTTCGACGAATTTACAAGTTTCCTTATTCCGTTCCACCATGACCACTTTTTCAATGGATGGTGTGTCCTCGAGAGCTTCGTCTGAGATATCCTTGAGGTGAATATGCTTGCCCGCCCGCAATGAGACATTGGCTGTGATGAGCAGCTTGCAATCGGAGTCATTGATCCGCCCGCGCAGGGCATCGGCGCTGAACCCCCCAAAGACCACCGAGTGGATGGCCCCGATGCGGGCACAGGCCAGCATGGCCACCGGAAGTTCCGGGATCATGGGCAGGTAGATGCAGACCCGGTCTCCTCTTTCCACATTGAGGGACTTGAGGACATTGGCGAATTTGCAGACTTCTTGATGTAATTCCCGGTATGTAATATGGCGGCTTTCTTCTTCCGGTTCTCCCTGCCAAATAATGGCTGCTTTATCGGCTGTGGGCGTTCCCAGATGGCGGTCCAGGCAGTTGTGGGAGACGTTCAACTCACCATCGGCAAACCAGGTGTGTTCAATGTGACGTTCCCGGCTGTTCCAAACCTGTTGACGAGCCTTGGTCGGTTTTTTAAACCAGGAAAGGCTTTCAGCCTGTTCCATCCAGAATCCTTCTGGATCTCGAACCGAGCGATTATACATCTCCAGATATTGCTCCTGGGATTGAATATGCGCTTTTTCGGTAATGTTGGAAGGAGGAGGAAACGTCCTCCTTTCGTTCATAAGTGAAGAGATGGTTTTGTTTTCCTCAGTCATTGTATCTTTGGATATCCAAGGTTAAAAAAAAGAAGGGTTTCGCCCTCCATCATTTAAATCTAACCTCGTTTAATTGGAATTCAACTCACAAAGGCAAGTACTTGCCCGGCGTTAAAAGTGTCAACCATTTTTGGAATCAAATCCCATGGCAAACCCGATCGGAATACTGTGAGTAGCGGGCTTGCAAGTAGCGCATCGGCATGGTGCCGTGATCTTGTTTAGCCTTGACAGCGTCAGGTGGGCATTCTTCATCATCTCTTTCGGCGTTTTACTCTGTTTTCCGTTCATCAATCATGACTGTTTCGAATTTATCCACCGCTGCTCAAACGAATTCCGCTGAAAAAGGCACGGCCATGACCCTCATCGATACCGATGTCCATAATTATCCCGCCTCCATGGAGGATTTCTTTCCTTTTCTCTCATCGCGGTGGCAGGCTTACATTCGCCAATCCGGTATGCCCGTGCCGGGGGTTTCCATTTATCCCAAAGTTTACGAAAGGGCCGCCCGTCGCGATGCCTGGACACCGGATGGAAAAGAGCCCGGGACAGATCCGGATTTCGCCAGGGAGCAGCTCCTTGATCTTTGGAAAATTGATGCCGCCATCCTCAACCCTCTGGTTGGAATATCATTGGTGCAAAACCTCGATTTGGCCAATGCCCTCATGCGGGCAACCAATGACTGGATGGCCTCGGTCTGGCTCGATGCCGACCAGCGATGGCGCGGTAGCATAGTTGTCAATATGGACGATGCAGAGGCCTCGGCGCAAGAGATCCGGCGAATGGCCAGTGATTCGCGTTTCGTTCAGGTGCTCCTGCTGGCACGTTCCCGAGCCCCCTATGGCAGGCGGGAATTCCTGCCCGTCTTTCAAGCCGCCGCCGATCACGGATTGCCGGTGGGGATTCACTTCGGCGGGATTGCCCTGGGGAACCCCATTACTCCATGCGGATGGCCTTCCTACTACATCGAAGACCACGCTGCCATGACTCAGGCCTTTGAAACGCATGTCACCAGCTTGGTCTGTGAGGGTGTCTTTGAAAAGATACCGCAAACCAAGGTCGTTTTGATCGAGGGCGGATTTGCCTGGATTCCGGCTCTCATGTGGCGTCTGGACAAAAATTACCGTGGTTTACGCAGTGAGGTGCCCTGGTTGAAGAAGCCGCCCAGCGATTACATTAAGGAGCACTTTCGCGCTACCACCCAACCCATGGAAGAGCCGCCCGACCCCAATTATTTGCTGCAGATTTTCGAGATGATCGGAAAGGAGGATTTTCTCATGTTTGCGACCGATTATCCCCATTGGGACTTCGACGCTCCCGACCGGGTCCTGCCATCCTGTGTGCCGCCTGCATTGCGCCGGAAGATCATGAGCGAAAATGCGGAAGAGTTTTATGGTATCCAGAGTGCATGACGTTGGTTCGGTCAACGATTTTAAATCGGGCCGAACCTATCCGATGACGATTGAGGGCAGGCCGATTGTCATTGTTCGGAAAGAAAATACATTCTTTGCCATTCGCGATATATGTCCTCATCAGGGAGCCTTTCTTTCCACCGGAAAAGTGAGCGGTTCACCCAGACGATGTCTTCCGGGTGATGAAATCGTATTGGATCAGATAGGCGAAATCCTCATTTGTCCCTGGCATGGCTGGGAATTTGATTTGAACAATGGCCGCACCTTGGCCGAATCAGGCCAGGGACGGGCTAAAACTTACCCCATTGAGTTAAAAGAGGACCGGGTGATGATCACCCTAGCCTGATGTCCAAAAACCTCCTGGAAGCCGTCTTACGCCGCGAAAAATCACCCCCAACAGTCTCAGGAGTGTGAGGTGTTTAAGCAGATACGCCTATGCCGGTGGAAATTGGCGTTATTTCAATGTCGCCAGGCTCAAACTTTTCATCGGAATCAAATTCAAAGTTGTTTTCGGATTCCAGCTTCTGGAGCTTGGGAAGAATGTTGGTGGGTATTTTACTGCGTTCCTCCTCCGTATTGACCGGCCCGTCGAAAAGGGTGTTTTCCTCTTTGTCGGTCACTACCAAATACTTGCTGCCGTTATTAACGGTCAAACGGAGCGAGCCATTTTCGTCCTGGAGAATAATCTCCTTTTCCTGCATTTTGAGGATAGTACTGTGGCCGCTCAATGAATTGATTACGTGATCCGTCACCTCTGATGTGTGATTAAATGCATTGCGTAGTATTTCTTCAACATTTTCACCGACGCGGGCGGCATTCTCCACCAGGATATCCATGTCTTCGTCCAGGTAATCAAAGTTCAGGCCGAAAGAGGAATCCTCATCCAGGTTGAATCCAAATGGCTCCCCTGGATGGCCCGGTTTTTGAAACCACTGGCCCATCTTTTTGAATTTTTCATACTTGGCGGGTTCTTTTTTAATCAATTCAACTTTGACCTGAATTTCTTTGCCTTCTCGCAATACCGTGTAGGCTACCTCGTCCCCTTCTTCATGGGCGCGCACCAGCACACGCAATTGAAAGGGGTGGATCAGTATCTGGTCGTCCATCATTCTCAAGATGTCATGCGGCTTGAGGCCCGCCTTTTCAGCCGGACTTTCGGGAACGACGTATCGGATAGCCAATCCCATGTGTTCCGGCAAGCCAAGCTGGACGCTCAACGTCGGATCGACCGGATTGGCATGGACGCCGAGAAAAGTCACCGGCCCACTGTCTTCATTGTGGACATTAAACATCATATCGTGGTCTGGCCCAACAATTCTGTGGGCGGGCGAGATGCCGTGTCCCGACTGGATTGCCTGGGCTCGTGAATAATCCTGGCCATTTAAATTAATGGCGGCAACTGACACCCCAATAAATAGGGTTAGAAGGATTTCTTTGATTCGATTTAGATTTTTCATAATCTTATGTTTTTTTCAGTTTGTTTTTTGATAATGGTTGAAAGGAACTTAATAAGTATCCAGCCGTATGAGTAAGACTTCCTCCCGCGGCAAGGCCACCCGCAGGGAGGAGCCGTCGCTGGAGTTTTCCCAGGTGTAGGAATCGACGAACCGGTAGCGCATTCTACGTGCCGGAATATGGTCATCGATATAGAAAATGCCCTCTTCCTGCGCATTCATGAGCACATGGCGAGCCTTCACCGGGACGAATCGGGCAGGGGCAGAAGGTTCCACCGGAGCCGAATGGTCTCTGTTAAGCACAGTTGTTTCCTTTGGTTCCGCTACGGGAGTATTTTTCGGAAGACTCACAAAAGCGGCAATAGCGAGAGCCGCTGCCAGACCCAGGGGAATTGCCCAGCGTAAAGTAATGACGGGTGAACCGATTCTACCAGGTTGCTTATTTGTGTCTTTGTCGGCGTCTGCGCCCAAACTCTTTTCAATGCGGACTTGCAGACCTTCCGCAGGCGGAACCGGGCGGAGTTTTCTCAGTTCTTGTTCAATGTCTTCAAATTCTTTCATCAAAAAGTTGCCGGTGTTAAAATTTTTTTCAAGGCGCCCAGCCCGTATCGATAACGCGAGGCGGCCGTGTTGGGTGAAATATTCAGCGTCTTGCCAATTTCATCGAAGGTCAGTTCTCCCCAAATTTTGAGGACGACTACTTCCCTTTGTTCCAGCGGTAAATTTTTCATGGCATCTTGCAGGGTGTTGTTTCGCTCCTTTTCCTCTAATGGGCATGGCTCAGCGAACCACTTGGATTGTTCACCTTCTTCTTCAACGACTCGCCGCTCACGGACTCTCCTCCGGGAGTCCCTTCTTCCCAGGTCCAAGGCGGCATAGCGAATCGCTTTAAAAATAGCTGAGGTGTTTGGATTGTCTCCTTCTTGGCGGTTTTTCCAGACCCGCACAATTGCTTCCTGGAGAACATCTTCTGCATCGGATAAAGATTTTGTTTGGTGACGGGCAAAAAGGAGGAGCCGCGGCCCATAAGTAGCAAACCAGTTTTTCCAATTCGGGTGGTTATCCGCAAAATCCATTCTTTGGGTGACATTTTTCATCACATTAAGCGCCACAGACCGGATCATCTGTCTAAAAGTTCGTAAAATTTTTAAATTACCGCTAAATGCATGGATAAATTATTTTCCTATCTTTCAACCGCGGTTTACATGGATAAACACAGATAATTATTGAATAGTGATCGAACCTCTCTTTCTTTAACCGTTTTCAGCCAGGTAAACCATGATATTTAGATTACTTTAATTAAACCTATGTCCGAACGATTTCACGTAGTTCCGCTGGAAATGCATGATAGCCTGGTTGAAACTGCCTATCAGCAGCGAGGATTCACACCCGAGGAATCCGCTTGCGGTGCTCGCATGGCGTCAAACGCGACCTGGCACGGAATACGCACGCATAATGCCCTCAAGGCCTTGCATCTGGATGAACTGTTCGGCAGCGGTGCGGGAGGATGCCGGCCAGCCGCCTCAATCGAGGTCGTTCCTTCCCGGTTCGAGGCCAGCCAGGTCTGGAACGCAAACCGCAAGATGGGCCAGGCGGTGGCTTATGAGGCAATGGACACTTGTAAGAAACTGGCCGATCAATATGGGGTGGGCATGGTCAGCGTAGACAATGCTTTTCACTATTTATGGGGCGGGGGCTATGTTATGGAGGCGGCCAAGGAAGGGTACATCGCCTACACGAACTGCACGTCGGCACTGGCCGAAGTGGTTCCGTTCAAGGGCAGTGGGCTTACTTTGGGCACCAATCCTCATAGTTGGGGTCTCCCCACAACGGAAGCTGTCGGATTTCCCATCGTAATCGACTGGGCCACCTCGGTTGTCTCCATGGGACGTGTGCAGCAGTTTGCCCGGGAAAATGTTCCTTTGCCTCCGAATGCCGCCATCGATTCCGAGGGCAATCCTACCACCGATGCTTCGAAGGCGACCGGGCTTCTTCCTTTCGGCGGGCACAAAGGGTATGGTCTGGCCTTATTGAATGAGCTGATGGCCGGCCTGATTGGAGGATCTTTGCCGACAATCCGCGGGCGTTCTCACGAGGAGGGCGAAAAGAATTCCACCTGTTTCTTTTTTCAGGTTATTCATCCCGACGCCCTCAGCGCGGGAGCCTTTGCCCAAGGGCGTGAGCAAAAGGAAAACGTCAAAGCCGTTATTGAGGATATTCTCGGCCACGGCAACGAGAACTGCCTGCTGCCCGGCCAGCCTGAAGCCGATGGAGCCGCCAGGAGCGGGAAGAATGGAGGACTCCTCTTGACCAAAGCCGAGATTGAGGCATTTGATGAGATCGCCGGCCAATGCGGCACACCCGCATGGAACCTGGAAGATTTCAAAGCTGCCATTTAAGTATTCCCCTCCTCTCCTGAATTCTGCCTTTTTATTTCAAATTATTTTTCCATAAGTCTTGTCAATCTATCTGAATCTTCACACTACATAGTCATCATGCTGGATCCTGAAATACGAGCCAAGGTCGAAGAGATTACCAAACGTGCAGGTTACCTCTGGAGGTTTCTTTGACGTCGATAACAAGAAAAAAGAAATCAGCCGTCTGGAAGAACAGATGGGGCAGCAAGGTTTTTGGGACAACAAAGCCGTTGCCCAGAAGACAGCCACCACCGTAAGCCGTTTGAAAAGTTCACTCGGCAAAATCGTCGGCTTCAGGGAAAAGGTGGATGAGCTTCAGCTGATGTGCGAGCTTGTGGCAGAGTCATCAAACGGAGATTCGGCCGATTACGAAGCAGAAATCACCTCCATGACTAGGACAATGGAAGAGGAGATCGACCTGCTGGAAGTTGAATCCTTTTTATCCGGCCCACATGATTCCTGCAATGCCATCCTCAGCATCCATGCCGGCGCCGGCGGAACTGAATCCTGCGATTGGGCCGATATGCTCCTGCGAATGTATGGACGATGGGCGGAACGGCGCGGTTTCACAGCCGAGGTGCAAGACATCCTGCCCGGGGAGGAGGCCGGTGTGAGCCGGGCCACCCTCCTGATTTCCGGTCAAAACGCCTATGGTTACGCCAAGGCGGAACGCGGGGTGCACCGGTTGGTCAGAATCAGCCCTTTCGACTCGAATAAAAAGCGACACACCTCCTTCGCCGCGGTCGACGTGATTGCCGAGATCGAGGGCGAAATCGACATCGACCTGAACGAAGATGATATCCGGGTGGACACCTATCGTTCCAGTGGCAAAGGCGGTCAGCATGTCAATAAGACTGATTCGGCCGTGCGGCTAACCCATCTGCCCAGCGGGATCGTGGTAGCCTGCCAGAACGAACGTTCCCAGCATAAGAACAAGGCCACCGCCATGAAGGTCCTGAAGTCCCGTATTTACGAAAAAATGGAAGATGAGAAACGAGCTGAGATGGAAAAATTTTACGGTGAAAAAAACCAGATCGGATGGGGCAACCAGATTCGCAGTTATGTCTTCCAGCCTTACCAGATGGCTAAGGATCTTCGCACCGGCGCCGACACCTCCAATATTCAGCAGGTTATGGATGGCAACATCGATTTGTTTATTCACGCCTGGCTGCGGGCAGGCGGTCCGTCAGCCAGAAACAAGGATATTCGCATTGACGATTAATTTTCTCCATGGAAGCCAAAGCGCTAGGGTTTGAGAATATTCGGGAGGCTTTTCGCCAGCAGCCATTGTTTGAGGACAAGACCTGGCAGATATCTTCCCAACCCTGGCCCTTGACTCCTGCCCAACTCCGCCAAATTGAGGACATCGGAAGAGCCTGCCATGAGTTTTACCGCGCCATGGAACTGCTCTACTATCGTTCGGCCGAGAACAAAAACCTTCTAAGGAATAAGCCACTGACAGCGCCCTGGGTGGCGGATTACCTTGATCGCGGGAAACCGCCGGCCTTGATCAAGCATTCGCGCTCGAAGCGGTTGAGAGGAGAATCCCCCCGGATCATTCGGCCCGACCTGTTGATAACGGAAAAGGGTTTTGCCTTGACTGAAATTGACAGTGTTCCCGGAGGAATTGGTCTGACCGCATTCATCAACCGGCTTTACGGCGAAACCTGTACCAATCTGGTGGGGGAAGGCGACCTTATGATCCATTCCTTCTATCGGGTTCTGGCCGAAATGGCTCCTGAAAAATCCTTACCGCTGATCGCCATATTGGTTAGCGACGAGGCTCAAACCTACCAGCCCGAGATGGAATGGCTGGCCGCACAATTGCGCCAGATGGGGAAGCGGGTTTACTGTTTTCATCCTTCGGAAGTCATGCCGTTGGGGAGCGCATTATGCGCATCGATCGACGGCAACCCGGAGCAGATTGATATCGTTTACCGCTTTTGGGAGCTGTTCGACCTGTCCAATGTACCCGTGGCCAAATACATCATGGATGCCTGGGAGGATTCCGAGGTTGTGGTAACACCTCCCATGCGGCCGTTTCAGGAAGAGAAAATGGGTCTTTCACTTTTTCACCACCATTTGCTTGAGGATTTCTGGCGGGAGAACCTTTCCTCCAGGGCTTTCAAACTCCTCCGCAAGCTGATCCCGCGTTCCTGGATAATGGACCGTGTGGAATTGCCGCCCAGCGCCGTTTTGGATGCTCCCAGTATCGGTGGACGACCGATCTGGAAATGGGAGCAACTTGGCGAGGCTTCCCAGAAGGAGCGAAATTTAATTTTGAAATTAAGCGGGTTTCACGAAAACGCCTGGGGAGCGCGCAGTGTCTTGTTGGGTAGTGATATCCCTCGCCGCGAATGGCAGCAGGGAATCGAAGAGGCCTTGCGATCCAGTCCGCAAAGCCTCTATGTTCTACAGGATTATCACAAGCCTGAGCGATTGCGCCATCCTGTTTACAATTCAGATGGAAAGTTACAGGAACAGGAAGGCCGGGTCCGCTTAAGCCCCTATTATTTTGTGGACCAAAGTGGGCCGCAGCTTTGCGGAATTCTTTGCACTTTTTGCCCCGCCAATAAAAAAATCATTCACGGGATGCGGGATGCCGCCATGCTCCCCTGTTCGGTGGCTAATTGAAAATAGAATCTATCAGGAGACGGTCGAAATAATATCTGAAAATCAGAGACGGCGTTTGTAAACACGGATAAAATCGATCTCCATTCGTGCCGGGAAGGCCGTCCAGCCACTGACTGGGCCGGGCCAGTCACCACCCACGGCCAAGCTGGCTACGAGGAACATGGGTTGGTCGGGGATGTGATCCGTAAAGCGGGCCACCTCTTTACCTTCGATATAGTAAATAATTCCACTGGGCGACCATTCCATCCCCACAGTGCGGAAAGATCGTGAAAAATCGATTCCTTTGTGAGAGGCGCTTTGCTTGCCTGTGCCTCCGCCCGGCTCAAGGTAAATGGAGTTAAAGTGGGCCTTGTCCGGCTCACCGCTGAGAACATCGAGAACGTCGATTTCGGGCGGTCCGTTTCGAGTGAATAACCAGAAAGCGGGCCATAAACCACGGCCCTCCGGCACTTTGGCCCGAATTTCAAAATACCCGTAGGCCTGTTCGAAATTATTGTAGGTATTAATGGCCCCGGTGGTATAGTCGAGTTCCTCCCCTCCATAAGTGATGGAATCATCGGCTGCGGTCAGAACCAGATGGCCATCAACGATACTGGCATTTTCAGGACTGTAGCCGCCCTGCTCATTATTGATGATTTGAGTCCATGGAAGCCGTGTGTTCCACTTTGTTTCGTCGATGGTGGGTCCATCAAACGCGTCTTCGAAGACCACATCCCACAACACTACCGAGGAGGCATCGGTCTTTTCAGCATCTGAAACAGGGCGGCCAGTGGTGCCTTTGGTGTTGCTGGAGGAGTAAGCCCTTAGTTTGTAACCTTTTTTCGTTGAAGCGATTACGTAGGTTCCACCTTCGCTCCAATCGATTTGCGTGCCCGATTTAACCTGCTTCCACACACCTTTCTGGCCTTTTCGGCCAGCCAGACTTTTCGCCCAGGTGCTCAATGCTGTTCCGTCTGGGTTCAATACGATTTTAAAGGGGTCTCCATCTGTGTCCTGCACCTGCCAAATTTCTGCTCCAGCAGATATCCGGCTACCGACAACCTTAGGGGTGGCAGGTATGACGGGTAAATGACCTGGCGCCGATGGCTGGGGCTGTTTGCGAACCTCGGCTTCCGCCAACTGCCGGGCTTTTTCTTCCGCTTTACGTTGCGCTTCCAGTTCGGCCAAACGCCGGGCTTCTTGCTCCGCTTCGCGTTGAGCTTCCAACTCCGCCAACCGCCGCGCTTCTTGCTCGGCCTTTCGCTGCGCTTCCAATTCGGCCAAGCGCCGTGCTTCCTCTTCCGCTTTACGTTGAGCTTCCAACTCCGCCAACCGCCGCACTTCTTGCTCGGCTTTGCGTTGAGCCTCTAATTCGGCCAGCCGCCGCGCTTCTTCTTTGGCTTTTTCCTGAATACTCATTTCGGCCAAGCGCCTAGCTTCCTCCTCTGCCTTGCGCTGCGCTTCCAGTTCAGCCAAACGCCGGGTTTTCTCTTCCGCTTTGCGCTGAGCTTCCAACTCCGCCAGGCTGCGTGCTTCCTCTTCTGTTTTACGCTGAGCTTCCAGCTCGGCCAGTCGCCTAGCCTCCTCCTCTGCCTTGCGCTGAGCTTCCAACTCGGCCAGTCGTCGTGCTTCTTCTTCTGCTTTACGTTGAGCTTCTAGTTCCGCCATCCGCCGTGCTTCTTCTTCAGCCTTTCTCTGAGCTTCTAGTTCCGCCGTCCGCCGTGCTTCTTCTTCAGCCTTTCGCTGAACTTCCAGTTCAGCCATCCGCCGTGCTTCTTCTTCGGCTTTGCGTTGAGCCTTTAATTCGGCCAGCTTCCGGGCCTCTTCCTCAGCTTTGCGCTGAGTTTCAAGTTCGGCCAGCCTCCGCGCTTCCTCTTCGGCCTTTCGCTGAGCTTCTTCCTTTGCTTTACGTTTTTCTTCGACCAAGGCACGTTTGCGCTCCAGTTCCTCGGCTTTTCGCCTGGCCCTTTCCTCAGCTAATCTTTCCTTTTCTGCGGCGTCTTTTTGCTGAGCCAGTTCGCGTGCCTTGATGCGGGCATCATCTTCGGCCCTTCGGCGTGCTTCTTCCTCTGCCTGGCGCCGGGCTTCTGCCAGCGTGCGGGCACGGGCTTCTTCTTCTATTTTACGCTTAGCTACCTCTTCGGCTTTGCGTTTGGCTTCTTCGACCGCTTTCTTTTGCGCTAGCTCGACCCTTCTTTTTCCCCGCAATTTTTCTGCCACCTGGTCTTCAAATTCCTCAAAACTTTCAGTTGCAGTAAGTTCGGCAGGTATTTCGCTCAACGGAATTCCGGTGATGGGCGCTCCTGGAGAAAAGGTGGACACCTTGATCCCCTGAGGAGTGATCCGCAGGGTGTCTTGGGTACCGTCCTCCCAGGTGATATGAACACCGTTACTTAGCATTGTCCAGCGACCCGATTCTTTGCTGATGCGATTCTCCTCGGTTTCGATATGCCGGGTAGCCTGGCTCCAGTGGCCGACCTCAATGTAGTAAGTGCCCCCTTGCTGATCTTTCATTGACCAGTAACCTATAAAATCCTCTGCTGTGGCGGCGGGACCGTCGGAAAGATTGAAATAATCCCTCGTGGTGGAGGCATCCGCCCTTTTAAATCGGGTATTGATTTCACGTCCACTGCCAACCGATCCACGAAGGGTATAGCCGTCCTCGGTTTTGGTGATGAGATCCCTGCTCCCGCCATCCCAAACGATATAAGCGTTTTCCCCGTCAATCATCCAGTTTCCCGTTACTACATCTGTGTTGCGGCGCCCAGGAGTAGCTCTGGCGGCTTTTCCTCCTCGTTTCATAAACAAGAATGATGGATCGCCCCGACTCGATACTTCCTCCCAGAAACCGACGTATTCGCTTCTGTTGGGGGGTCTTGGAATATTCCCCTCAGAAGTGGCCGATGTCGATACTTCGACGCCGCCTTCCACTTGAAGGCTGCCAATGCGCTCTTTTTGCAATCTGCGAGCCATGATGCCCCCGCCGCTGGCAACATCCGGTGTGGCATCTGGGGGAAAGGAGTAATATAAATACTGGCCGGCGGTAAGAACCAGAATATCTTTATAACCGTTTTCCCAATTTAAAACGATCCGATTCCCCTCGAATATCCACTCTCCTTTGTCAATCTGGTTGCTTCCTTCACCGGAAAAAAAACTGGAGGCTCTGTTTTGCGTTTTAACATTTACGTAGAGGATATCGCCGTCGGGTTGATGGGCGATCCACCAGCCGATCCAATCCTGTTCGGTCGGAGCTTTCTTAAGGATTTCCTCTTCCTGGCCGATTAAGATGGCGGAAAGGGCAATTGCGGTGAAAAGGCCGATCAGGGAGCCTAGGCGTAAGAAGGGTGGATCCATGGGCATTGGGAATAGGTTTTTCAGCTAGCAAAATCAAGCCTTATGTCAGGATCTTATTCAATCTTCGGCCTCACAAATTGGCGAAACGAAGAACAGAATAGCTGATCCGGCGCATTTTCAGACAATCCCAATCACTCAAAAGGGTTTCAGTCCCTTTCAGAGGACCGTGTTGAAACCGGAATTTATAAATTCCCTTATTGGTTTCCCGGTAAAGGCTACCGATTCGGTTGGGGGCTGGCGCCGTCTTTTCGACCGGTGTTTGCGGTGTCACCGGAAGGGGAAAATTGACGTTATGCACTGCAAAATCCTCCGATGGAGAATTGAGCAGATCTTTCGCCATTCTGGTTGAACATTCGGCAGCGTAGCGCAAGGAATCCTCTCTATCGGCATCCATCAGACCGCCGTTCTTTTTCAATTCCTGGTAAAGGTCGTCAGGAACCGCCAGGGAGGAAGCCAAGGCCGGCAGTCCCCAGCAGGCTCCTTCCAAAGCGCCCGCCACGGTGCCAGATGAAAGGATCATGGGCAGGGTGGTATTAAGCCCGATGTTAATTCCCGAAATAACAATATCCGGTTTTTCCGGCAGAAGATTGCCCAAGGCTAGGTTGATGCAATCTGCCGGGGTTCCTCCTACGGACCAAGCCGGGCAGGCCAACCCTTCAAATTCCTTAACCTCTACCTTCCCGAGGCGGCTCATTGCTTTGCTCGTCCAGCTTTTTTCTTCTATGGGAGCTACCACGCTCAACTCGAAAGAATCGCTTAAAGCTTCAGCCAAGACATGGAGAAAGCGACAAGAAATACCATCGTCATTGGTAAGCAATGCTTTTGGTTTGGTCATTATCCACCCTATTTATTACCGTAATAGCCCTCCGCTTCCCAACTACGAAGAACCGACCCCTTTTGCAGCCTAAAAAAAGGTTGGTTTGAATCCGACTATGCGGTGCCCTCAGTTCAACGATTTTCTCAAGAACGCCGTTGGCCCCTGTCGTCTCCACGGCCCCGGCTGCGGTCGCCACCTCCTCCATGACGCGGTCCGCCTCTGCCGCCCTCGCGCCCGCCTCTGCCACCATCGCGGGGGCCGCGATCATCGCGTCTGGGAGGGCGGCTTTCTCTGCGTTGAGGCAGCTCAAAGACTGGAATCGGTTCACCCTTTTCAATAGCTTCACGTTCCGCCATGGCAATGCGGCGGCTCAGGCGCACTCGGCCCCGGTCATCCACTTCGATGCATTTGACCCACATTTCGTCACCTACTTTGCAGACATCCTCGACATTCTGGACCCGAAAATCGGCCAGTTCGGATATATGGACCAATCCTTCCTTGCCAGGCAGGCATTCCACAAAACAACCGAATTCCTTGGTCCCCCGGACGATGCCGTTGTAAATTTTACCCACTTCAATATCGCCGGTGGAGAGCTCAACTTCCTCCACTGCGCGTTTCATGGATTCTCCGCTGGTCGCAAAGATAAGCACCTTGCCACTGTTGTCGTCGTCGATATCGATTTGGGCGCCGCTAATTTCGGTGATCCGGCGAATATTTTTTCCGCCCGGACCGATGAGCGCACCGATCTTTTCCGGGTCGATCATGATCTGGTGGATGCGGGGTGCGTGTTCCTTCAGCTCTTTGCGCGGCTGGGAGATTTCCTCCGCCATAATGTCTAGGATTTTCATGCGGACCTCACGGTTGCGGTGAATCGCCTCCTTGGCGATTTCGGACGGTATGCCCGAAATTTTTAGGTCCAGTTGAAAACCGGTAATCCCATTTCGGGTGCCGCTAATTTTAAAGTCCATGTCACCGAAATGGTCCTCGGAGCCAATAATGTCCGTCAATAGGACATACTTTTCAATTTCGCCGGAATCATTAGTATCACTGACGAGACCGACCGATATGCCCGCCACCATGTCCGTTATGGGCACACCGGCATCCATCAAGGCCAGGCATCCGCCGCAAACCGAAGCCATTGAACTTGAGCCATTGGATTCCATGATTTCGGAAATCAAACGAACTGAATACGGAAAATCGTCCTCCGAAGGAAGGATCGGCAAAAGGGAACGTTCGGCCAGGGCTCCGTGCCCGATTTCGCGACGACCTGGGCCAAAGAAGCGTCCCGTTTCACCGACCGAATAAGGGGGGAAATTGTAGTGCAGGATAAATGATTTGGAGCGCGCTCCACCTGTCAGACCGTCCATATCCTGAGTGTCCCTGCTGGTACCGAGTGTTCCCACAACAATGGTTTGGGTCTCCCCTCTCTGGAAAAGGGCCGAGCCATGCACACGGGGCAAAACACCCGTCTGGCATGTAATCTCTCTCAAATCTTCGCCGGAGCGCTCATCCACCCGTCGACCTTCGTTGAGGATATTGCTGCGAAATACTTCCTCCTGCAGAATCTCAAATGCCATGCGAAGCTGGTCCGAATCGTAGTCCTCCTCTCCGATCTCTTCCAGGAGCTTTTCCTCCACACTATCTTTGACCGCATCAACCGCAGCCTCCCGCTGTAGCTTATCGGATTGAAAAACGGCTTCGTTGAGTCGTTCTCCCACCTCCTGGCGAACACGCTCCAGAAAATCGGGCTGGCAATTGTAGAGTTCGAATTCCTTCTTCGGTTTGCCGCACATTTCGGCCAGTTCGATTTGAGACTTGATGATTTTTTCCACCTGTTGCTGGGCAAAATCAAGAGCTTCAATAAAGCGATCTTCCGAAATTTGCTCTGCGCTGCCCTCGATCATCATCATTTCTTTGGCATTGCCCACGTATATGAGATCAAGGTCGGAGGCGAATTGCTGCTCGTTAGTGGGATTGGCGATAAATTCTCCATCAATTTGGCCGATACGGACACAACCAACAGGACCGTTCCAAGGAATATCGGAAATCAGCAATGCGGCAGAGGCGCCATTGATCATATGGACGTCTGGATCGTTGACCAGATCGGCGGACATAAGCAGGCCGATAACCTGAACCTCATTCATAAAACCTTTGGGAAAAAGTGGCCGCAGTGGGCGATCACAAAGCCGAGAGGTAAGGATTTCGCGCTCGGAGGGGCGCCCTTCGCGTTTAAAGTATCCACCGGGAAATCTCCCAGCGGCAGAAAATTTTTCTCTGTAATCCACTCCGAGCGGGAAATAATCCTGGCCCGGGCGGACGCTGTTGGCAGCTGTGGCAGCGACAAAGAGAACCGTCTCCCCAACGCTTATGGTGACGGCCCCGCCGGCTTGTTTGGCGATAGTGCCCGTTTCAATGGTGATTCCTAGATCTTCGACAGTTACTGAGTATTTTTGTTTAATCATTACTTTTTCTGTTATGCTATACTGCCCCTGGATAAATAAAGAGTCCCTGGGCGGGTGTGGACAGGTTTCATCCTAAACCGATGTGGCGCTCAACCGTTCTTGAGACCGATCCAAAATCGCATTTGGCCGTAATAACGGTGATAATGCTTCGAATGGCTCGGCGCAAAATCCATCCGAGTTGAATCTCGGACCTTGCCGAGCCTCGGAAAACTGGATGAGAAGCTGCCCCCGGACGACTTGAATAGAGTCTGCCTTTAGCGGCGTAAATTGAGGCGTTTAAGAAGTTCGTTGTATTTTTCGAGGTCGTGCTTTTTTACGTAGTCGAGCAGCTTTCTGCGGCGGCTAGTCATACCGATGAGGCCGCGGCGTGAGTGGAAATCTTTGCGATGGGTGCGCAGGTGTTGCGTCAAATGGTTCACCCTTGCGGTGAGCAAGGCAATTTGAACCTCGCATGATCCCGTGTCATTATCGTGCTTTCGATAGTCCTTTATAATCGGTTTTTTTACTATAGTTGCTGTTGTCATTTTCCTTTTCCTGTTCACGGCTTGAGGGGATTTGGATTGGTCCGTATCCGTGGTCCAGCCGGAGCCGGAACCACCGTTTCATCAGGCTTGATAAATCAGCCGGACAAGCCGCGGAAAAGCCCCTGGTGAGGAACTCTTCTCAACGCGAAGGGCAAGAAAATGGCCTACCAGACCTTCTTGGCAAGCAAATTATTATGGTCTTTCTACAAATTGCCGGAAGTCGGGTTGAAAAGATGCGAAATATAGAATTCGTTTGCGGAGGCTAAAATCATTGCCCCATCCTGAAGCCGGAACACGGCTTTCGTATTTTCGCTTCCTTTCGGCTATCCCGTTGTGAAGGTCAGCTCTTTAATCCCCTCGCAACCAGGCAAGCGGCGAATTCGGTTGAGAATCATATGGCGGTGGAAAGAGAGCTCCTGCCGCAGAGTTGCATTGGCCACCGCGACCAACAGGCGCCGTTTACCAATGATTTTTGTCGGGCAGGTGCGGTGGGCATTTTCCGGTCCCATGATATGTTTCCAGTTCTCCATGATGACTTTCTCAGGTTTCGGCTTTCCCAGATTATAACGCTCCTGAATGACTTCCATTAAGGTGTCCGCCTTGAATGGCTCCTTGAGCACGGACCGGTTTTCGTCCTTCGGCAT
>JAJFLV010000198.1 GCA_021772535.1 Opitutales bacterium | reverse complement strand
TTCCATTTTAATTGCCACCCTGGTCCCACATCCTGTTCAATCGGTATTCGCCAATTAGGCTAACGTTTTTGACTATGAAACCTGTAAAAGATAAGCAAACTGTGACTTCTGAGGGGGAGTCCATCAAACCGAGGATCGAGGGATTGGTTATTCATCCTTTGCGTCCCCATGAAGACGAACGCGGAGAATTGGTTGAGGTATTTCGGCCCTCCTGGGGATTGAGCCCCGATCCCCTGGTCTATGTTTACCAGGCCTCCGTACGGCCGGGCAAAGCCAAAGGGTGGATCGTCCACGAGAAACAGGAGGACCGTATTTACATCTGCCGGGGGACGATGCAATGGGCCTTTTACGATTTCCGACCAGATTCACCAACCTATGAGATGCTCAATGTCTTCACTTTCAGCGAGCGCAACCGTGCCCTCCTTATTACTCCGCGGGGCGTTTTTCACGCCGTCAAGAATGTTGGCCAGAACGAAGCCGTCTTTATCAACATGCCCACCCGGCCTTATGACCATGCCGATCCTGACAAACGCCGCCTGCCCCTCCATAACGATTTGATTCCTTACCCCTTCGACGAGTCACCGGGTTGGTAACTGCTATCATGGCAGGAGAGCGCGAACCTCCTTTGGTCACGGTTGTCATCGCCACCTTTGACAGCAGCGTTACCTTGAAATGTGCTTTGAGGAGCCTCCAGAATCAGGATTTTGATAATTTTGAGGCCTGGATTGTGGGAGACGCCTGTTCCGATGATTCCGAAGAAGTGGTCGCCTCATTCGAAGACGAACGCTTTTTCTGGACCAACCTGCCCAAAAACTACGGCAGCCAGGCCATCCCCAACAACGAGGGCATCCGGCGCGCGCGAGGCCGCTGCATCGCTTACCTCGGGCACGACGACCTTTGGATGCCCTGGCATCTTTCCGGCCTTCTCGCCCACCTGGAAAAGACCGGCGCTGGCATGGTTCATTCCGTCGCTGCCTTGATTGGGCCGCAGGGCGCCTATTCTGCCCTGGGTCCCCCTCCCGACGGAAAAACCTATCTTCACAACCATATTGCTCCTAGTAGTATGTTGCATCGCCGGGAAATTGTGGATCGCACCGGTTTTTGGAGAAATTACACCGAAATCAGCCGGCAGGTCGATGACGACTTCGTTTACCGGGCGGTTGGGGCGGGAATTCGCATAGAATACTGCCCTCAAGTCAGTGTCATCAAATTTCCCTCCCAGACATGGAAGTTGTATTCGAGAAATTCCGATTTTCCGCAGGTATCGTTTATTGAGGAATTGCTTCATCATACCGACAGTTTTCATAAGCGTATTCTAACTGAATTGGTGGCCCAGGTAGCCAAAGACAGATATGCCGAAGTAACCTTCAAACAAGCCCTTAAAAGTATGCTTCTCGCTTTGAAAGAAACGATCTACACGATTTACGGACGCGAACGCTGGCCACTCAGCGCCATATTGTTCATGCGATTCCAGAGAAATATCAAAAAATCCCGCAAATCCCGCGGCCTGAAAACCTGACAGCTTGATCTCATCGTTTCCCCACCAACCTTTTTCATATTCCGTTTCCCAAAAAAATCTTCCTCCTCCCCATCCAGCATCTAGAATCTAGCATCCAGCATCTTTCTTCCCCCATCTGCGGATTTAAATAAAGCTCGTGAACAATTTTCGCGTTCATTAGCGTTCATTCGCGGATATGTTATAATTCCTATGAAACCGAAACCCAATGTGATCCTTATCATGTGCGATCAGTTGAGGTATGATTGCCTTGGCTGCGCGGGGCATCCGCAAGTTCGCACTCCCCACCTCGACCGGCTGGCGGAGAACGGAATCTTCTTTGAAAACGCCTATTGCGCCTCGCCGGTCAGTTCACCGGCAAGGGCGAGCTGGTTGACGGGGCTCTATCCGCATGCCCACGGACAATTGATTAACTACCGGATACGCCCCGACTTAATAGGGCGCGAAGGCGCCAGCATGCGGCCCGAGTGTATAACGCTGGGTGACGCTTTCCGCGAAGGCGGTTACCGCTGCGGGATTGTCGGTCCCTGGCACCTGGGAAACGACCAGCATCCTCAACACGGATTTGAGGAGTTCTGGAATACTTATGGTTATCAAGGTTCCGGCAACAGGGATCGGCTGATCGATTATTTCAAAAAAGAAGGAGTGAAAAACCTCTACCAGAAGAACATCCCTGAAATCACCAGCGACATCAATCTCATGTCTTATGGCGTCTGTCAGGACCCTCGCCAGCAGCGCACCACCTGGACCATTGACCGGGGCATTGAATTCTTCGAGCAGGCTAGGGGAGACGATCAACCGCAATTCCTTTTTCTCAGTATCAAAGACCCGCACCCGATCATTATTGCTCCGCCCGAGATCGTTTCAACCTACCCGCCGGAAGAGATCGAACTGCCCGATACCTGGGGCGATCCGCTCGAAGGCAAACCTGCCAACCAGCAGCGCGAACATGGACGTCTGCCGCAAGATATTGACCCGGATAAGTTTCGCAGGATGGTGGCCCACTATTTCGCCCTCATTACGCACATAGACGATCAGGTGGGACGTCTGACAAGATACCTTGCGGAAACTGAAAAGCTGGACAATACGCTCATCGCATTCATCAGCGATCATGGCGAGATGCTCGGTCAGCACGGCTTCACCTCAAAGCGTGTGCTTTACGAAGGATCGGTAAAAGTGCCCTGCATCTT
>JAJFLV010000197.1 GCA_021772535.1 Opitutales bacterium | reverse complement strand
AATTTCCTGCACGCCTGTCGCCTCAAATCCTCTTTCATAAAAAAGGTCAAAGCCAGCCTCCAGGATTTTTTCCCGGTTTTTTCCGCGCATCTGCCGTGCCATCTCCACTCACCGAATCGTTTTACGGGTTCATTCCATGTTATTTAACATGACCAGTCATCTTGGTCAAGTTATACCAGCTATCAAAGGATCTTGGCCGCCTCAGAACCCAGAAGGAAAGGATGTCAACGGCGGAGCAAAAAGGGGCCACTGTGTCGGTAGGGAAGCTTGTCCACTTAGTCATGGGAGGGCCCCGCGTGCGGGGCCGACGCGCGTTTCAAGTGGGCACTGCTGCCGGCGCGTCGGAGGGGTCCGTGAGCCCACGTGGACATGCGTATGGGCACGGTCTGCACATATGGCAGGGAACGAGCACCCTGCTAAGTTGGCCGCATGTCCCTGTTGTCACGAGTGGCACCTTGAAGCCCAACAGGTCTTCCAGTACTTTGATCCGAAGTACGGTATTCGTAAGACTTGCCGGATCATCGGCGGCAGAGGCAACGTTCTGACCCAAGCAGGCGTTGTCGCGGTCACGTGGCGGCAGATTCTATTCAAATGGCAGCGAGAATTTCCCGACCGCGAGGGTCTCGACGGGATCTTACGTCGTACTACCGACCGACGCGGATATGCGTGACCCGACCTGGATTAATGACCGCTGGTCGAGGGCGCCGCAGCAAGCCAACTCATCTGACCAACATCCTCGCACGCCATCACGACAAACCCCAGGCAGATCTCATCCAAATTCAGAGAATCACAAATGACGATCCGTGCAAATATCTCCACAGCAAGGACGCCTCCGGAAGCAGGTAAGAGCGTCGAGCCTGGCCATCGGCCTTGGCTGGAGCTTGATCTGTGTTGGTACCCATATGGTACCCAAGTGCGAATGATGAGCTAACGACCAGAATCTAAAAGCCCGCTAGATCATTGATCTAACGGGCTATTATTTGGTTGCGGGGGCAGGATTTATGTTTCATAGACTCTTTCGAGTGGAAGGGCTCCAGATGATAAAAGGTGGTTGAGGAATGGTTGCCAGGGCACGCAACCACCCTAACCTGCTGTTCGATGCGCCAGGATTAACTCATGGATAAGTCGCTGAATTCGCTTATCTATTCAGTCTTATTCCCGACAGAGCAGTTCCGAGCTGATCGAGCTTGTATGGCCAGCCGCCTTTGAATTTTTCAACCGTATCTGGATCGCGGTCACCCGTGTGGGTGATTGTGACTTTCGTGCCACTTGCCAGTTGCTCGACCCTAAATTTGACGTAAGTATCGCCTTGATCCTGCGAGCCGTCGAGCACCCATGACCAAAGCATTCGCGTTGGCGGGTGATATTCAAGCAGGGTGCAGATATAGGTATCCGTACCGCCCTCTCCGTCATCGCACCACATTGTGAATGTGCGACCGACCTCCGGCACGAAGTCGGTCTCCATCAGCCATTCGCCAAGCGCGACAGGATCGGTCAGCGCCCGCCAGATTTTTTGCGGCGGGTGGGGGTAGACGCGCTCAAAGGCAATCTCAAACTTCATCGGTCTGATCCAGGTAGTCGCCGAGACGGTCCAGGCGAGATTCCCAGAAACGGCGATACTGCTCTGTCCATTCGTGAACCTCCTTTAGGGCCTCGGGCCTTGCGCTGTAAATCCGAAATCTTCCTTCCTTTCGGCGAGCCACAAGCCCGCCTGCCAAGAGTATCTGCAAGTGCTGCGAGATCGCGCCGATCGTCACGTCAAAATGGGATACCAGCTCCTGCACGGAGCGCTCCCGGTCTGACAGTAATTCCAGCAGCCGGCGGCGGTTCGCGTCGGCGATTGCGTGATAGACATCCATGATCTTGCTCTGAGCAGGGCCATCGTATATTATAGGAAATGCTATAATATACGATGGCGTGAAGCTTACGCAACTGTGGCCACCGCCAGAAGGAGGAAAGATCATGCAGCAAAACAAAATACTCTCGCATGAGCAGTGGGTCGAGGCCCGCAAACGACTCCTTGAAAAGGAGAAGGAGTTTACAAGGGCGCGCGATGTGCTGAGCCGTGAGCGGCGCGAACTGCCGTGGGAACAGGTCACCGAGAGCTATGCGTTTGATGGCCCGGACGGCAAGGAATCGCTCGCCGACCTGTTTGACGGACGCAGCCAGCTCATCGTCTATCACTTCATGTATGGCCCCGATTGGGACGCCGGCTGCAAGAGCTGCTCATTCATTGCCGATCATTTTGAGCCGGCCATCATTCACCTCAATCAGCGCGATGTTTCGATGGTCGCCGTGTCCAGGGCACCGCTGGCCACGCTGGAAGCACTCAAGAAGCGGATGGGCTGGAGCTTCAAGTGGGTCTCGTCGCTGGGTAATGAGTTCAACCGCGACTACCACGTCTCCTTTACAGAAGAAGAAATCGATAAGGGAGACTCTTACTACAATTACAAGAAACAAAAATACCCCAGTACGGAAGCTCCCGGTGCCAGCGTGTTTTTCAAAGACGAAGGCGGTACGGTTTTTCATACATATTCTGTTTATGAGCGGGGCCTGGATATGTTCATCACCGCTTATCACTATCTCGATTTGGTGCCCAAGGGTCGGGACGAAGACAATCTTCCATACACAATGGAATGGCTGCGGCTGCATGATGAATACGAAGAATAGTTAAAGAAAAGAAAGACGGAGGATGCTATGAGTCTAACGATTGTAAATGACTACTTTTTTAAACCGGATGGAGATATTGAAGAGGGCAAGGCGGCAGCGGCTGAACTCGTCGAGTATTTCAGGGCCGGCGTGCCGGAAGTTGAACTATCGCTCTGGCTCGAAGCGCAAGACAATCCCCTGCACCACTATCACATAACTGTTTTCAGCGATGCAGATGTCATCCAGAAAGTGCGTGATAGCGAGGCGATTAAGCGCTTTACCGAGCGCCTGTATCCGCATATCGACCATTCAACCTTCATTTCTCCCGCGTGCAATGTTTGGCTCGCTGATGGGCAAGGCGTTGAACCAGTCAGCTAGAACGCTGCGAATCAGGGCCTCTTCATTAACTTGCGCAGTTCTTCCCGGAAATAAAGATAACTCGGCAAAAATAGAGCGCGCCGCCATCCGTTCAGCAGGTTAAGCTAATTGCGGGGGCACGCAACCACATTAACCTGCTGTTTGATGCGCCGAGTCTACGCTAACAAAATCAATCAGTTAGGGCTTCGGTTAACCGCCGGGCCTATTGCCCCGGCTACGCCACGGGCTCAGATAGTCCACCGTCCCTATTCCTGATCTCATGGCAGACTATCCACCGGAAGCGTTCCCGATGCGTAGCCTGACCCGGTTCAGTCCCACCACAAGTTATCCGGCTTAGAGAAAGGCGTGAGCCCTGAACTGCCGAGAGGGCCGAACGGCTGAGATCGGCCAGGAGCGGGCGTTCGGCGCAGCTATGTGCAAGGTCCGCTTTCGGATCAGGAAGCGGCCGTTCGCCCAACGCGCCTGATACCACCGGTTTTGACCCGACCAAGACGTTCTCACCGTTCTCCGATAATGCGGAATTACGTCCGCAATACCATCGATTGTGCGTTGGCTCATCAGCCAGGCAAAACAGATACGCGCTTGTTGGAATGCTCTCGTGAATAAAATCTGTATCTGACATCCGGCACGCCTATTGAGTCGCTCCGGCAACAAATTCGTCTTTCCGGCTCTTGATTCGATGAGCTAGAAAATCGACGAACATACGGATTCTGGCTGTTTTGCGCAGATCGCTGTGCAAGAGCAGCCAGAGGCTCCGGTCCGGGACCGGTTTCTGATACGGCGCGCGCACCAGGCCGGGATACCGATCGCCGATAAAGCAGGGCAGATAGGTCAATCCCGCTCCTGCTGCGGCCAATGTAACTTGAGGTACCGCTTCGTTGATCCGGTGGCGCAACCTAGCGTTCGGGAAGGGACCCTTGATCACCCAGGGCGCAGTCGTCTCGCCCTCTGCCTCGTTCCATCCGACCCATGTCAGGCCGTCCCCGCCATCGTCTTTGATCTTCACCGCATAGTCCGCAGAGCAATACACCGCCTTCGAGCAACGCACCAATCTGCGGCCCACAACGTCGTCGATCACCTCGTAAGCGTAGCGAATGGAAACATCGGCCTCCCGCCGTTCGAGATCGGCAAAGGCGTTCGAGACTTGCAGGTGAATATCAATGTCTTCGAATTGCCGGCCGAACTCGGCAAAATCGTCGACAATTGAAGACAGGGCCAAGAATGGCGGAATGCTCACATAGATCGGGCCCGCCGGACGGGCGTCCCGCCCCGCAACGACACGGGAGGCCGCGGCGATTTCCTCTTCAACGCGAAGTGCATGGGGAAGCAGTTCTTCTCCAAGCTGCGTGAGCCTGAGTCCCCCTTTTGTCCGGTCAAACAGCCGGGCCTCGACGGCGTTTTCAAACGCCGCCAGACGACGGGAGACCGTGGCATGGTTGGCCTGAATGGACTCGGCCCCGCCACGGAGCGTTCCGGTCCGGGCCACGGCCAAGAAGAACCTAAGATCATCCCAATCATAGGCTGCCAATCGACGCGGCATCTGTGACTCCATCCTTTCCAGTGGTTCAAAAATGAACCAACATGTTTCGATATTTCGACCTGTGTTGCAAGAAGAACCATCCCCACCTTCCACTTAGTATGAGGGCGTAGTGGATCGAAGCGATGAATTGCCAGCGTTTGTCCGCTTCCGCCTTCGGAGCAGAACCCGAACCGTCCGATCGAAGGAGTTGCAACAGTGAACCGTTTTGAGAACAAGGTCGCAATCGTGACCGGGGGTGCTTCCGGAATCGGCCGAGCCATCACCGACCGCCTAATTTCGGAAGGTGCGCGGGGCGTCGTTGTCGTCGGACGCAACCTTGATACCAATGCCGAGGTCGCCCGCGTGCATGGCGACCACGTGCGGATCGTGCAAGGCGACGTGCGAGCCTTGGAGACCCATCGCGAGGCCGCCAGTATTGCCGTTGAAGCCTACGGAAAGATCGATGTTTACGTGCCGAACGCGGCGTTGGCGCGCTTGCGCCCTCTGGAAGCTGTGGAAGAGGCAGACTTCGAAGAAACCATGGACAGCGACTTCAAGGCCGTTCTATTCGGCGTGCAGATCACGGTGCCGCATATGAACGACGGCGGGGCGATCGTTCTTGTCTCGTCGATCGCCGGTTTGAAAGGCATGCCGGGTTTCGCGGTCTATTCCGGGGCCAAGGCCGCTATTCGCCAGTTGGCTCGCAGCCTGGCCGTGGAGCTCGGACCACGCGGTATCCGCACCAACGTCCTTACGCCCGGAGTGGTCGAAACGCCGGCCTTGGGCAAACTGGGCATGCCTCGCGACGCCTTCGACGAGGCGATGAAACCGATCATCGAGTCCGCACCACTGCGGCGCATGGCGGCGGCTCCCGAGATGGCCTCCATCGCCGCGTTTCTGGCGTCCGATGACGCTTCCTATGTCACCGGGGCAGAGATCGTAGCGGACGGTGGCGTTACCGCCGCCTGAGGTCCCACTGAAAAGTATTTCCAAAAGAAAGAGAATGGAATGAACATCAACCGCAGGCAATTGCTGAAGACATCCGCCGCCCCAGTCGCCTTTGCCGCGCTGGGGGCCGTATCAGCCATGTCTCAAGAGAACGCCGACAACCAGCCCTACGGTCTTCCTATTTCCGCGGAATTTCCGTTTGAGAAGAAGCGGGTGGCAGTACTGGAGTCGGAAAATGCCTATGTCGACGAGGGAACCGGCCCGGTTGTACTTTTCCTCCACGGAAATCCGACGTCGTCTTATCTCTGGCGGAATGTGATCCCACATGTCGTCACCGCGGGGTACAGGGCCATTGCACCCGATTTAATCGGGATGGGGAGCAGCGGCAAACCGAATATCGGATACACGTTCGACGAACATGCGGCCTATCTCGACGCCTTCATCAAAACGACCGGTTTGAAGGATCTGACACTGGTGATCCACGATTGGGGCTCGGCGCTCGGCATGCGCTACGCCCGGATCAATCCGGAAAACGTGCGGGCGATGGCCTTCATGGAAGCGATCATCCCGCCCGGTATGCCGGCGCCCTCTTATGAGGCTATGGGTCCGGCGGGCGAGATGTTCCGGTCCCTCCGGACCAAGGGTGTTGGCGAGGAGATGGTTCTCAACAAGAACTTCTTTGTGGAAGAGGTCCTGCCGAAGATGGGTGTCGCCCGCGGTCTCACGGATCAGGAAATGGCGCAATATCGTGCGCCTTATCCAACGCCGGAAAGCCGCCTTCCGACACTCCAATGGCCGCGCGAGATTCCGATCGCCGGTCACCCCAAGGCGACACACGACACCATCATCTCCAATGGCGCGTGGCTGATACAGAGCGACATCCCCAAGCTCTATTTTTATGCCACACCAGGCGCGCTCAACCCGGCGCCGGTCGTCCAGTGGGTTGTTGCAAATGTTCCCAACCTCGAAACCCGTTTCCTTGGCCGGGGGTTCCATTTCCTGCAGGAAGACCACCCGAACCTGATTGGAGCCGGGATAGCCGACTGGCTCCGCCGCACCTAAAACCGAAGGAGGATATCATGGCTGTCGTAGCTGTAGATCAAACCGTGGAGGCGCCTGTGGCCGATGTCTGGGCCAGTTGGGACGCCTTCGCCGACATCGCGAAATTCAACCCGCTGCTGAAGGATTCTTACGTGCTGAAAGGCAGTTCAGATACCGGGCTCGGTGCCCTTCGTCAGTGCGATTTCTCGGATGGGAAGAACTACATCCGGGAAAAAATCGTCGGCTACTTCCCCCAGAAGCAGCTGGTCCTGGACATCTATGAAGGCACGGTGCCCTTGAAGAAGGCCGTCGCCACGATCAACTTCGAGCAGCTTGGACCGAACCGCAGCAAGGTGACGATGCGCATGGATTTCGAACCCAAGATGGGACTGATCGGGCGGATGATGGTGCCATTGATGAAGCGGCAATTCTCATCGAATCTCGGCCAGTTGCTTGCAGGCAACGCGAGTTATGTGGAAGGCCTGGTGAGACGGGCTGCCGCATAACGGGGAGGTGCCTAGCCTCCCCCTCGCAACACCTTGCGAAACTCGGAATCATATCGAAATGAGCATCCAAACAATAACCCAGGAAAGCGTTCCGCCTGTCGAGGGGGCAATTCGCAACCCTTCGAACCCGCACCATTTCATGGTGATAAAGCCCATCGACAGATGTGTGCGTGTCTTCATCGGTGATAGGCTGATCGCCGACACGACCGATGCGGTTCGGGTGATAGAGATCGGACAGAAGGCCTATGATCCATTGGTCTACGTGCCTGCGGCCGACCTCACCCAACGCCTCAAGGAAACGGACAAGACCAGCCACTGCCCCTTGAAGGGTGACGCCGTTTACTTCGCCATCGGCGGGGAGGAGATCGGCTGGTCCTATGTTGCACCATTTGACTTCGCGAACCAGCTTGCCGGATGCCTCTGCTTCTGGCCATCGAAAGTACGAATCGAGGAAGGGGCTTGAGCGCTTCTGCCGGTCCAAACGGGTACGAATTGGCCGATTGGCGGCGGCGGATCAATGATCTTTACTCGAGTGTGAGAGCGACCGAAGACCCGGTTGCGGCCTGGAGGCTTTGGCACGCGACGCGTTCGGCGCTCTTTCGCAACCACCCGATGTCACCCATTCCGGAATCCGAGCGCGTGAACTTCGGCCAGATCCCGGTGTTCGACTACGATCCTAGCCTTCGCTTCGAAGTGGCGCTAGAGCCAGTACCGGCGCATTCGGTATCCGACGACTTGGGCCCAGACGGGTCGCTAACCTATACATCAATCGCCTGGACGAATGGCCTCAAGCAGGATCTCGGCTTGGAACTTACGGTCTACTGGATCGAAGGATATGGAGGCGGGCTCTTTGTCCCCTTCCGTGATGCAACGAACACGTCGGAATCATACGGCGGTGGACGCTACATCATTGATGCGATCAAGGGCGCCGATCTTGGACCGGGTCCAGGCGGAAGCCTGATTCTCGATTTTAACTTCGCCTACAACCCGTCCTGTGCCTTGAACGCTTCCTACGTCTGCCCACTTTCGCCACCTGACAACACGCTACCAGCATCGGTTCGCGGCGGAGAACGACGGTTCTGAATACGGGTAATAATGAGGTAGGCAGGTGCCGCACCGCATCCAACCGCCAGCGCGTCTTCGCGACATTCCACTGTGAGCGCCTATGAAAACGCCGACCCACATGCTGATCGGCCATCTTGTCAGCCGGCTGCTGCCGGGGCCTGAGAAGGATAAATCTGGCTGGATTATTGCCGGCGCCGCAGTACCGGATTTGCCTCTGGTTACCGTTGCGGTCTTCTGTGGGATGGAGGTGGCAATCTCAGAAATCTTTGCCACTCAACCCATCCGTTTCATCGATCTTGTGGACAGCTTCTACTACGACAACAGCGTCTTTATCGCGCTTCATCACCTGTTGCATTCACCGTCTTCCCTGGCTCTGCTGGCCAGCGCATGGCTTATATTTGGCCGAACCGGAAGACGCCGAGATCCGCGGGGTTTCTGGTTTCTTTCCGGTGCGGCTTCGCACGCCTTTGTTGACATCTTTTCCCATGCGCGCGATGGGATACTGATATTCTGGCCGTGGAATTGGAGCTTTCGATTTAGCGCCGGGATCGACCAATGGGACATGGCCGGTTCCGGCCTTGTTCTGCTTGTGATCGAGGGATCACTCTTTGTTGCATACGGCGCCTGTCTCACATGGTCCTGTCTGCGCCCGTTCTATTATTTCCTGCGTACGTCGCCCGGTCCGAACCCAGGAGCCCAGTCCGCATGTGAAGGCATCACCGTGCCATTTCATGCGCGTTTGTTAAAAAGTAATACGGCTTTGTGAGCTACCAACTCATGGACCGGCGTTGAAGCAAACGGGGTACAATTATATCTCTTATATCTCTGTCGGAAAAAGTTGGCGACCGTTTTCGGCTGAGACTGTTGAAGAACTATTTTCCAGGCCGAACGGCGCAACTATGATTCGCGGACACAGTTACATTCGCAACAATGATTCGGACCCATCACCTTACCGATACTATTGTTGTTCGGACCCTCTCCAGGCCCGAGTTGGAGAACAGCTTCCGCTATAAATTGCCTAACCGATCGCCGCAGCTGGACGACCGGTTTCCGATCCGAAGCCGACGTTGGAAGCAGGTGACCCGAACGGTCAGCTCGGGTCGAATTCGGCCTTCCCGTGGTCTCTGAGAAATGACTATGCGCATCACCGTTGTCCGTAACGCTGCCTCCGTCTGTCGCAGCCCCCCTAATTCCCAAAAATTGCTAACCAGTGCAGGGTATCCATACTTGTACGACTGGCTCTCGCAAGGCTTCAATGTAATCATGTCGGATGGAATTATTTTAAGGGGCGACCGATTTCCGATCATGATGATTGGTTGCGGGATGATTTGAACCTACCAAGCTAACCTACTGATCTAATTGTGATTCGAGTCGAGGCATTTTCAGGCCAAAAGCATTGGCCCTATAATCCATTGAGATTGCGGGGCTTTTTCTGTGTGTTTGGTTGCGGGGGCACGCAACCACCGGAACCTACCGGTCTATATTCTTGCTCTGTTCTCCCAAGATGTCGGGCGGCCATTTGATGCAGTTGCGTGAGCCGGCGAATTGCTGATTCGCAGCCAGTTAAGGTTCCAGCCGGCTATTTTGCTTATCCGGAGCGACATATCCGGCCCGGACTGGGTTCGAGGAATCGGAGACCGTCTGTTCTGGTGGTTGCCATTGCCTTTGGGACAACAACGCCACTAGACTGCTAATAGCGTCGGTTCCCTTCGGGGAAGCAAGAGGGAACTGGGGACGATCGGGCCGTTGTCAAGCGAACCGATCGAAGCCCCGGCTGCCCCCGCAACTGTGAGCGGCGAGCGCGCGCCCGTAATAGGCCACTGGGTAACTGGGAAGGCCGGGCAAGCGTTATGACCCGCGAGCCAGGAGACCTGCCGTCGCCAGCGTCACCCAACCGCTGTTCGGGGTGTGTCGGCGGGACGGAAACCCGTTTGCGGTGACGCGCGAAAGCGTGTCGCTGTTGGGGATTCTGGTATTGGGTGACCATGTTTCTGGATCTATCGCGAGCAAATGGCCCATCGGTTTTGAGCCAAATAACCCGCGCGTGTGCATGGCGAGCCTTGCTGGTCGCGTGTGGGTGAACATTGCTGCCCTGAATCCCCGATCGCGTCTTGAAATCTCAAGAACGAAAAGGTCCAGCAATGTTCAGAATTTCCAGTCGGTTACCGTATACATGCTCCAACCGATCCATTGGGGGCCTTACCATGCTCCCGGCAATAGCGATGATGGCCTGCTACCCGGTCGCGCCCGCCGCGGCTGAGGAAGCCGTAAAGCGGCTCCCCGACATCGTCGTATCGGCCAGTCGCGTACCGGTCACGGCCCAGGAGGTTGGCAGCGCGGTCACGGTGATCACCGGCGAAGACATTGAACGTAAACAGGTTCGCGTCGTCTCCGATGTGTTGCGGGAAGTCCCCGGCGTCGCTGTCAGCCGTTCCGGCACGGGCGGCAGCTTCACCCAGGTGCGAATTCGCGGCGCCGAAGGGAACCAGACGCTCGTCATCGTCGACGGGGTAGAGGTCAATGATCCGAGCGGCGGATCCGAGTTCAACTTCGGCAATCTGCTGGCCGCCGACATCGAGCGGATCGAGGTCCTGCGCGGCCCGCAGAGCGCACTTTACGGCAGCGACGCGATCGGTGGCGTCATCAACATCATCACAAAGAAAGGCCGTGGGCCCGTCACCGGGAACCTTAGCATCGAGGGCGGTTCGTTTCGAACCGGCCAGGCGTCGGCAAGCGTCCGCGGCGGCGGCGACTTGTACCACTTTTCCCTGGGAGGGACCGGTTTCACCACGGACGGCGTGTCGGTCGCGTCTGAATCCGACGGTAATGATGAGGCGGACGGAAACCGAAACCAGACCTATAACGCCAAGCTCGGCGTGTCGCCGCTTGAGAACCTGGAGCTCGAGCTGTTCGGCCGCTTCGTCAAGTCGACGACAGAGACCGATCCGCAGCCCGCTGTAGCCGGAATCGTCAGGACGGTCGATGGCGACGAAGAAACTGAAACGATACAACGGACCGCCCGGGCCCGAGTGAGATATAGCCTCTTCGACGGGGTGTGGGAGCATATCTTGGGTGCCGGAATCAACCAGGAGGAGACGGATTCCTTCACCAACGATATGTTAACGTTCGAGGCCGATGGCGAGAAAGCGCGCTATGACTACCAGACCAATGTCTTCTTCGAGACGCCCGCGGTCACGGACGCGACGCATTCGTTGACTTTCCTCGCGGAGCGCGAGGACGAATCTCAGGTCACGCGCAGTGCGTTCGGCGGTTCCGATCTCGATATTTCGAACTATGGCTACGTGGGAGAATACCGCGTCGGCCTATGGGACCGCATCTTCTTGTCCGGTAGCGCGCGGTACGACGACAATGACATCTTCGAGGACGCCACGACATTTCGAACGACGGCAGCCTATCTCCATGAGGAGACCGGGACCCGCCTGCACGGCAGCTTCGGCACCGGCGTCAAGAACCCAACCTTGTTCGAGTTATTTGGTTTTGGGCCGAACTTCGTTCCCAATCCCGACCTCCAGCCGGAGGAGAGCAGAGGCTGGGATATCGGAATCGAGCAATCATTCCTCAAAGATCGACTGATGCTCGACGTCACCTATTTCAACAACCGGATAACGGACCTGATCCAGGGCGCCGGCAACACCGCCGCCAACCTCGATGGCACCTCCAAGATCCAGGGCTTGGAGGTCACCGCCAAATCCAGAATCGCCGATGGCCTGACCTTCGCCGGGCAATACACCTATACCGAAGGACAGGATGCCAATGGCACAGAACTGGTCCGCCGGGCAAAACATCTGGCCAGCGCCAATCTCGCTTATGAGTTCCTCGATGGCCGGGCCAAGCTCGATCTCGCCATCGACTACAACGGTAAGCAGAAGGACATCCAGTTCTCCAATTTCTTCGCCACGCGCACTAACGTGACGCTGGAGGACTTTGTGCTGGTCAATGTTGCGGCCTCTTATGAACTGATCGAGGGCGTGGAACTCTATGGCCGGGTCGAGAACTTTCTGGGCGAGAACTACCAGGAGGTCTTCGGCTTCTCCAACCCGGGTATCGGCGCCTTTATCGGTGTCCGGGCTACGATTGGGTTGTTCTAGATGCGCTCGCGTGTCGACGTCGGGCGGCGAGGGCGGCCGCGAAGCAATCGCCTCAGGGGTGCCGTCATTGCGGCGGTAATGATCGCGATGACAATCCGCACGATGCCCGCGTGGGCGAAGCCCGAGCGAATTGTCTCGATGAATCTCTGCACGGACCAACTCGTCATGCTTCTGGCCGATCGAGAAAGGATCGCATCGGTCAGCTATCTGGCAGCCGATCCGCACGCCTCAGCACTCGCTGGCGACGTTGCGGGAGTCAGGATCAATCACGGGCTCGCCGAAGAGATCCTGCCGATGAAGCCCGATCTGGTACTTGCTGGAGCGTTCACGACGCGGCCTACTGTGTTCCTGCTGCGCAGGCTCGGCTATCTGGTGGTCGAGTTGCCGGTCGCTGCCAACCTCGACGATATCCGGTCGAACATCCGCGCCGTCGCCCGGGCGATCGGCGAACCTCGACGCGGCGAGGCCTTGATAGCCGCTTTCGACGGCAAGCTGCCGCCACAACACCCGAACTCCGGCCCGCGACCCCGAGCGGTGTTGTACTGGGCCAACGGCTATACCTCGGGGAAAGATACCCTGGCGAACGCGGCAGTCGAAGCCGCCGGCTTTCGGACGCTTGGTAGTGAACTGGGAATCACCGGGACCAGCCAGCTTCCCTTGGAGACCCTGCTGGCTGCCGACCCCGACGTCCTGATCGTGGGGCGCGAAAGAGACGGACCCGCCTTGGCCAATGAGACCTTTCGGCATCCAGCTCTGAGGCGAGCCTTCGCCACGCGCCCGAAAGTGAGCGTTCCGGACTACCTCTGGGTCTGCGGCACGCCGTTCGTCGCCGATGCGATCGCGCGACTTTCGGCGGTTCGGGAGGCCGGGCGACATGAGGGCCGTGTCGGGGTGGCGGATAAATGACCGCCGACCCGACAATCGCTGAACGACGGCGCGAGGGGACGCCCGTCCTCCTTCCCCTGCTCGCGGTCGCGGTGCTCGCTGCGTTTACCGCGTCCCTGCTCGTTGGGCCCGCCGCAATCGGCGTGCGCGAGACGATTGACGCGCTCTTGGCTGGAGAAGTCGAGACAACCGCCTTGATTGTCCGCGAGGTCAGGCTGCCGCGGGCTCTCCTGGGCCTCTTGATCGGCGCGACACTCGGGCTGTCCGGGGCCGCCCTGCAAGGGTTCCTACGCAACCCGCTTGCGGAGCCGGGGCTTGTCGGCGTCTCGGCGTCCGCCTCGTTCGGAGCGGTATTGACGTTCCACACGGGCCTCGCCGGTCTCTTCGCCCTGGCGCTGCCATTGGGTGGAATGGCTGGGGCCTGCATCGGCGTTGTCGTCGTCCAGGCCCTGGCCGGACGGGACGGCAGCCCCTTGACGCTGATCCTGGCGGGCATCGCGGTCACCAGCTTCGCCGCCGCCCTCACCTCGCTCGCGCTCAACCTGGCGCCTAATCCATTCGCCGCCCTGGAGATTATGTTCTGGCTGATGGGCTCCCTCGCGGACCGAAGCTTCGAGCACGTCTGGCTGTCGGCCCCCTTCATGGTCGCCGGATGGCTGCTGCTCGCCACGCTGGGCCGGCCACTGGACGCGCTAACGTTGGGCGAAGACGCGGCCCAGACGTTGGGATTCGATCTGCGCGCCGTGCGACACAGGCTCGTATTCGGGACCGCACTCTGCGTTGGTGCCGCGACATCCGTTGCCGGTGCTATCGGCTTCGTTGGCTTGGTCGTCCCTCACCTTCTCCGACCACTGGTCGGGCACAGGCCCAGCGCGCTGCTGCCCGCGAGCGCTCTCGGCGGCGCCGTGCTGATCCTGGTCGCGGATGTGGCCGTCCGCCTTCTCTCCCCCAGCCGTGAGCTCAAGCTGGGTGTTCTGACGGCCCTGGTCGGCGCGCCGTTCTTTCTCTTTCTCGTGTTGCGCCTCAGGAAGGAGCTCCTGTGAATCTGCTGAGCACCAACTCCGTATCGGTATCGCTTGGCCATGCGCAGGTGCTTGCGGGCGTCGACCTGGAGATCGCAAGCGGAGAGGTCGTCGGTCTGATCGGCCCCAACGGCGCCGGCAAGACGACGCTGCTGCGGGCCATGGCGGGATTGCTGCCGCTGGATGGTGGGGTCATTCAGTTGAATTGCGAACCGCTGCACAAAATCGCCCGGAAAGTTCTGGCCCGAACGCTGGCCTACCTGCCCCAAGGCGGCGGCAGTCATTGGGCCGTGACCGTGGAGACTCTGGTTACGTTGGGCCGCCTGCCGCATCGAAGCCCGTGGGCCGCCCCGTCGGACGCCGACAGGGCAGCAGTCGCGCGGGCGCTCGACGCCTGCGACGTCGCCCAGTTCGGGGACCGACCCATTACGCATCTTTCCGGCGGGGAGCGAACCCGTGTGCTCCTGGCACGGGCCTTGGCCGGCGAGCCCAAGGTGCTGCTGGCCGACGAGCCGGTGGCCGGCCTCGATCCGGGACATCAGCTCGACGTGATGGCGACGCTACGGGAGCTTGCCGCATCCGGCGCCGGCGTCGTCGTCGTGATGCACGATCTAACCCTCGCCGCACGGTTCTGCGATCGCCTGGCGCTTCTCTTCGAGAAGCGGATCGCCGCCGAGGGTCGCCCCACCACGGTCTTGTCTGCGGATATGCTCGCGCGGTGCTATGGCGTCCGCGCCTATCACGGCACGGCCAACGGCAACGATATCGTAGTGCCGCTCGAACGAACCGGTGCGGGAGGCGATCATGCTCGGACTTGATGTAGCCCCTTTGCCAAGGCGTGCGCAGAGCCACGGGCCCGGTCTGTTGGCTCTCGCCATCTCGCTCGGCTTGCATACCGCCGCGCTTGCCTGCTTTATCGTATTCAGAGAAGTGACGCCGCCGGTGCCATATGCGGTCATCGCCGTTGACTTAATCCAGGCCGCCGACGTCGTGGGGATACCTGGAACAGCTCCGGCCGGACAATCGCAGTCATCACTAGTCGCGAAAGAAAGATCAGTCGGAGTCACCGAAGTCGTGGTTGATCCGGAGCAGACCGCCGATGTGAGCCCTCAAGACGGCACCGCAGAAGCGATTGCTCCCCCAAGCTCGAACCTTAACCCTTCCGTCGAGCGGGAAGAGAAACCGACACGGATTTCCGCGCAGGGTCCGACGCCAGAGAACACACCAACTCGGCGCAGTGTTGTTCCGGAGCCTCCTGGTGATACGTCGCGCGTTGCCGCACCACCTCGCCCGCCAGCGGATCCACTCGAAGCGACGTCACCGATTCCACCCGCACCTCGCCGCAAACCTCGACACTTCGACCGGCCCCCTGACCGGAAACTTGCAGAGAGCGCATTCGAGAAACATCTGACAGAAACGAAGGAGACACCAACTCGACCGGTAGACCAGGAGTCAGTCCGCGACGCTACTCATACCGGTGTCAGTCGGACGTTAGCGCGAATACAACAGGCGACGACACGCGACGAGCGGAAGGACGATGCCGTCGCCGCCTTGCCTGCGGCGGTGCGAAGCAGCGGTCTCGCCGGGAACGTTGGCGATGGACCCGGGACCCTGCCGAAATACTCCGGCGGTGGCCTGTCGAACGCTGCACCCCGCTATCCCTATCTGGCGCGGCGGCGGGGCCAGGAGGGTCGGGTCGTGCTTAGGGTCCAGGTAACCGCGGATGGCGAAGCGGCGGCGGTCCAATTGCGGCAGTCGAGCGGATACCGGCTGCTCGACAAGGCGGCCGTCGAGGCCGCGAAGACATGGCGCTTCGTCCCGGCCCGCCGCGGCGGCATTGCGGTGGCCGGATCCGTAGAAGTGCCGGTCTCGTTCAAACTTAGGGACTAGTGGGTGAACTCGATGAGTCACAACCGCGAAATTTATCGCATCCTGCGCGAACATCTTTACGACCCAAGCAGCAGCTTCAGCATCGGGTCTTTCGGTGCAATCGCCGAGTTCCATCGTGACGCGGACGAGCCCCTGGTCTTGGATGACCCCGAGCGAACAACAATCGCCTCAGCTAGCGGCGCGCTCCGGATAGACCTGGCCGACAATGTGGTACCGTTGGCTTATGAAACGTTGAGCGGTCGGCCCGAGCGCTGGCAGCATGGCGTCGTATTCTGCCTTCCCGAATCCCAGGCCGCGTCACACCGCCGCTCAACGCTGACCGAACTGGGTCCCGACCGCGCGGCCATCCGCGCCGAAGACCGTGATGCAATCTTGTTCGATATGGGTCTCAGCGCGCGCAACGTGGATTTCTGTATCCGGACGAAGGATCCCGCTTTGCTTAGACTCTTGCGCCACGACGCCGGTCGGTCCCTTTTTGAGCCGGGGAACCAAGCGATGGGCGCGATCGTCGAGGCGAGCCCCCATCGCATTGCAGCCTCGAAGCTCGGCCGCGTGGAAGTCTACCAGGCCATCGGCACGGTCAAGACCCCGGAAGGTCCGCACACCCATGTGCTGCCGAAGTTCCTTAAGAGCGGGCGGACTCATTCGGCAAATATTCCGGTAGCACGCGGCTATCTGCCCTGCCTGAGCTTGTATCCGGCCAACCCCCTGTTCGATGGTCTGGGCCGCGACAAACTTTTCGATGCTGTCGCCTTCGCGAAATTCCAGTCGCTTCTCGATCGCTGGGGTATGCCGGAATACTGTGCCGAGAAGGTGCGTGTGGCCGATGCCCTTCATAAGGGTCGCGATCCCCATGCTTATGAATATTCGCGGACCCGACTCGGCCGCACCGGGCTTCGCGTCGCCTTGCGGCAAATGCGCCAACTCAATGGCGACAGCTTTGTCCTCTTTCGGTGGTGCAGCCACTTCGACCGCTCAGCGGACAAGAACAAGAAGGATAGAAGTGAAGCCTAGGCATCCATGGCACCATTCCGCCGTTTGCGGGATGATTACCTTTTAAAGCGTATCGCATGATCGTTATGGGGCAAGCGTCCAGTTGTTACACGCTTAGCTGGAGCTTGATCTGTGTTGGTACCCATATGGTACCCAAGTGCGAATGATGAGCTAACGACGAGAATATAAAAGCCCGCTAGATCATTGATCTAACGGGCTTTTATTTGGTTGCGGGGGTAGGATTTGAACCTACGACCTTCAGGTTATGAGCCTGACGAGCTACCGGACTGCTCCACCCCGCGTCATCACTCTTGCGACTTTCGCCGCCAGCGAGAGAGCGGTTGTTAAACGTCTGAATGGTTAAAATCAAGCCTAGTCTTGGTGTGCGTCCAAACTTTCCACTCCAAAATGATTTTGGGAAGCCAAGCCGCAAAAAACGACATCAACAAAGGCACGAATAATCGTAGTGGGGCCAATCAGTCGCCCTTTTCAACCTGACTGAATTCCAGCTCAACCGGGGTCGCGCGACCAAAGATCGACACAGCAACCTTCAGTCTTTCTGTGTCTTCATCCACATCCTCGACGAGGCCGGAAAACGAAGCGAACGGACCGTCGGTCACGCGTACGCTCTCACCAATTTCAAACGTGATGGTCGAACGTGGGCGCTCTGCGCCATCCTCGATCACACCACGGATTCGATCGACTTCCTTCTGCGCGACTGGCAGAGGTCTGTTTCCAGAACCAAGGAAGCCTGTCACTTTCGGCGTTTCTTTTATCAGGTGATAGGTTTGGTCGCTAAGTTCCATTTTCACGAGGACGTAACCCGGGAAAAAACGTTTCTCCGTGGTGACTTTCCGTCCACGCCGGATTTCCGTTACTTCTTCAGTTGGCACAAACACGTCTTCGATATGGTCTTCGAGACCTTTATCCTTAGCCGCCAGCTTGATCGCTTCAGCGACCTTCTTTTCAAAGTTTGAATAGGCGTGAACAATATACCATTGATGGGCCATGGAAGATTCCGTCGTTGATTTGGGCGTTAAAGACAATTAGCTGAGCGGCACACAATCTATCGGCAGGATTGAACAAACTCCAAAACGCAGTATCTGATCTACTATGAAGAAGAAAATCGCCATGATCACGACCATAATCAACACCATCATGGTGGAGATCATCGTCTCGTTCCGTGATGTCCAGGTGACCTTCGCCCCCTCATTGCGGACTTGCTGAAGAAACTCCAGCGGGTTCGTGCGCTTCTTCTTTTTCACCTCTGTAGCTTTGCCGTCGATAACGCCGTTGCCGGAGGTAGGTTTTTTCGATTTCGACATCTGAATCGCTTTCGCGGTTTTAAATCGGATGGCGGGAAGACAGAGTTTCTCGCGCCCCCGCCGGGACGCCTCACTTCTTCTGATGATTTCGGAAGATAGCCTGTTACCTAAACCTTTTCGCCGCGTCGTCAAGCTGCGGGTAAGCAAATTCCGACCGGAAACGCTTCCGGAACAAAATTAAGACTGGCAGGGGCGGCAGATCGGAAACCCAATTAAGCCAAATGGCTGTTCCCACATTCCTCGGCAAAATCGATGGAAACAAACAGGGAATAGTGGGAATGCCGCGCCAGGGCGTTGCGCGCCTGGAGCAGGTAGCGTCGGGGATCGTGACATGAACGCCCCTATCCGCAAAGAAAAGCCGCTGTCGCTGGCTGACATAGAGCACATCAAAACGGTTCAAGTCGCTGGCAATGGACAGTCTGCATGCGCTCGCCGAAACGCACACAGTATCAGCGACCTATTTTCCCGAAACTTTCAAAGAGGAGGTCGCTTGAGATGAAAACGCCCCGTCATACGGGGCGCGATCAAACGCCAAAGGCAGTCCAAAAAGTTGAAGCCTGATCGCCGGGAGCATGGACACTCTCGCCAGTAGCAGCCGACCGGTGCGCAGTCCTCTCGTGACGCATCGGGCCGAAAGCGACGGGCTGGCGCTCCAACGAGCACAGACTGGACGTGGCAGGCATGGAAACACTCTGGCGAACTCGCCAGGTCTGTTCGTCCTATGCCTTCTGGCGAACTCGCCGGATCATCGATATTGAAGCCGATGAAATTGTCGCGGAAAGACTCTCCATGCCGCATTCGCCCCGTTGGCATGACGGCAAATTATGGGTCCTGAACTCCGGCTCGGGCGAGCTCGGGTGGACCGATCCGACGACAAGGTCGTTCCTGCCATTTGGTTCTGCCGGGCGTCAAAGACGCGATCACCCTTGGTCCGCAGCCAGCCGAAATACAAAGCTTCATCACCATTGAAGCGCCCGATTGGGCAAATAAGAAAGTCGAATAGGCAGGGCCGTATCGGCGCCATTGCCTTCGTTTGTTTCCTGATCGTTCGAACCTCGGTTTCAAGCTGCGTTAAATGCGCGGTGATAAAGGTCGCCAAAGCAGGACGTGACCGCATATCTCCATCACTGATCGCAACAGCCCTAAGGCCGCGCGGTGCTGATTGGAATTCGACGAAGATACAGCTGACACCGACTGGTGAATTGGGTTGAATGTCGCGTTACAGATGATTTCAAGACGCTGAGTAACGGCATAAGCGGATCGTCAAAAACTCGCCAGTGTCAGGCGTTGGAGCTCTCTGAGCTAGATTTGGCTTTGGGTGGATTTTTGATTGCGTTAAAGAGCGAGATCTAATTCACTTAACCATTGATTATCGGAGACTGAAATAGAGGAGAATATGATGATCCGCGAAAATATGAGCCGTCGGGCAATGATGTTCTCGGGGCTTGCCGCCGCCTCGGCATGTTCGAGCGTTCAGCAGGAAGAGATTCTAGGTGTGGTGCTCGGCCAAACTGGCGGCCGGTCAGCCACGGGATTGACTCAGGCGGACGCCGCCGCTGGTCTTCGAGCGGCCCTCAACAACGGCATTGGTAGCGCTATCGCGAAGGTTGGCAGGCGTGGCGGATTTTTGAATGATTCTGTAATTCGCATTCCATTGCCGGATTTTCTACAAAAAACCCAAGCATCATTTTCACGTTTTGGGCTCTCTGGCGCGCTCGACAATCTAGAGGTGCAGCTTAACAGGGGGGCGGAAGCCGCCGCGCCCGTCGCACGTAGTGTCTTTCTTGATGCCGTTAGCAGCCTAACCATAAGGGACTCGCTCGAGATCGTGCGTGGACCATCCAATGCAGCAACACAGTATCTCAAGCGCACAACAACACCGCAGCTGACGACACTTTTCCGGCCGATTATGGTGACTGCGCTTAACCAGGCCGGTGCTATCAGGACTTATGATCAGTTGGTTTCGAGTTTAAGTAATATTCCGCTTGCGCCGCAGTTTGGGACTGATGCAAAAGATCAATTGATCGACCACAGTGTCGGAAAAGGCCTTGATGGAGTCTTTTATTATATTGGCAAGGAGGAGGCTGCAATCCGATCCAACCCTGCAAAACGCACCTCAGAAATTTTGCGACGGGTGTTTGGTTAAGTGCAACAGCTACAAATCGTTGGTTGCATTTCGGGCATGTTGGAGAATGATATCCCTGCTGTTGCAGCGATCGATTGAATTCACCCCACCTAGTCGGACATTCTGCTTCATCGAAATGAACGCCCGAAAAGGCTCAACTCCCGCCGGTAGTATTAACTTTAACCCACGACTGTTTTTGTGAAGGTTTGCGATTCCGCCAAATCTTGCGGACGACCAAACTGCGGATAAATGCGCCAGTCAGTTGTCACTTCTCGGCCTCAAAAGCGCGCTTAATTACAAACTGAAGCCCTGCCGAAACGCGCAACCCGCCACGCGTGCGCTTGCGGCGGTGTGGAGACTATAATGTCACGCTTAAATGAGCCGACCTATGCCGTAAAAGCCCTACCCAACGCCGTTCCGTCACAATTCGAACACATATCTCACGACCTGTTGACGCGGTGTGAATTGACTGGCCACGGCATGCAGGACACATTTCTACAGGTTGGAAAAAAAGCGGCTTCGCACGGATCAAGGAGAGCTTTATGCCCATGACTGTATTATCAAAAATGAAACTCGCGGCATCTGCAGCAACATTGGCCCTCGGCATGATGGCGTTCGCCAGCGCCGCCTCGGCCAACGACCGCGGCAATGGTTCGGGTCATCGCTCCGGCCATCATGGCGGCGGTCATCATGGTGGCGGTCATCATGGTGGCGGTCACCGCTCCGGCCATCACGGTGGCGGTCATCACGGCAGCGGTCATCATGGTGGCGGTCATCGCTCCAGTTATTATGGCGGCGGCCGATATAGCAGCGGCCATCAAGCCACGGGACAAAACGCCGGATACAGCAGTGGCAATGGCTGTCGGACTGTCACGAAGCAGGGCGACTGGGAGGGCCAAAACGCGCTCATCGGCGGCACCATGTGTAATGATAGCTATGGCAGTTCCTATATCGTTTCCGGCAGCCGCTATCTGATAGAATATTACTAAGACTTGGTGTTCGGACCGCCAGGCATATCAACTCAACCGGCGGTCCGATTCTTCGCACAGAGATATTTGATGCGAGCAAATCCGCGGCAAATTTCACGTCTTACTCAAAGTGCGGATCCGTCACACTACAATCTCACGCCGCATAATTAAAATTGTCGCAAACTATGTTCATCTTACATAGCCGACGTCTCGCGATAACGCGCTTGCATCCTCCCCATAGGGAATGTCGTTGTTCGGAGGCGGGCTCAACGGATCGACGCAACACTTTAGTTTTTTTTTGAGAACTGGAGTGGATGAGATGAAGCAACGACGACGGATTTATTACTCGGCGACGCAACGGGCCGAGATCTGGGATCGATGACAGCGCGGGGAGTCGATGCATTCGATTGGCCGATGTGTTCGATTACATCGAGCGGTTCTACAACTCGACCCGCAGACTTTCGGCCATCGACATCTCAGCTCGGTTGCGCTCGAGGAAGCGACGATGTTAACTTAAGCCGCTGTCCGCAAAACCGGCAGCAATGCTCCTTGCCATGCATCCTGTTTTGGAGACCGCTAGTGCTCATC
>JAJFLV010000196.1 GCA_021772535.1 Opitutales bacterium | reverse complement strand
TGCCCCCTGCTTCGCGAAATCAATGGCCGAGGCAGCTCCAATGCCTTTGGTTCCTCCTGTAATTAGAGCGATTTTTCCGTTAAGTTCCATAGTAGAGAATTCGTTACGCATTTCCTTTGTTTACCACAAGTTAAATTCGATTCCTTTTTACTGAAATCAAATCTTGCTTCTCCTCAATATCGTTAGACAA
This sequence comes from Opitutales bacterium, assembly GCA_021772535.1. Taxonomy (GTDB): domain Bacteria; phylum Verrucomicrobiota; class Verrucomicrobiia; order Opitutales; family UBA2987; genus JAJFLU01. The sequence goes on along the minus strand of JAJFLV010000196.1, from coordinate 20,678 downwards.
ATCAAACAGTTCTTGTCTACAAAAGTATCCAAACGTTCTCCAACCCAGATCCCTTTAAATATTTATGACGCTTAGGCTGCTCGATTACATAGTTGTATTGGTTTACCTCGGTGCAATCGCGGGCATTGGGCTCTACATGTCCCGCGCCCAAAAATCGACCCGAAAATATTTCATCGCGGACCGTAAGATTCCGGCATGGGCGGTTGCCTTTACGTTGATGGGCACGCTTATCAGCAGCGCCACCGTTGTCGGGCATCCGGGAACGGTTTTTCAGAAAGGCATGATTTTGCTGCCGGGCATCCTGACTCTTCCACTCGTCTTCATCTTCGTGGCTTTTTTTATCGTTCCTTTTTACCGAAGGGTCATCGGGTTGAGCGCCTACGAGTATATAGGAAAACGATTCGGTTTCGGAGGGCGGCTTTATACTTCGTTCGGATTTCTGGCGGATCGCATTTTTGACCTGGGAATCACTTTGCTAACCACGGCAATTGCCATCAATGTGATGACGGGCTGGGACTTGAAAGCGGTGATTATCGGAGTCGGGGTTTTCACCATGATTTACACGGCGATTGGTGGAATCGAAGCGGTCGTTTGGACGGATGTGGTTCAGGGAATCATTCTCATTGGAAGTGCTCTTCTGATTGTTTTGCGTCTGGTATTTGCGCCCGAAGCCGGACCTCCCGGAGCGGTCATCGGAGAGGCCATGCGGGCTGGAAAGCTCAGCATAGGCTCCTCCGAATTGTCATGGGGGAGTCTTTTTGATGTCGAGGTGACAACAGCATGGATTTACATGGTGGCATTTACTCTAATTTGGAGCCGGATTTATATCACCGACCAACACATGGTCCAACGTTACCTGATCGCCAAAACCGATCGGGAAGCCTTTTGGGGAGTCATCTGGGGAGCAGCCTCCTGCTTACCGATTTTTATTACATTTATGTTCATTGGCGCATGCCTTTTCGGTTTTTACAGTTTGACCGGCCATACGCCTCCGGAAATCGGCGATAATATAGTGCCGCATTTCATCGTAAATTTTCTTCCCACCGGCATTGTGGGATTGATCCTGGCTGCTGTTATGGCCGCCGCCATGTCCTCGGTGAGTGGAGATTTAAATAGTGTGGCGACGGTCATAACGGAAGACTATATCGGCCAGTTTCTACCAAAAACCTCCGACCGGACGCGATTGATATTCGCTCGATCCATGGTTTTACTGGGTGGAATTCTGTCTAGTCTGGTGGCCATACTTCTCATCCCCAAAGAAGGTTCGGCCTCAATAATGGAGCGGGGCATTATTATTGCCGTAGTTCTTTCGGCGGGGACATTGGGATTGTTTTTACTAGGGTTCTTGACTCGCAAGGCCACTCGTCGCGGCGCCTATTGCGGCATTGTCGCCTGTTTGCTATTTACCGCTTGGGGGGTTCTTACCGGGCCGGAATTCCACCTATGGGATCTCGGCGATTTTAATTTCAACATGAATCCAATCCTCCTGGGGGCATTGGGGCATGTGGTCGTTTTTGTGGTAGGATATACTGTCAGTATAATATTTGGCGGCCACCGGCCTGACGATATCGATAATTTGGTCTTTAGAATAATTCCCAAGTAGTTTTTGGAAGTTCATGAGGAGAGGCGAAGGCTTTAAGAGAGAAGTTTTATCACTGGTTCACGTAGAAAACGTCCCATTGACCTGTACTAAAAAAAATGGCAACACCTTAGCAATTTAAATTTGTTTCTATTGGCAATCAATAAGTTATGATTTTATTATCGAACTGTAAATCTATTCAGGTAACCGTTCGCAGGTTCATTTTGGCAACGGTTTAAATTCTTGGTAAATCCGTTAAGTCTCAACCGCCACAATTAGGCCATTGCAAGGACGATCAAAGTCCGATTTTTTGCAATGATTTGTAGAAGAAGGGCGAGGCTAAATTATGGTTGAAGAAAGCAAATGTACTCTCGAAAAAATGCGCCAACAGTCCTATGGGTTTCGGAAGGGGTCAATGTTCAAATATAAAATTATTCTGTTTTATTGAATCTTGCGGTGGAAATAAATTTCCAACATTTCATAAACTGCGATATTCGAAGATAAACTCGGATAAATAAAGCGCCTACCAAGTCCTGATAATATAATATTGAACAAGTTACCTGATTCGTCCGGGCCATCTGTGGTTAAAAATTGGGATCATTATTCAACCTCATTTTCTTGATTTAATCGACTTTAATTCTTTTTAGAAAATCGCGCACTTCTCTCAGCCGGGGGAGAGGATTTCGGCGTGCAAGGCGGGGGAAGCGATTTCCCCTTTTTATGAAGTCGTTTGATAACCCGCTTGATTTCAAGCACTTGAGTCGATTTCCCTCGCTCGAAACTTGTTGAATATTTTTATTCTCGGCCAGGCATCTGATTTCCGTGACAAGTAGGAGGGCTTCGACTTCGTGAGGGTAGGGGCCAAAGCGGTCCCGGAGAGCTTCACTGATTTCTTTGACCGCTTTGACACTGTCCGCCAGGGCCAGTTGGCGGTGTATATCGATGCGCAAACGCGTCTCAGCCAAATATTCGCGAGGAATGTAGGCCTCCTGCAATTTTATCCGTTCAGGAGCCAATTCCTCTTCCTTGAGAACTGCAAAGCCGATGGGCGTTTCCTCATTGCCGGTGGGGGTTCCACCTCCAATGACGACAAAATCGAGTCGTATGGCGGCCCGAATCCTGTCAGCGCCTTTATCCCCCTTTAAGCGGGCAATACTTTGACGCAGGAGCTGGCAATAGAGTTCGAACCCAACACCGGCAATGTGACCGCTCTGTCTTGTGCCCAGGAGGTTGCCTGCTCCTCGCAGTTCCAGGTCGCGCATGGCGATCTTGAAGCCTGCCCCCAGGCGATTGTACTGGCGCATGGCACTGAGCCTCTTACGGGCCTGATCGATGATTCGTGTGTGCCGGTGGAGGAGTAAATAGGCATAGGCCTGGCGTCTGCTCCGGCCGACCCGCCCCCGCAACTGGTAGAGCTGGGATAAACCGAACCTGTCCGCTCCTTCGATGATGATGGTATTGCAGTTCGGTATATCCAGTCCCGACTCGATAATGGTGGTGCAAACCAGGATATCGTATTCACCCGCCACAAAGAGAGTCATGATTTTCTCCAGCCTGCTTTCGTCCATCTGGCCGTGCCCTACGGCGATGCTCAGCTTGGGAAACATTTCCTGCAGACGCAGTGCGACCGAGTCGATTGTCTGGACCCGGTTGTGAAGGTAAAATACCTGACCGCCGCGGGAAACCTCTTTGTCAATCGCCTCCTTGACCAGTTTGGGGTCGTAACTTTTTACCTCCGTATGGATCGGCAGGCGGTCCACCGGCGGAGTTTCGATGAGGCTCAGGTTTCGAGCCCCCATGAGTGCCAGGTAGAGGGTCCGTGGGATAGGCGTAGCGCTCATCGAGAAGACATCCACATTTTCCCGCAGATGCTTCAGCTTTTCCTTGTGCTTGACCCCGAAACGATGCTCCTCATCCACAATCAGAATGCCCAGGTCCTTAAATTTCACGTCTCCGCTGAGTAAACGGTGCGTTCCGATCAAGATGTCGATTTTTCCCTTATGCAGATGATCGAGGATTTTGGTTTGCTGTTTTTTGGTGCGGAAACGGCTGAGCATATCGACGATGATGGGATAGGCAGCCATTCTTTCCAGAAAGGTATTCCAATGCTGTTGCGCAAGAACGGTGGTCGGCACCAGAACCGCCACCTGCCTGCCGTCCATGACGGCTTTGAAGGCTGCCCTTAAAGCGACCTCGGTCTTGCCAAAGCCGACATCCCCGCAGATGAGCCGCTCGGCGGTTTGTTCCTTCTCCATGTCAGCCTTGGTATCCGCAATGGCGGTGGCCTGGTCGGGTGTTTCCTGGAATGGAAAGGATTCCTCAAATTCCTGCTGCCACTGGTTATCGGGGGCAAAGGCGCGTCCCTGGATGGTTTCGCGCCGGGCCTGTAAGCTGAGCATTTCGGCTGCGTAATCGAGGGTCGCCTTTTCAGCCGCCCGGCGCGTTCGGTCCCAATGGCCGGTCCCAAGCCGTCCCAGTCTCGGCCTCACTTTGGTCAAGCCGACATATCGGGTGAGCAGGTGGGATTCATGCAGCGGCACATGCAGGGTTATGCCGTCTTCGAACTCGAGCGAGATCACCTCCTCGTCCCTGGTCTTTATGTTCAGCCTGGTGAGACCGCGGTACTGGCAAATACCATGCTGCAAATGGACCAGGAAGTCTCCTTCCGCCAATTCAGAGAAATCGAGCAGTTGATCCACCTGGGAACGGTGCGGCAGGAGCTTTCGCCGCAACCCGGCAGGGCGTGTTCGATAACGGCCAAAGATTTCCGTGTCGCTTAGAAATACGATACCCTTGCCATTCTTCTTTCCGCCGCCGTCGGGATCGAGAATTTCGCAGGCTTGGGGAAAAAGGAGGAGAAACCCTTCGCTCAGCTCACCGCGGACAAATCGCGGCGACAGCCCGCCAAGCTCCTGTTGAGACTCCAATATGGTTTTAATCCGTTTTTCCCGACCCTCATTTTTGGCCGCGCAGAAAATGGTGAAACCCTCTTCCTGCCAATCGAAGGCTTGCTGGAGAAACTGCAGGCGGGCTTCCTGCTCGGCTTCGACCCGCCCGAGACCAAAATCCGCCTCCGGGATAAAAGAGCGGTAGCTGCTCAATGGCTCGGTCAGGTTGGCAACGCGAGGGCAATCGGGTCCGAAAAGGGGGTCCGCCGTATCGATCTCGGCCAAACCGGTCCAGCTATCGGGAAAGGCCTCCCGTCTTTCCAGTAATTGCGAAAACCCCGAAATTGCCGCCAGCGCCTCCTCCGTACTGGGAAAATAGGATGGAAATGTCTCAGCCAGGACTGCCGGCTCCCAGATTATCCAATGAATGCGATCCCCCAGGTAATCGAATAAATGATTTTCCCTTTCCTGCTGGATTCCTTCCGGCAGCGCCGCCACAACTACCTCCTCGACGACTTCGAGGGAGCGCTGCGTGGTGGGATCGTAACTCCTGATTTCTTCGATTTCATCGCCAAAAAAATCGATCCGGAAGGGTTGGTCGGCATTGACCGGGTAAACATCGACCAAACCTCCGCGCACCGCGAATTGGCCGGGTGTTTCGCAAATCGCCTCGCAATCGTAACGCAGGCTCGTGGCCAGTTTGTCCACCAGTTGCCCGAAAGGGTATTCTTGTCCGGGTTGCAGGTTGATCTCCCGCTCGGCCAGGCTTTTGCTATGGGGAAAGGGTTGAAACAAGCCGCGCGGCGTCGTCAAAACAACGAGCGGGTGAGGCGGTTTCGTCAGCAAGCGATAATCATTCAAGCGGGTCAGCGCCGCGAGGCGATCGCACTCCTGGTTGAAAAATTGAGGATCATCCCTGGGCCAGGCGGACAGATCGGGCAGAAGACGCGCTTCAATCTTGTTCGGTTCTCTGGCAATTCGATCGAAAAAAACCAGATCTTCCACCCACTGTTCGCATTGTTGCTGGTCCCGTGCCAAGATAAAGGTTACGGGCGATTGCAATTGCTTCATCAGGAGAGAGCAAACAGCCGGGGCGGCGGCCTCCACAATTCCCGTCTGCAGCTCCACCTGAAGGAATTGATTAAGAGTGCTTTCCCTCATCCTGGTGAGGATTTCTTCCAGCGGCGTAACGCGGCGGTCGCCGCCATCTCCTCGGCTTCCTTTTTGGAGGCGCCTTCGCCTTGCCCCATCTCTTTTCCCTCAATAAGAACGATGACCTTGAAATATTTTTTATGACCGGGACCCGATTCCTTAATAACCTTATAATCCAGCGCCAGGTTGCCCAGCACCGGCTGCACCGCCTCCTGCAATTGCCCCTTGGGATTGTATTTTTGCAAAAGGTCCTCCAAGAGGGGTTCGATTTGCCCGTACCAGTTCAAAATAACCTCTTTAGCGGTGGCCATACCGCTGTCCAGGAAAATGGCTCCGGCCAGCGCTTCGAGAGAGTCTTCCAGGATTGAGGGACGCCTCCGTCCATTGTTTTGTTCCTCTCCCGGGCTGAGGCGTAGATGTTGGTCGAGACCCAGTTCCAAAGCCAGTTCAGCCAGTTTCTCTCCCTTGACCAGACCGGACCGGCAACGGCTCAAAGGACCCTCCCTCTCCTCCGGCAGCAAATGAAACAGTTTTTCCGCCAGGGCCAGTGAGATTACCGCATCTCCCAAAAACTCCAGCCGCTGGTTGTGCGGGCCTTTGTCCGGGTGCACCTGGAGGTAAGACGGGTGCGTCAGGCTGCGCCGGAGCAACTCCTGGTTCCGGAATTGATAGCCTATGGATTTCTGGAATTGTTCCAGGTCGGACATGGTTATGGATAAATTTGGTTTTTATTTTGAGGGCTCGACTAAATCCAGAAGGCGGCATGCGGCGTCCTGCCTCAGGTGTTGAGGCGCTTCATTTCAAATCGAAACGGGCTAAAACTTCTTTGGCCAGGCTTTTGTAGGCATGGGCAGCCGGATTAAGGCCGTCATATTGAAAAATGGTTTTACCAAAACTGGGAGCTTCACCCAGCCGGATGGTTCGGGGAATGATGGATTTAAATACCGTTTCGCCGAAATGCCCGCGAACTTCGTCCACAACCTGACGGCAGAGATTCGTGCGCACATCAAACATTGTCATGACGATTCCCCCCAATTGCAGGTTGGGGTTGGCTCCGGCTTCCTGTAATTTTTCCACCACGGCCAGGATCTGACCAAGGCCCTCCATGGCCAGGTATTCGCACTGCAGGGCAATGAGCAGGTAGTCGCCCGCTGCCAGGCTGTTCATAGAAAGAAGGCCGAGGGCCGGAGGGCAATCGATGATTATGGCCCCGAAATCATCCGATTGTTGCAGTGGCTGCAGGCAGTTCCGCAACTGGATGAGGTAGTCGGGCTGCTGACCGAGTTCGATTTCTATTGCCGCCAGGTCAACCTCCGACGGGATAATGGATAAATTGTTTATCTCCGTCTCAATCACCTTTTGGACCGCACTGCCATCCCCATGAAGCGGGCCATAGATGCTCCCTCCTGTTTTTTTCTCCAGGCCGAGGCCACTTGTGGCATTGGCTTGCGGGTCCATATCCAGAAGCAAGGTGCGGATTCCGTTCTGGGCCAGCGCAGCCCCAAGGTTGATTGCGGTAGCCGTCTTTCCGACGCCACCCTTTTGATTGGCAATGGTTATAATTTTAGCAGGCATAAAAACAGCCGCAGAGTATGCAAGAGGCCCGCCATCGGAGTCTAGCCCGATTTTCACCTACCGCACATTTTGGACCAAAAGCATTGGCCTATCATTTTCTTCCAGTTGTTGGGCCCCAAAGCCTCTTGCCAGGACAGATGGGTTTTCTATGATGATTTTATATCGTGGTGGAGAAAGATTGCTACTTTGGCGATGAGTTATAAATTCTCCGTACCTTTATGTATGCGTGAGAATAAATACTCTTCAAAGGTCAAAGATAAACTTGCCCGGCGACAAAAACGGCAGGAAAATTAATTGCCGCGAAAAGTCACAAAAACAATTTTTCAGTTTGCGTATTATGTGCCTCATTGCGGCAAATTATAAACTTTCAGTCAGCAATCAATTATTGAACCGTTTTTAAAATATTGCCTCAATAGGATGATGAGAAAATTAGCAATATTTGGAGAATTCGATCCAGCTAAAGAAACCCATTTGGCGACAAATGATTCGATTGAACATTCCAGGGAAGAACTCGGGATCGGGTCTGATTTGAAGGTTGATTGGATTCCAACCGAAAATATTACGCAGATAATTCTTTCGGAGATTGACGGAATGTGGATTGCTCCGGGCAGCCCCTACAAGAATATGGACAATGCGCTTGAGGCGATTCGGTATGCCCGGGAAAACAAGATTCCCTGTTTGGGGACTTGTGGAGGTTTTCAGCATATTATAATTGAGTATGCCAGGAATCTTCTCGGGATCGATAATGCCGAACACGGGGAATACTCTCCAAATGCTTCCACGTTATTTATTTCAGAGTTAGTCTGCTCGCTCCGGGGAAGGGAAATGGAACTCAACCTTGTTGAAGATTCCAGAGTGTCCCGGCTCTATGGTGCCCATCAGGCACAGGAGCGTTATTATTGTAATTTTGGCATTAATCCGGATTTTGTGGATAAAATTAAGGAGGGGCCAATTAATGTAATCGGCTCAGACCGCGAAGGAGAGATTAGAATCGTCGAATATTCCGATCATCCATTTTTTGTGGGAACGTTGTTTGTTCCCCAGGCCCATTCGACGGAATCAAATCCGCATCCACTTGTCACTGGGTTTATCGATGCGGTTATTAAAAACGAAAAAGAAAACAAAGCCGGTTGATACAACTCCGAGAAACTATTGCTGTTACTCACGTGTGTTTTCCGTTATTTCCCATAATTAAATGAAACTTTCAATTGAGGCTATGTCACAGGATTGGGCCAATGAGATCGTTTCCTGGCGAGTACCCAACTCAATACCACTATCAGCTTATTGGCTGAGTTACTGGGGCCAATTCAAACTTCACCTTAATCATTCGGCAAATGGCACCATATGATTATCATCCATAAACTTTCTCCGGAATGGTTGACCCATTACCTTGATTTTTTTGACCGGTGCGCATTCACCGACAACCCTGAGTGGTCGAGTTGCTACTGTAATTGCTTTTATGCAGACCATTGCGAGAAACCGTGGGAGACACGTACGGCACAGGAAAACCGCGCAGCCGTAGTGGAACGCATCATGAGTTGGCAAATGGGGGGATTTTTGGCTTTGGATGAAGATCATGTCATTGGGTGGTGCGGAGCAGGTCCGATGATGTCTTTTCCAGATTTCGCCAAAGACGATGATCCTGACAAACCCACTATTGGTGTGATTACGTGCTTTGTCGTGACACCTGATCGGCGGCGGCAAGGTATTGCGCGCATGCTCTTGCGAGTGGCTTGCGACGACTTCGCCAATCTCGGGCTTACGATTGCCGAAGCGAACCCACGTCCAAATGCTTCGACCGACGCTGAGAATCATTTCGGTCCACTGTCGCTTTATTTGTCGGAGGGTTTCAATTTCTTTAGGGATGATCCTGATGACGGCTCTGTGTATGTGAGGAAACAATTGCGATGATTCCGCAGAAACCGCTCGGCAGTAAGGACGAACTAGACACACGGCTCAACGTCAACGCACACTGAAAAATGAAAATATCGTTTGAGGCTATGTCACATGATTGGGCCCATGAGATCGTTTCGTGGCGATACGAGGCGCCTTACGATATTTATGGTTACTCTGAATCCGACCGTGAACGCTCCGTTGCCTACCTCACGGAGGAAAGAAATGGATTTTTTGCCGTGGTTAGCGAGGGAAACCTGATCGGCTTTCGTTCCTTTGGTCAAGACGGCAGAGTTCTTGGAGGCGCTTATGATGAAACCTATCTGGATACCGGTGGCGGGTTGAGGCCCGATCTAACCGGAAAAGGAATTGGAGAAAAAGTAGTCAGGAAGGGCCTTGAATTCGGTTCCGTCCTGTTCGGAAGCGAACGTTTCAGGGTTACTATCGCCGCCTTCAATAAACGAGCCATAAAGGTTTGCCAACGGCTCGGATTCCATGAAGACCAGAGATTCCAACGTGAAACCGACGGCGAAGAATTTATGATACTGACGCTAGAGAATTTTAGAATGATCTCATCCTTAGGAGCGAGCGCTTGAATAATCCTTTCGGGAATATCAGGCGCAGCCGGGGTGGTCGGGGGACCAGCGGGTGAAGGGGCGGCCGGCAACACCGGTTTGGACCATGCGGGAGCGGGCTTGAACCCACATTTCTTTCCACTTGATCGCATCCCGTAATTCGCTGTCGGGATTTTCTCTGCTGCGGGCGACGAAGCCCGGATACCAGGAGCGTCCGTTGGGCTGGCCCACCGGGTTGTAGCGCAGATCGAAACTCCAGCGAACGGTGTCGCTTTCATTGGCCAGTGCCGAATGCATAAGTGTTTTCTGAAAAAAGATGGTCGCTCCTTGAGGAATGGGCAGGGGGCGTGATTTCCCTTTATCGAGAAATTTGTCCGGGATGGTGGATGGTTGGTGGTTACCGTGTTTTTCTCCGTCCGGGCAATGGGGGACCAACTCCCCTTTGTGGCTACCGGGGATGACCACCAGGCAGCCGTTTTCGACCGTTGCCTCCGTCACCGCCACCCAGACCGAAATGACTTCGGACTTGTCCGCTTCCGGGTCGATCACTCCAAGATCCTGATGCCATCCCGTGGCGCTAAGGAGTGGATTCTGCATTTCTACCGGGACCGTTCGTTGCGGGGGTTTAACGCGAATGTGCTGGACTGCATTGCTGTAAATTTCCGGACCCAGCAATTGCTCGATGACATCGAGAATTCGCGGGTTTCGCAGGATGTGGTTAAAGACGGCCGGACCCATATGCATGGGGGTGTCTTCCTCAAATTTGGGAGGGAGACATATATCAAGCGCTTGGTGCGTTAGATTCCCTTCCAGGATCATACAGGTAAAACGCTCAAGAAACGACATGCTGTCCCCCGAAGCGGTTTGTTTGCCCTCGGATTGCAGTCGCTTCGCTTCCCGATCCAGCACCGCCGAATACTCCTCTTCAAGTATTTTAATATCTTCCTCGGGGTCGAGAATTCCTTCAACAACCAGGTATCCGTCCTGATTGAACTGCTGTAATTGATCTTGAGTTAATCGATTCATTTTTGATTCGGCGGAAAATTCTTATTTGCTTGACCCTCAATATTCCACAAACCGCCGTCAATCCCGAATTAATGGCGACCGCGACTTTCCATGAAAATTTTATTAATAAAAATACACATCCGTAGTTGTAACCCCATATCTGTCGGGGCCAATACTTTTTAAAATTTTAAATGCCTTTGCAGCGTTATTTTCTCTAATTTCCGGATATCTCCAGGAATCGTCCAAAATGATTACGCCACCTTTCTTAATGTATTTTTCCGAGAGGTAAAAGCACGCGGGTCTGACAAAGGCTTGTACGTCGTATCCATCGACTAAAATCAGGTCAAATGATTCTTCCGGGAAGGACTTAAAATAATCAGATTCCATGAACTTACTTTTCGAATCAAAACTTCCTTCGCGGTATTTGAGGTCTACATTGATTATATTTTTACGCTCAATTTCCGATTTTACCAAATCAAACCAATACAAATGGCTTTCTATCGAAACTATTTTCGATACTAACCTGGAAAAAAATAAAGTTGAACCACCGCTTCCCCATTCGAAGACCACCATTTTATCGTTGAGGTATTTTTTGAGAAACTTAATTGCGCTTAACGATATCCAAGGAAGCTCCGTTTCGATGGGAGATTTTCCCGCCAGAGGGATATTGGCCGCATAGAAAAACAACTCATGCGGGTGGGTGAGCAAATAACTTCCCAGTCTAAATAATCTTGTAGCATTATTGCCTTTCATTATGTTGCTCAAATGATATGGCTCAAAATTATGACGGATCGAAACATTAAATCGTTATGAGGACGAGCGCACCTTCTTCGTTTTGGTTGTAAAGTTCTATCAGGTCTTCGTCCTTGAGGGCGATGCAGCCGCTGGTTTGGGGAGCACCGATGCAGTCCTGGTGGTTGGCGCCGTGGATGTAGATGTAACGATTGTAGGAATCGCAGTTGGGACCGCTGTTTAAGCCTTCCTCCAATCCCCTCAGCCAGAGAATACGGGTGGTAACGAGGTTCTTTTGCTGCTCCTCCTCAGAAAAATCCGAATAATGTTTGCCGATGTATTGACGACCAAGGAAGACTCCGCCCGGGGGAACACCATCACCGATTTTTTGTTCAATCCGGTGAAGCCCCAACGGGGTGCCAAAAGAATTCTCCCGGCATGAGGGCGGGTTTTTCGAGGTGGAAACCGGATAGACGGCCTGAAAGGCATTGGCTGAGAATAAATATAATTTTTGCTCGCTTATTGAAATGACAACGGCATTTTTTGTGGGCTTGATTTTTTTAGCCTCACAGTATTCGATTAAAGATTTTAGGGGAGTTTGAACCAATGAGCTTTTCATATAGAGTAGGTATTGTCGGTGCCACCGGCGCTGTCGGTCAAGAATTGATTCGGCTATTGATCGAGCGGGATTTCCCCGCCCGGGAGCTCAAGTTGTACTCGTCTGCGCGTTCGGCCGGTTCCCGGATTGATTTCAATGGCCGCGAGTTTCTGGTGGAAGAAGCAACCCCGGAGATTTTTTCCGACCTGGACATTGCCCTGTTCAGCGCCGGGGGCGAAATCACGAAAACTCTCGCTCCCCAGGCGGTGGAACGGGGCTGTGTGGTGATCGACAACAGTTCCGCCTTTCGGATGGACCCGGAGGTTCCTCTGATCATTCCGGAAATAAATCCCCATACGGCGGCCGACCACAAGGGTCTAATCGCCAATCCCAATTGCTCGACGGCTGTGGCTCTGATGGGGCTATATCCGCTGCATCGGTTGTTCGGCGTGAAGCGATTTTTTGCCGCCACTTACCAGGCGGTTTCCGGGACCGGAGCAGCGGCAATCAAGGAATTGGACAAGCAGACACGGGATTGGGTGGAAGGCAACGAGATCGTGAACGAGGTGTATCCGCACCAGATTGCTTTCAATGTGTTGCCTCATGTGGATATTTTTCTGGAGGACGGCTACACTCGGGAAGAACTTAAAATGCGCAACGAAAGCGCCAAGATCATGGAGATTCCCGACCTTCAGGTTTCTTGCACCTGTGTGCGTGTGCCGGTATTTCGAGCCCATTCGGTAGCCATCAACGCGGAATTTGAAAAGACGGTAGATCTGGAGGAAGCCCGCCGGGCCATTGCCGGTTTTCCAGGCAGTGAAATGGTGGACGACCCTGAAAACAACGGGTACCCAATGCCTCTCGACTACCAGGGCAAGATCCCCTGCGGAGTGGGGCGTTTGCGCAAGGACAGCGCTTTCGATAACGGAATATCATTTTGGGTGACTGGAGACCAATTGTGGAAAGGTGCGGCTCTCAACACCGTTCAGATAGCCGAGTTGCTCCACAAAAAAGGACTCGTCGGAGTGAGGGCTTCTTTATCCGGCAATTGATCCGTTGGACGTCCTGCCGGATATACCGCCGAAAGGCCAAAGGCACTTTGGACTTGTGGTTTGGTGCGATCCCTGCTTGAAAAACCGGCTCTTTTCGTTTCCCTTTGGCCAAGGGACGGCTAGCTCAGTTGGTTAGAGCGCCTGGTTTACACCCAGGAGGTCGCAGGTTCGAGTCCTGTGCCGTCCACCATTGGCCGGTTAGCAGGCAATAAAATAATAATACCATGAAACATACGTTATCAGTCCTGGTTGAGAACAAGTTCGGGGTGCTGGCGCGAGTGGCTGGAATGTTCAGCGGGCGCGGATTCAATATTGACACCCTCAATGTGGCGCCCACCCAGGATCCAGAGATTTCCCGTATCACGGCGACCGTTCACGGTGATGAATCCCATCTCGACCAAGCCATCAAGCAGCTCAACAAGCTGATCAATGTCCTCGACATCAAAGATTTTAAATCCGGTCAATTCGTGGCCCGCGAACTCCTCATGGTCAAGGTAAGCGCCAGCTCGGAAACCCGCTCCCAGATTCTACAGATATGCGACATTTTTCGGGCCAAAATCATCGATGCCTCGCCTACCAGCGTGATTGTCGAGGTCACCGGAAACGAGGGAAAAATAAAAGCTTTTTACGAATTGATCGAGCCGTTTGGGATCACCGACCTGGCCCGAACCGGGAATCTTGCCTTGGAGCGCCGCCTTGAAAGTGATTGATTTGAGATCCGGCAAACCTGAATACTGTCTTTCCGATACCTCACCAATGGTTAACCTGAATAAGAAAACTTATGCCAGCTAAAGTATATACAAACAAGGACGCCGATCTTCGGGCCCTCAGACATAAAACGCTCGGTGTGATCGGCTATGGCTCCCAGGGCCATGCCCATGCCTTAAACCTGAAGGACAGCGGCCTCAAGGTAATCGTGGGACTCTACCCCCAAAGCAAATCGGTGAAAGTTGCGCGCAAACATGGTTTTGAGGTTTATTCCTCCGCGGAGGTAGCTCAAAAAGCGGACATCATCATGCTGGCCGTTCCCGACATGAAGCAGGCCGATGTTTATACTAACGATCTTCTTCCACACCTGGGCAAAGGGAAAACGCTTCTTTTCAGTCATGGTTTTGCCATCCATTATGACTTAATAAAACCGCCCCGGGGCATTGATGTGATAATGGTTGCGCCCAAGGGCCCAGGACACGTCGTTCGCAGTCAATACCTGGAAGGGAAGGGTGTTCCGGCGCTCATTGCAGTAGCCAAGGGTTCGTCCAGAAATGCCAAAAACAACGCATTGGCCTGGGCCAAGGGGATCGGCGCCACCCGGGCGGGAGTTCTCCAGACATCATTTAAAGAAGAGACCGAAACGGATCTATTCGGTGAACAAACCGTTCTTTGCGGTGGAGCGAGCGCTCTCATCACGGCTGGATTCGAGACCTTGGTTGAAGCGGGTTACCAGCCTGAAATGGCCTACTTCGAATGTTTGCATGAACTCAAGCTTATCGTCGACATGATGGTGGAATCGGGTATCTCCGGGATGCGATTCACCGTTTCCGAAACCGCCAAATGGGGTGATGTTTCGCGTGGGCCGCGGGTCATCAATAAAGCGACCAAGCGCACCATGAAGGCAATTCTAAAAGACATTCAATCCGGCAAATTTGCCAAGGAGTGGGTCAATGAATATAATGGTGGTTTGAAAAATTATAACGCTTTGCTGAAAGAAGGAGATGAGCATCTAATTGAGAAAACGGGCCAGAGGCTTCGCGGACTGATGCCGTGGATAAAAAAGAAAAATCTTAAAGGCGCACAAGCAGCGTATTGAGGCGGACTATATCTTTGCCCCCGTTTTTATCAAATCGAGGGAGAAGGACTACACATATCAGTACTGTTGCAAAAATGGATTTCGATTAATTTCCATTGGATAACCATATTTATCCGCGCAATCCGCGATTGAAATAAGAGAACAGCGTTTTTGATTCGATCCGGGTTCGGATTTATAAAAGATTTTGTAAATATGCCGCCAAATAAAATAACCGTGGTCACGCGGAAAAGTCCACTCGCCCTGGCGCAAACCGAGTTGACTCGTAGTTATCTGGAAAAGAAGCTGCCGGGGGCCGATTTTCAGGTGATGCCTATGGTGACAACCGGTGACCAGAGGCAGCGTTGGTCTTTGGAAAAGGAGGGAGGCAAAGGGCTTTTCACAAAGGAGCTGGAGATTGCCCTTTTGGAGGGCCGATGCGATCTTGCCGTCCACAGTGCCAAGGATCTGCCCACGGAACTGGAAAGCGGCCTCGCTATTGCCGGTTACCTGCCCCGTGAACTGGCCCATGATGTGCTCGTTTGCAGGGAGGGTTGCGCCAGCCCGGCCTTAATTGCCACCGGCAGCCCGCGGCGCAGAGCCCAGGCCAAGATTCTGTTTCCCAAAGCGGTATGGGTTGAGATTCGGGGAAACGTGGATACCCGGCTGAATAAAGTAAGTCGGGGTGAGGCCGAGGCTACCATATTGGCGGCGGCCGGTTTGAAACGTCTCGGTTTCGGCAGTTGGCCCGGCGTGGTATTCAAACCATTTTCGGAGCGTCAAATGGTTCCGGCGGCCGGGCAGGGTGCCGTTGCCCTGGAATGCCGAGCGGAGGACGTTGAGAAATTTTCGCCCTTGCTGGATGAGGAAACGGGCCGGGCGGTTGCCCTGGAACGTCTTTTCCTTGGTTTGCTGGGAGGCGGTTGCCATAATTCCTATGCGGTACACGTTAGCAGAAAGCAACTGCTTGTTTTTGTCGAAGAGGCCGGATTCCGCGAGTACGATTTATCCGGTCTCGATAACGAATCGGAAATTAATAAAGTCGAGGAGATTGCCAGAGAATTCATTGAAAAATGATACGGCCCAGGAAAAGTCCAAACGCTGCGGGAACCGTTGAACAGCCGTTGCAAGGTAAAAGGATAGTGGTTACCCGGAGCCCACAACAGGCCCCGGAATTAAGCCTCAAACTGAGGGCGGTGGGAGCGGAATCCCTGGAACTGCCGCTAATTCGGATACAACCCTGTTTTGATCCCGAAACGTCCCAGGATGTCTTCGCAGAGATTGCTCATTATGATTGGTTGGTTTTTACCAGCTTCAATGGGGTAAAATATTTTTTTGAGCAATTTTTTAAACATTTTGAAGACATTCGATCTCTCGGATTTATACGAATTGCAGCGGTGGGCAAAGGCACGGCCAAGGCTATACATACACACCACCTGAAAGTTGATCTGATTCCCGAGGAGGCGACCTCGGAGGCTTTAGGAGAAGCTCTTTGTCAGGAGCAAAGTCTGGATAGCGTAAAAATCCTCATTGTAACCGGAAACCTCAATCGCGATGTATTGGAAAAAAAGCTCAATGAAGCCGCCGCAATCGTGGATACTTTTCCCGTTTATGAAACGTTAAAAACCGACCTGTCCGGCGATTCAGTGGCAGATTCCTTTCGCAAAAATGGAGCCGATGCGGTGACTTTCACGAGTCCTTCAACGGTCAAATCTTTTGTCGATCAGGCTTCACATCTTCAGCTTGAGAAAACGGCCCGACGGCCTCTAACGTGCAGCATTGGGCCGGTTACCTCGGAAGCCATGCGCAAGATTGGAATGACGGTGGATATCGAAGCCGAGGAACATACCTTGGACGGGATGGTGCAGGCTTTGGTGAAAAAATTTACAGACTCCAAGAAATCTTGATTTAATTTATCTACCGATGCCTGAAAGTATTAAGGTTAAAGTTTGTGGAATTACTCGACGGGAGGATGCGCAATCGGCGTTGGAATTAGGAGCCGATGCCATTGGTATTAATTTTTATCAACTCTCTCCTCGTTTCGTTAGTTTGGATGAGGCGCGGAATTTAATTGCAACAATTCCACCGGGAAAACGCATTATGGTAGACGTTAGCCCAACGCCCAATGATTTGAGACAACGACTGGACCTGGGTTTCGATTATTTTCAAATTCATTTTCCACTTTCCACCGATGATGCTACTATCGCCGAGTGGTCGTATATCGTTAGTTCGGAGCGGCTTTGGCTTTCCCCGCGCATCTCGCAAGGTGAAGTTTTCCCGGAGCGGCTGTTGGAATTCGCAGGCACATTCTTAATCGATGCTCCTTCTGATCAACTCTACGGAGGAACCGGTCATACCGGCAATTGGGAAGCTTTTCGTCTTCTGCAAAACAGGCACCCCGAGAAAAACTGGATTCTGGCCGGAGGCCTGAGTCCCGAAAACATCTCGAATGCCCTTCAACAAAGCGGCGCCAAATACATCGATGTCAACAGCGGTGTGGAAACCTCCCCGGGAATCAAGAACCCGGAGAGGCTAAAGGTATTATTTAATAAAATCCGTTATCCGGAATAGTCTGCCGGTTTATTGAATCGTTTCCCACAGTTGAGTGGTGAAATTGAAAAACCGCCTTGGGGAGGAATCTTGTTCGAAAAGTAACCAGGCTCCGTCATTGAAACGATAGAGAAGCGGATAGTTGTCCTGGCCGGTCCATACCCAACCAAGCGCCTCTTGCCATAGAAGAACGCTGTCCTGGCTTTCACTGAAATCGTACATCCATCCGTGTTCCCCATGGTAAATCCAGGGGAAGTGGAAATCGTTGAGGTCTCCAAACCAGGCCGACTCCCGCCACCTGTCCCCCAGGTCGAGGGTGACATCCCAGGTATAGCTGCCGCCCGTGTGGACCACGCGACCGTTGCCAACCATCCAATCTATAGTTTGATCGGAAGCATCCACTCCATTGTGACAGCCCTGGCAGGCAAAATCAGACGTTACGATGGCATGGCCGTCAGCATCCAGATTAACGAATTTTCCGTCATCGGTGAACATGGCGATATCCCACTCGGTATTCAGCCGGAAGGTATGCGAATGAATATCGCCGAGTACGCCTTCGATGCCCGTGGTTGTGGCGGATTTTGATGCCAATGGCATATGGCAGGACTCGCAGGCAAAATCGGCCATTTGGGGAATTTCGATGGTGACGCTGCCATGGCAATCCGTGCAGTAAGGCGAATCCTTGAGACCGCCACGTCCATAAATAGTGCTTTTATGCGGGTTATGGCAGGTACCGCATTCGAGGTTGCGGTGGGGTGAGTTTATTAACTCGTCAAACTGCTCATGGTGCTTGATAAAGCCCCCACTGGCCGCGATGCGGTGTTCTGCGTCGCGAGTGTGGCAGGTTCCGCACATTTCCTTGGTCGTGTCCTTAATGATGTTGGAGGACGATGGCCCGGAAACGTGGTCGCTGCCGGGGCCATGACAGGCCTCGCAAGTGACTCCCGGGGAGGCGAATGTACCGGCCATGCCTGGCAGTTCGTCCTGGCGGAATCCGCCATTATCTTCAAAAGTCTGCCAACCGGTTGTATGGCATTTGCCGCAATCATACGGTTTGGTGCCCACAGCCTCATCCGCATGATAGCCCACCCAGCCCTCTGTCAAGAGATTGTACTGAACTGTATCGCCGGTTATAATGAACCCGTTCTGATCGATGAAACGCGCTTTCCAGCCGAAACCACCGATCACGTAGGATACATCGGCCCAGGCAACTCCATCGGGCGGGTTGGGTACCTCCGAAAAGGGATAGGTCGGGGCCACTCCTCCGGCAACCTTGTTCAGTTTGAAGGGATGCCCCGATTGTATATAATCATCGAAGATGGCGCCGTGACAAGTGGTGCAAGCATTTGGCCCGACGTAATCGGCGGCCCATAAGGTTGAATTCGAGAAAAAAGAAAAAATTCCCAAAAAAACGGGAATACAGTACAGCAGTGATTTTGTTTTCATATTTCGCATACCAAATATCTAAATGATTGAGTTGAGCGCCGGTTTTTACCCGGCAGAGTGGGTTAATAAACATTAATATAACTAATATTAGAAAATTATCAAACGCATATCAGAGATTTTTAAGTTCTCAAGCTTAATCAATAAAAAACCGTAAGCTATTTGTTATTAAGGTTATGTGATTATTTTTCTATTATTTTCATAATATTGTCTATTAGTTAATCTTATATTTTGAAATGATGAGGAACTTTTTTTGGACTCCAGTTTGAAAATCCTGGAAATTTCATTCCGGATTCATTGAAGTTATAGTAGTTGCCTGTTTCTTCGGGGCGGACCGCTTTTTCGCCGGAATGGATTTACCGGTTTGGTCGGTGGGAAATAATTGGGTTGGTAGCAGGGTAATCCCCCCTAATTCCCTATGGTTATTATTTCATGTTAATGTGGGATTCTTAAAAACCAAAAAGATTACTGAACCTGAATATTGGCCGGTGGCTTGAGTCCCGAAAACATCCTCAAAGCCCTTCAATCAAGCGCGGCCAAGTATGCCGACGCCAACAGCGGCGTAGAATCCTCACCCGGAATCAAGGATGCAGGAAAACTGGCGTGTTATTCAAAAACCTGAGATTTGATTAGGTTCAATCTGCCTCCAGCTCATCCCCGTAGGGTGTCAGCTTCGGCCACGGAGTGTTCAAGTGAAGATATTACGGATTTAACCGTAAAAAGGCGCAGACGCACTTTAAATCTGTTTTATTTTGGGAAATTCGTGGTTTTTTGAATCTTTGGGATCATTGAGAACAAACTAATCCAATATTCCAGTTTAATGACCACCAAGGACAGTTTTTTTTGTCGAAATAGGGAAACTTAAACAAAACATTGTTCCTAATCTTTTGATGGCAAATGGATTAAATCAAAATTAGGTTATTATGCAAAAATATCGATTGGAGACTTGCGTTTTAGCGCACAACTCGTAAATTAACTTCGTGCTTTGGACCTCCCCTTTACTCCGACATGGATTAAAGCGTTATTTCTGTGTTGACGCTATATTGCTGTTGTTTCGCGCCTTATTTGTGCCCCAATTCAACACCCAAAACCCGAAGGAAACCGATATGAAAAACAAGAATATTCAAAACCTCGTCCCTTGGACCTCCCTTTTACTCCGACAGGGATTAAAGCGTGAATTTTGCAATTTTCACTACAATTTGTTTTACCTTTTTTCTCTCACGATCTGTTTTCTTATGCACTCTCCAGTGCATGCGGGGAGTGTTATCACGGAAATTTATACGGCTCCAAATGAGGTCCTAAATGGGGAGCTATACGATATAGAGGCGAGAGTGAAATACAATCCTGGTTTTGGTGATGGTAATGGGCCTTGGACAGTGCTTGAGGTAACCCTTAGGGACGACGACATCTGGCCGGTTTATAATACAATAAAAGTCCATCCTAATCCAGCAACCATCTCGGCGAATATTTGGAATTACTATACATTTTCCAACATTAGACTAAGTGATTGGAATGATGGAGGAAACGGGATTGAACTTTATTCGCATACTGAAATCGAAGATAACTTGATAAATCCAACTGGAAATTCTGCAATCAAGACAATTCCTGTTGTCGAGCCCGATCCAACTGCGTCGAGAGTTACGCCGGGTAGTCCGATCACGCTAGATTATAACACTAACCAGGGTTTTACAGTCCGGGGTAACGACGCTGGCGGCGACTTGTGGAAGGTTGAGTGGACGCTATCCGGTCCGGAATCGCACAGCGACACAGACTCTGTTGGCTTTGGTGGTTCAAGTGACACGGCAGATTTCACAGACATTGCCGGTTACACTTTCGACACGGAGGGTGACTAC
>JAJFLV010000195.1 GCA_021772535.1 Opitutales bacterium | reverse complement strand
ATCTTTCTTTGGCCAGCTCACCACCCATCCAGAAACCGAAGACGGTGGCGGCCATCTGGGTGTGAATGGGTAAGATGACATACCCAAACATCCCGGCGATCTTTAGTTGATTTATTTTGGGACCTGAGAATTAAAACCCCAGGAGATTCATGGAGTAAAAAGTGGTCGGGGCGACTGGATTTGAACCAGCGACCTCTGCGTCCCGAACGCAGCACTCTGCCAGGCTGAGCTACGCCCCGTTGCGTCTGAAATCCAGGCGATTCACGTTTGTTGGGTATCGTGCAGGCCCGAATAACCGCTCTGCACTGACCCTTGGCTTATTGAGGGAGCAAGGCAAGCCCAAAGAAAGCGTGTCCACCCCAATGCTTCACTAGGTTTTTCAGGGGCGCCGATCCAAAATTATGTAATGAAAGGGTTTAGATGCCGGGTTGGTCCTATGGGCGGTTACC
Organism: Opitutales bacterium; assembly: GCA_021772535.1. Taxonomy (GTDB): domain Bacteria; phylum Verrucomicrobiota; class Verrucomicrobiia; order Opitutales; family UBA2987; genus JAJFLU01. The sequence goes on along the minus strand of JAJFLV010000195.1, from coordinate 26,996 downwards.
AACCGAGTTTGCTGAAATGCTTATCTCAAGCATGAGTAGGGGTTAGGCTGCCCAGGATCATTTGATAATCGGGTTGGTACATTCGGGACTTTATGTGAGCGACGAGGTCATCGGGCCTGGGTTTGCGAGCGAGGTTGTTGGCATAGGCTACCTCGGCCACGGCCAGGGCGATGGCGAGGGAGATTTCCCTGATTTTTCCCAATGATGGATAGATGCGCCCCTGGGCGAGATCTTCAGAGGATACCTGATCGGCCAAAGCTTTGGCGGCGACATAGAACATTTCATCGGAGACAATGGCCGAATGGCTGGCGATGACGCCCAGGCCAACCCCGGGAAATATATAGGCATTGTTGCCCTGGCCGGGAACGTAGGTATGGCTATCGATGGTGACCGGAGCAAAGGGGCTGCCACTGGCGAAAACCGCTCGACCGCCGGACCAGGCATAGGCTTCTTCCGCCGTGCATTCACTTTTAGAAGTGGGGTTGGAAAGGGCAAAGACAATGGGCCGGCGATTGATACTGGAGATCGACTCGATAACTTCGCGCGAGAAGGACCCGGCTTGACCGCTTACTCCAATGATGGCGGTGGGTTTCAATGTTGCGATGGCAGAGAGTAAATCGGGAATTTGATCATGATCGTGGGCGAAGTAGCGTTTTTGGGCAGCGAGATCGCCCCGGGACTGGACAACCAGACCTTTGGAATCGACATACCAACATCGCTCTTTGGCCTCACGTTCAGTCAGACCTTTGCTGATAAGGGCAGAGACGAGCAAATGGCCGACACCCAAACCGGCCTCGCCGGCGCCCAAAAAGAGTATTTTCTGGTCCCTCAACCTTTCGCCGGTGATGCGCAGGGCAGAGTAAAGACCGGCCATGGCCACTCCGGCCGTTCCCTGAATGTCGTCATTAAAAGTGCAATATTGGTTTTGATATTTTTTGAGCAGGCGAAAAGCGTTTTGATTGGCAAAATCCTCGAACTGAATGAGGACTTTGGGGAACAAATCGACCGCCGCCTGGAAGAATTCACCAACCAGTTCGTCATAGGCGTCACCGCGCAACCGGGGTTGCCGAAGGCCGATATACAATGGGTCATCGAGCAATGCCTGGTTATTGGTGCCGGTATCCAAGGTAACGGGAAGACAGAGAGTAGGATCGATCCCGGCGCAGGTGGTATAGAGGGAGAGCTTGCCGACCGGAATTCCCATACCGTTGACTCCCAGGTCTCCCAGTCCGAGAATCCGCTCTCCATCGGTAACGACTATGATGCGGACGTCCCTCTGGGGCCAGTTGGACAAAATTTCCGATACTCGACCGCGATCTTCGGCAGAAATGAAGATGCCACGCGGCCGCCGGAAGATGTGCCCATAACTCTGGCAGGCCAGCCCCACGGTGGGAGTATAGATGATGGGCATCATTTCATCGATGTTGTCCAATACCACTCGATAAAAGAGGGCCTCATTTCGATCCTGAAGGGCCACCAGATGAATGTATTTATCCAGGTCGGTGGATAGTTTGTGGTGATTCTCAAGCACCCTGGTGACTTGCTGCTCCTGTGTGTTGACACGGGGCGGCAGGAGCCCCCGAAGTCCGAAAATCTCCCTCTCCTCTTCGTTAAAAGCGGTTCCTTTATTGAGGAGCGGATCGTGCAACAGGTCCACTCCGGTGGGAATACCCGACGTATGCATTGGTAATTTCATGGTTTATTTCTTTATAACTAAACTTAATACAAATACAGCATTTCGTAAAGCTATGCTAATACGAATTTCAGAGGAAAACTGAAATGCCCGGGGACTCAGGCAAAATCCTGACCCATACCGCTCAGCAAATACGGGGAAGCTGCTCCCCGCTCAACCGGGTGATGACCCGATTGGCGCCCAAATCGGTTCTCAAGGTGACCAGTCCCGCTTCCTCATTGGCTACCCGGCCGATAATCGAGGCGTTTTCTCCCAGAGGAGAGGCACGCAATATGTGGAGGGCCCGTTCGGCTTGGGTAGAGGGAACGAAGGCGGCCAGGCGACCCTCATTAGCAACGTAAAGCGGGTCCAGCCCAAGGAGTTCGCAAGCCCCGGAAACTTCACGGCAGAGAGGAATCCAGTTTTCATCAAGCTGAATGGAACAACCGGATGATTGGGCGATTTCGACCATGGCGGTGGCCAATCCGCCGCGAGTTAAATCACGCAAACAATGGATCGGTAGATTTGCCGCCAGCAAATCCTGCACGAGTCCTGCCAGGGAGGCGCAATCACTCTGCAAGGTTGTCTCAAAACCGATTCCTTCGCGGACGGCCATGACGGCCATTCCGTGGCGGCCGATATCCCCTGAAATGAGGACCGCATCCCCAGGGCGGACTTGGGCTGGATCGATGTTCCGGTCATGCTCAATGACCCCTACCCCTGAGGTATTGATGAAAACACCGTCTCCTTTTCCCTTATCGACGACTTTGGTATCGCCGGTAACGATTTGGCACCCGGTTTCTTTAGCGGCGCGACTCATCGATTGAACGATTTCCCAAAGTGTCTCCATGGGAAGGCCCTCTTCCAGTATGAACCCGGCGCTGAGGTAAAGGGGGCGCGCCCCGCACATGGCCAGGTCGTTAACCGTTCCGTAAACTGAGAGGGAACCGATATCTCCCCCCGGGAAAAAGAGGGGCGAAACGACATGGGAATCGGTAGAAAAAGCCAACCGCCCGGAATGGCCCGGAAAAACGGCGCCGTCGTTAAGGGGGGAGAGGATTGGATTGTCGAAGGCGGGCCGGAACATTTTTTCAATCAAATCATGGGTGAAACTGCCGCCCCCGCCGTGGGCCAGGACAACCTTGGGGTAATCCTTGATGGGAATGGGACAAACCAAACCTGGCTGTTCAGACATCAGCTTCATCTTTATAAAAAGGCGTAAATCATACGGTTACCCGGCGGTGGCGATAATAGGCGGCGCAGGCTCCTTCCGAGGAAACCATGGGGGCGCCGAGCGGTTTGTCCGGGGTGCAGCGACTGTCAAAGGCCGGGCACTGGCGCGGTTTTTTCACTCCGCGTAAAATCTCCCCGGCAATACATTCACTGGATTCCTCAGAAGATAGTTCAGAGAGAGAAAAGCGCTCTTCGGCATCGAAGGTTTTGTAGGATTCGCGCAAACCGAGGCCGCTATGGGGAATTGTCCCGATGCCGCGCCATTTCCTGGGAATGACTTGGAATATTTCCCGAATCAACCGTTGGGCGTGAACATTGCCCTCTTTACGGACGGAGCGGGCGTATTGATTGCTTACCCGCGACTGACCGGTTTCCAGTTGTTGCACACATAAATAAATGCCCTCGATGATATCCAGGGGCTCGAAACCGGTAATGACAATGGGCACGGAATAACGCTCGGCAATCGGCTTGTATTCCTCTTCGCCCATGATGGCGCAGACGTGGCCAGCAGCGAGAAACCCCTGCACACGGTTATCGGCGGCAGAGAGGATGGCTTCCATGGCGGGGGGGACGAGGACGTGAGAAACGAGCAGGGAAAAATTTTCGATACCTTCACGCTGAGCCTGATAAACGGCCATGGCATTGGCCGGGGCAGTAGTCTCGAACCCGACGGCAAAAAACACCACCTGCCGGTCCTTGTTTTTGCGGGCGATTTCGAGGGCATCGAGGGGCGAGTAAACAAACCGCACATCACCGCCATTGGCTTTGGCGGAAAAGAGATCACCGCGAGTTCCGGGAACCCGCAACATGTCTCCGAAGGAACAAAGAATGGCCTGTGGATGGGAGGCGATTTCGACGGCTTTGTCGATAAGCTCAACCGGGGTCACGCAAACCGGGCATCCCGGCCCATGAACAAGACTGATTTGCTCCGGAAGCAGTTCGTCGATGCCGAAACGAACGATGGAATGAGTCTGGCCGCCGCAAATCTCCATCAACGTCCAGGGTTTGGTCGTTATTTTCCCGATGGCGTCAGCAAACCGTCTGACGGATTCCCCGTCGCGATACTCGTCCAGAAATTTCATCGCGCTTCAGTTTCAAGTTCGGGTTCGGGATCAGACACTGGCGAAGGCTCCAGTTCATCCAGGGCCTCGAGTTGACGGAGGGATTCGAAAACCAGGCGGGCTTTGGCTTCATCGATCCGGGAAATGGCGAATCCTACGTGGACCAAGACATAATCGTGTTCCTTCGCTTCGGGAACGAAGGCCAGATTGACCGTTTTTCTGATACCATCGAAATCGACGATTCCCCGCCGGGTTATCTCCGATGGATCGGTTATTTGTGCGATCCTGCCTGGTATTGCGAGGCACATAACAATTAATTGGAGTTTAAACCACGGTCATGTTTTTGGCAGCGGCGACAATCTGACCGACCGAGATGCCGCCATCGTTGGGCGGAATACGTTGGTGCCAATAAGGGCGGAATCCCTCCTCTCGGAGACGCCGGACAACTCCTTCGGCAAGCATTTGATTTTGAAAACAACCTCCGGTCAGGACAATGTCTTTTACTCCGAGTTTTGCTGCCGTCACCACAATCATTTCAATCAATGTATTATGAAACTTCCGTGAAATCAAACCGACCGGGGTTTCCTTTTCCAAATCATCCAGAATATCGTGAATCATGGGCCGCCAATCCAATATCATTTGCGGTTGCGATTGTGGATCCTTCTTGGGCGATAACTTGAATTGATAGCAATCCCCGCTTCTTTCGCCCTCCGAGGCAAACTCCAGCCCCATGGCCGCCTGTCCCTCAAAGTTCGTCACCTGCCGGATACCGGTTATCGAGGCCACGGCATCGAAAAGACGCCCCGCGCTCGAAGTCATGGGGCTGTTGATCTTTTTTTTCAAAGCGGTTTCAAGAACTTTGATTTCAGCAGAATTGAAAGCCTTGAAAGGGGGCAACCCGGAATCGGAATCGGCAAAATGATTGGTAGTTTCAAAAAGCAAACCAAGAGCGGCGCGACGCGGTTCACGAACGGCAGATTCACCGCCGGGGAGGGGAAAAGTCCGCAGATGGGCTGCACGCTCAATGGCATTGGGGGAAACTTTAAAAAATTCACCGCCCCAGACCGTGCCATCCAGTCCGTAGCCGGTGCCGTCCCAGGATACCCCCAGTACGTTTCCGTCGAGATTGTGCTCGGCCATGCAAGCGAAGACATGGGCGATATGATGCTGAACCGAAATTACCGGAAGACCCCATTGTTCGGCATGTTGGGACGAAAGGTAATCGGGATGGCAATCGCGAACCACTCGGTCAGGCTGGAATTCATACATTTTCTGCAGATCCGCCAAGGCCATGCGGAAGGCGGAGAAGGTTTCCCGGTTATCGAGATCTCCCAGATGCTGGCTGAGGAAAACATCTTCGCCGGAAGAAGCAGCCACGGTATTCTTCAAATGCCCTCCGACTGCAACGGCAGGCGGCATTTTCACTTTTACGTGAATGGGGAGAGGGGCGTAACCACGGGCGCGACGAAGAATTTGAGTGTGGCCCAAAAGAACCTTGGCGACGGAATCATCGATGTGCCGGGCAATCGGGCGATCATGGACAAGAAAGCTGTCGGCGATGCCGCCAAGCCGTTTCAATGCCTCCCTTTGGTCCGTGCAAATGGGTTCTTCGGAGCGATTTCCACTGGTTGCGACAATCGGGATGCCCAGTTCCCGCATGAGAAGATGGTGCAGCGGGGAATAGGGCAGCATGAGACCGAGACAAGGGTTTCCAGGAGCAATTCCATGGGCCAGCATGTTTTTGGCAGCGGCTCTCATTTTCAAAAGGGTTATGGGAGATTGCGGCGACCGGAGAAGTTCGGCTTCCAGTTTTGAGACTGCAAAAATTTCCTTTGCAGCCTCCAGAGAAGGGAGCATGAGGGCGAATGGCTTTTCTTGCCGCCCCTTGCGCTCTCTGAGGCGATTCACGGCCTTTTCATTGCGGGCATCCACGAGGAGTTGAAATCCACCTATTCCCTTGAGAGCTACAATTTTTCCGCTGAGAAGGTCTCGGGCAGCTTGAAGGAGGGCATCATTTTTTTGGCTGAGGCAGTTTCCTTTCTCATCCCAAAGCTGGAGATGGGGGCCGCATTCGGGGCAGGCGTTAGGCTGGGCATGAAAGCGACGGTTGGCGGGGTCCTCGTATTCGTCCCGGCAGGCAGGGCAGAGGACGAAATGCTTCATCGTTGTATGGGCTCTGTCGTAGGGGAGCGATTCGATAATGCTGTAGCGAGGTCCACAATGGGTGCAATTGATGAAGGGGTAGCGATAACGGCGGTCAGCTGGATCGAAAAGTTCCCGCAGGCATTCCGGGCAGGTGGCCATGTCGGGCAGGATATGGGCGCTTTTTTTACCACCGGGTTTGCTCGGTCTTACTTTAAAACCGTTAAAACCGGAGGGTTCAAGATAGGTGTGTTGCAAGCTCCGAATAGAGGCGTGCGGGGGCAAATCGGAACGAATGCGCGAGAGGAAAATTTGCAGAGAGGCCGGTTCTCCTTCCGCCTCGATGACGACCCCCTGGGGCGAGTTTAGGACCCAACCTGTGAGACCGAGTTGGTGGGCTAGACGATAGATAAAGGGGCGAAAACCGACCCCCTGAACAACGCCTTTGATTTTTATGCGGGTCCTAAGTTTTTCCCCCACACTTGATTCAGGAATAGCCAGTGCATCGACCAAATCCATATCTCACTCCACCTCCAGGCTCTCAAGAAGAATCTCCTGGGCATGCTCATCCGTTTCATCGTCCAGGGTGATGACTTCGAGGCGGGCATTTGCGGCCACCGTGCCGCGTTTGGCGTGGTCGAAATGTTCACGAAAATGGTTGGCCGAAATGTGGGACAGAGCGCCCAGTTTAACTGTGATGACTGCTGCTTGTCCGGCACCCTGTTCCTTTACGACTTGATCAATTTTTTTCATCAGGTCGGCGAGAAGAGAAAATTCGTGCATGGTTCAATCCTTTCAATTGCGTTCTAACACTTGTGAAACAAGCGGGGAATTTTGCAGTGTGGCGGCGATTTCCAAAACCCGATCCACAGCGTTATCGACGGCTTGGCAAACTTGAGAAGAGAGGGCTTCCCCAATTTCAAAATTAATTCCCTCGAGGCCGACAAAAAATACCTTTTCGGGCAGTTCGCCAAGAGCCCGCGCAATTTCAATCGACTCCGCCAGGCCCATTGAATGAGTGGAATAATTGGTCCAATCCCGGGGAATGGAGTCTTTGGCCAGGTCTATTTGAAAAATCGTCCCAGGCTTCGCGCCGGAGCAGACAGCATCGAGCAGGATGACCGAATCCCAACCGCGCCAGGCCTCCAACAGGCCCGCCGTCTCTCCGGATTCTTCTGTGACGGTGATTCCCTCGAATCTTCGAGCGGAGATTTTCCTGGCGATTTCCCGCCCCGCGGAATCGTCACCGCGCAGAGAGTTGCCGATTCCGATAAGAAGGATCTTTTTTGAGACCATTTCTTTCATGGCAAGGAAACCACGGCGCCGTCCCGGTCGAGATTCAAGCGCAGGAAATGACAGGAACAGGAAATGCAAGGGTCGTAATTGCGGACGGCCTGCTCGCACTGCCATTTCAATTTTTCGTCTTCGAGGTGAATAAATTTGGGAATCATCTCCCGCAGATCGTTTTCGATGGTGGCCTGGTTCTGGGAAGTCGGCGGGATGATTTCAGCGTCTTCAATGAGGCCTTGATCATTGATCCTGTAACGATGGTAGAGGATGCCTCGAGGAGCTTCCGAGCACCCGTGGCCGGTGGCCGCACGCGGTTCCAATTCGACTGCCGGGCTATCCGGCATTTCGTAGTTGTCTATAATTCTAATCGCTTCCTGCACCGCCCAGAGGGTTTCCACGCAACGGACAATAATGCTCTGGAAGGGGTTGCGGCAGGTTTTGGCCAGGCCCGCCTTGAGGGCTTCTTCCTGTGCCAACGGGGTTAGCCGGTCAAAGTTGAGGCTATAGCGGGCCTGAGGACCGACAAAGTAATTGCCGGAATCTTTCTTGAGGCAATGCAGTGAGGTGGAATGTTCGACATGGCTTTCCTCGAAATGTTGGGGAAACTCATCGATGGCAATATCGAGGCCGTTATTGGAGACCAGGCGGCCCTCGCAAAAAGGGTATTCCTGCGGATGGCGGAGGGAAACAAAAACATAGTCCTGCTCAAAGTCGGGGAAAGGCAGAGTTCCGGTCCACCGGACCATACCCACAGCCGTCTCAAGAGCCCAATTCAGTTTTTCCCTTATTTCTTTAAACTCACTTTTGGCAGGCACGCGGTAAAATCCCCCCACGCGAACATTGATGGGATGAATTTCGCGCCCCCCTAATAGGGTTACGAGGTCATTACCGATTTTTTTCAACTGCAGGGCGTTTTTGACGATATCGGGGTGATCTTTGGCCATGGCGATGGCATCTTGATAACCGAGGAAATCGGGCGCATGGAGCATGGCCACATGGAGGACATGACTCTCAATCCACTCGCCGCAGTAAATTAACCGGCGCAGCTCCCGAATCGGTCCGCCGATGGAGAGGCCAAGGGCATTTTCCATGGCGTGGACGGAACTCATCTGGTAGGCAATGGGGCAGATGCCGCAAATCCGGGCGGTGATGTCAGGCGCCTCGGTGAACATCCTGTCCCGCAAAAATGCCTCAAAGAACCGGGGAGGCTCAAAAATGCGCAGTTTTACATCGGTTACCCGGTCGTTCCGAATCCTGATATCGAGGCCGCCTTCGCCCTCTACCCGGGCCATGTAGTTGACCTTGATTCTTCTTCGCCGGTTACCGTTATTATTTTTAGTCTTCTTCTTCTTCTTACCGGACTTCATGGGCTTCGCTCTCCCTTCGAAATTCCTCCGCATAGGCATTAAATCCTCGAAATGCCCGAACCAGGTCGGGATCATTCGCCCCCAATTTCTTCCACCATTTGCTGAGAGATGGTGTGTTGGGGGTTTCCATGGGACCGAAGCAACCGTAGCATCCACGATTGTAAGCCGGACAGAGGGCTCCGCAACCGGCCTGGGTGACCGGTCCGAGACAGGGTATTCCCCGGGCGGTCATGACACAAACAGCACCCCGCATCTTGCACTCCATGCAGACACTATGCCTCGGCGTATTCGGGTTTCGACCATTGAGGAAAGCACTAATTACCTCGACCAACTGCATCTTGTTGATGGGACAGCCGCGAAGTTCGAAGTCGACGAAAACATGTTCGGCAATGGGGGTGGATTTTTTGAGGCTCTCAATGTATTCCGGGTGGGCGTAAACAATGGAAATGAATTCCCTGACATCCTGAAAATTACGCAGGGCCTGAATACCGCCGGCAGTGGCACAAGCGCCGATGGTAATGAGGTATTTGGAGTTGCGGCGGATCTTATGAATCCTCTCGGCATCGTGAGGGGTCGTGATGGAACCCTCCACGAGGGAGAGATCGTAAGGACCTTTTGCGACGGCCCTTGAGGCCTCCGGAAAATTAGCGATGTCGACCGCTCCGGCCACGGCCAGAAGCTCGTCTTCACAATCGAGCAGGCTAAGCTGGCATCCGTCGCAAGAGGCGAATTTCCAGACGGCCAATTTTGGTTTGCGTGGTTGAACCATTATTACAGTTCCCGAGTCCCTAAAAGATTGGAAATACGATTATAGGGGAATACCGGCCCGTCCTTGCAGATGAATTCGGGACCATACTGGCAGTGACCGCAATGGCCGATTGCACATTTCATGTTTCGTTCCATGGAGATATAAATCTCTTCCTCTTTGAGACCGCGGCGTTGCAGCTCATGGACGGAAAAGCGCATCATGATCTCGGGTCCGCAAACCATGGCGACAGCATTGCGGGGATCAAATGGCACATTGCGAAGGAGCGAGGTGACGACGCCGACATTGCCGCGCCACCCCATGGTGGACCGGTCGACAGTGACGAAGACTTCGATATCGAGATTGGCGCTAAGCTTTTCCAGTTCACTGCGGAATAGGATGTCCTCCGGTGTGCGGGAGCCGTAGAGGAGGACAATTTTATTAAACTCATCCCTCCGCCCGACCAAAGCGTTGTAAACCGGACGCAGTGGTGCCAAGCCGATGCCACCCGCGACCACAATGACATCCTTGCCGATTGCGTTCTCGATTGGCCAATGACTGCCGAAAGGGCCGCGTATACCGATAACATCGCCTGAGCGCAGCTTACCCATGGCGCCGGTAACCGTACCGGCAACACGAGTTGTATGCTCCAATTTTCCGTTTTGTTCCTGAGTTCCGCTGATGGAAATAGGAACTTCTCCCGTGCCGAAGACATAGAGCATATTGAATTGCCCCGGCTCGAATTGAAAAGATCCACGCCCATGGCCCTTCACCGGTTTGAGAATAAAGGTGAAGGTGTCGGCGGTTTCCCTTCTCATTTGATCGATTACCCAGGGTGTCGTGACCATGGGGTCATCAAGAAGGACCGTCATCTTATGGCATAACCCTGATGATCGGGATTCTTGCCGTATAGGTCAAGAATCTGCAACCTGGCGGCGACGATGCGGTCCATCATATGTGTGGCCACAATCTTCATGACCTGATAGCCGAAATCGGAGTCCTTTTTAAACTTATCGCGAACTGTGGCGGCATCGAAGGCAATGGCCTGGGAGGGTTCCAGGGTTTTAGCATCAAAATGCCATCGGTAGGGTGGAAACATCCAGGACCATCCAAGAAGGTCGCCGCTGCGAAGGGTTTGCATGGTGACGGTGCCCCATCCGGCAGCGTGAATTTCCAGACCGACGGAGCCTTTGGTCAGCACGTAAAAATGATCCGCCTTGCCATCCTGACAAAACATAAATGCGCCGGTCTCCAAATCGATTATGGAAGCCCTGCCAGCCAGTTCCTTAACGTGCTCTGGCGATAGGGTTTTGAAGTTCTCATTATTGGTTATTATATTTTCTAACTGTTTCATTGTATTACTTCCGATTAGTTTTCAGAGTTTTGGTCACTTTAAGATCAAGATAAGGAAGCGCGAATGGCTCCTACTTCCTCGGTGATATCGATTCCAACCGGGCACCAGGTGATGCAGCGGCCACAACCGACACAGCCGGAAGAACCGAATTGATTATGCCAGGTGGAAAGTTTGTGCGTTATCCAGTGGCGGTAACGGGATTTCGTTTCCTGCCGAACAAAGCCGCCATGAATATAGGAGAAATCCATGGTGAAACAGGAGTCCCAGCGCTTCCAACGCTCCGCGTGGTCACCTGTCAGGTCGGTGGTATCCTCAACTGTTGAGCAAAAGCAGGTGGGACAAGCCATTGTGCAATTGGCGCAACTCAGGCAGCGTTTGGCAACCTCCTCCCAGCGAGGGTGGTCGGGATTGTCCGGCAGGAGTTCCCGGATTCCCTCGACCTCCATTGCCCGACCCATTTGGGATGTTGCACCGGCAACCACCGCCTCGGCAGCCTGCTCATCTTTTTCTGCCAACTGCCGTTGCGGGATATCGCCCATAACCTCGGCCCCGGCAGCGCTGCCCACCTCGACAACGAAATAAGGGGATTTTCGGTTTAGAATTTCGGTTAAAGCGAGATCGAAGCCGGATTCCGCTTTGGGTCCTGTGTTCATGGAGGCGCAAAAACAGGCGCCACCGGCCTGGCCGCAATTGACCGCGACAATAAAAGCCTGCTCCCGCCTGGACTTATAAACCGGATCGATAAATTTATCGCCAATGAATACCCGGTCCTGGATGCCAATGGCATGCAGTTCGCAGGAACGGACACCAATAAAGGCGAATTTTGAATTTTCCGGCGGGTCATTATTTTCAATGGAGAAACTCCGGCCCTGGCGTTTAGCCATCCAAAGGCGTTGCCGTGGCGGGAAAAGGTATTTTTTCCAGGAATGCGGACCAACGGTATAGCCGAATAATGCTTTGTCGCTGCGTTTTTTTAACCGGTAACTGCCAGCTTCCTGCTCATCGGTCCAGCCCATGGGCAAATCGTTGGTCGAGCCTAGATTATCGTAAATAATCGCCCCGTCCCGCACCGTCGGGCCCACCACCGTAAATCCTCGAACTCTCAAGGAATCGAAGAGGCAATCCAGGCCGGCTCGATCGATTACGGTCTTTGGGCAATTTTTCAGTGGTGGAGACTTTATTTGCGAAGTCATTTGCACTGTAGTGATTGGCAACCGGTGATGGTTGAATTTGGATTGTTGTTGCTGGATTCAGAACGTTTCGCCTTTAGCTAAAAGATAACCAATAATCGGGATATGTCATCTGGAATTGGAAAAAATTCTTTTTTCCCGGGCCCCGGCCCGAACAGCGGGCTTGCCCTGGAGGGGAATGCCTGCCATCAGTGGGAGAGATTTATTTATTCGAGGAGAAACGAGGTCACCGGAAATCATGCTGTGGGTTAAAGCCTTTCACATACTGTTTTTTACCAGTTGGATGGCTGGTATTTTTTATTTGCCGAGGATATTCGTACACCATGCCGAGGCTTTGAAAGCGGGCCAGGATGTCCGCAGACTGGTCATCATGGAATTCCGGCTCTTTCGTTTCATGTCCATTATCTCGATGCCGGCGATGGGATTCGGGCTATGGCTGTGGCTGGGCTACGGGCTCACGGGCGGCTGGATGCACGCCAAGCTCCTATTCGTCGGTTTGCTCATCGTTTACCATATTTTGTGCTACATCTTGATGAAAGGCTTTGAAAAAGGAAATATACGAAAAGGGTTGTTCTACCGGATTTTCAACGAATCCAGTCTGCTCATTTTCATTCCCCTGATTTATTTTGCCGTGTTAAAGCCCTTTTAAGTAAAGGAGCTTACCCCACAACCCGAATCCCCTAGCGCCACTAAATCATCCATGCCTCAGAAAAGTGAAAACAATATCAACAACAACGCGCTTTCCCCACCGGTTGTCGCTCCCGATGTCAATCTAGCGGAGATAACCGTCAAAGGACTGATTCTGGGGGCGGTCCTGTCGATGACACTGGCCGCGGCCAACGCCTATATTGGATTGCTGGTAGGATTGACGGTTTCCGCCTCGATACCGGCGGCGGCGGTTTCGATGGGAGTATTGCGGTGCTGCAAGCGCACCAACATATTGGAGAACAACCTGGTGCAAACATCGGCCTCGGCCGGTGAATCCCTCGTTGCGGGGATGATTTTCACGATTCCGGCCCTGGTCATGATGGGGGCCTGGGAAACCTATCAATACGGGCCGATTGTAGCCATCGCCATTGTGGGCGGAGTTCTCGGAGTGGCCTTTACCATTCCATTGCGGAGGGCACTGATTATCGAGGCCCGTTTGAAGTTTCCCGAAGGCGTGGCAACAGCCGAGGTACTCAAGACCGGGGGTGTCGAGCACACAAGAGGCGAGTCAGGCAGCAGTTCAGCCTCTGCGGCCGGATTTCGGATGCTGCTGCAAGCGGCGGGAATCGGGGGAGCCTTTAAACTGCTCGAGTCGGGTCTCGGCGTTCTGGCGGGGAATGTTGGCGCGACCGCAGCCTGGCTGAAGGGAAAGTATCTTTTTACGGGCAACATCACTCTCAGCCCGGCCCTCATCGGAGTGGGTTATATCGTCGGTTTCAACATTGCCATGCTGGTCTTTGCGGGAGGGGTTATCGGGACGGTAATCGGAGTTCCGCTCAACTGGTTCTTCAACAGCACTGCCTTGATGCAAGCGGTGGGGATCGATCCGTCCATACCCCTGGCTGAACTGACAATGGATGACTGGAATAACCTGGCGGGAGAATCCTGGCAGAATTGCCGGAGAATCGGGGTGGGGGCCATGATGGTGGGAGGACTTTGGTCCCTCATCTCCTTGTGCAAGCCGATCCTGCAAGGCATGAAATCGAGCCTTTCGGCCTATCGGGCAGTCTCCTCGGGACGAGGCGCGGAACTGTTGAGGACGGAATTCGATACCCCGATCAACATTGTCGGCTGGGTGGTGCTTTTGAGCGTCATCCCGGTTTTTGCGATATTTTACACGGTTCTGGGGGAGTACCCCGACAAAATGATGATTGCGACCGTTATGACGGTCCTCACGTTGATCTTCGGATTTGTTTTCAGTTCGGTGGCCGGGTATATGTCGGGACTGGTAGGCAGTTCCAATAACCCGATATCGGGAGTTACCATCGCCACGGTGGTTGTTTCCGCCCTGATCTTGCTGCAACTGATGGGCAACACGGGCCTGGCGGCCACGCTGGGACCGATCGCGGTGATCTATATGGCCGGATTGATCTGTTCCGGGGCAGCCATCGCCGGCGATAACATGCAGGACTTGAAATGCGGCCACGTGGTCGGCGCAACCCCCTGGAAACAACAGATTTACCAGGTTATCGGTGTTCTCGCCGCGGCCGTCACGATTCCGCTGATATTGCAGATTCTGGATGCCGGCCAGGGAATCGGCCGACCCATTCGGGAAGGAGTGGAAGCCCTTTCGGCCCCGCAAGCGGGGTTGATGCGCGACCTGGCCACGGGCATTTTCGGCGCGGGCATTAACTGGAAGTTTATTTTCATCGGTTTCGGTCTGGCAGTGGCGTGCATAATACTGGATGTGGTGCAGGCCCGGCGGGGTTCCTCCTTTCGGTTTCCGGTATTGGCCGTGGCGGTGGGAATCTACCTGCCCCTGGGTTTATCGGTGCCAATTTTTGCCGGTGGGGTTCTGGCGCTTATCGTTAAGCGAAAATCGAAATTCCTATCCCTCGACCTCCGACAGATGCGGGCCAATTCCGGGCTGTTGCTGGCCTCCGGGCTGATCACGGGGGAGGCCTTGATGGGAGTCTTGATTGCCGGGGCAGCGGTATATTTTCAAGACCGCATGCCTGGTGAACTGCCGGGAGCGGCGGCGCTAGGGCTTTTGTTTACCCTGGCCGTGATCTATTACCTCTACAAGCGCACCCTGAGTTCAACGGCCAAGGCCGGGGCCTGATCTGCGCTATTGCGCGGCCTTCAATCGTTGTTCCGCCTGGACTGGTCAACCCGAACGACCCTGAACATGGAAATGGCGAGCCAGAAAACCCCCGTCAGACAGGAAGCGGTAATGATTGCGATTACGACCCGGTATATTTCTGTTTGGGCGGGAACATAAGGCCGCAAAATGACCGAAAGGGTGGCAAACCAAATTGCCGTGATAACCAGGTCGAACAGGAGACCTTTTCGTGAGATGAGTTTTTCTTCGGGTTTGTCCACTAGGCCGATCATACAATTTAAACCTTTCGGTTTGTCCACCGAAAATTGCATTTATCGACTTTTTTCCGGATTTTTAAAATATTGACGGTAAATAATGGAACGGTATGGCTTGTCATCAGCTGAGAAAATCGGTTCCCAGAGCGTCCCCATCAGCCCGGAACACCGGGTTTGACAGTTTTTCAAAGGAATAGAGAGGGCGGTCTCAATATCTTACCCTTTAAGCAGATGTTTCATCAATTTCCAGTTACTCAAGGAAACTCCTCAAGCCTATCCGGGATAGGCCATATTCTTGAAAGGATTAAGGCTCAGACTCGACAAACCATTTTGAAAGGATATTTAATAGAGACTGTCTTTCCCAAGGGCTTAGGGCATCTTTTCAAATTAAAACTTAATAACACACCTCCATGAATCTTTATAAAAACACTAACGTGCCCGGGTTGATGGCCAGGTCCATTTCGTTCCTGGCTTTGGGGTTTTTCAGTTTCTTTATGGCAGGATTTCGCCCCATCAGTGTGACTCCTGAGAATGTCGCTTTGCAGGGTTACGATACTGTCGCTTATTTTCTGGATGGCAGGGCGGTCAAAGGGAGTCCAGCCAACAGTGTCGAGTGGAACGGGGCCGTCTGGAGATTTCACTCCAAGACAAATTTGAAACTCTTCAAAAAAGACCCTGATAAATACGCTCCCGCTTTCGGCGGATATTGTGCATTGTCAGTAGCTGATGGCGAGGCGGTTGTTTGCGACCCGGAGGCATTTTTTATAGATGATGGGAAGCTCTACGTCATGAAAAACAAGGATATCCTTGAAATCTGGCAGAAAGACCCAAGCACCTACTTGGCCAAAGCACGCAGTAACTGGGTGCACATGGTCAAAGATGCGGAATAAGCCAGGGATTTAGTAATTTTCTTGTGATTAATTTTTTATCTCAAAAATAAAAGGCTAATACCCAATCGTTTCAATACCGCCTTACCCAGGCTGGCACTCAATCTCCTTTATTTGAGGAATAAAAAGAAGGTTGCCGAGTCTCTAACAGGCAAAAAAATGGAAAGGCGTTCTTGTCTTCTCAACAAATTTACTTTGAATTGGCCTGAGGATTGGTTTAATGCCCGTTTTTTGAAATGGCTGCCATTAAATGAAATGCATATTTTAATTCTGGATAACCTCCACTGTATCCAACAGGGGGTCGATTTGCTGGATCGACTCGATGTCGACCTTTACACTCGGCCCAGCCCCCAATGTTTCGATAGCAAAATCGGAGGGCATCTGAGGCATAACATCGATCATTACAGCAGTTTGTTAAAGGGGTGCCGGAGCGGCCGTGTCGATTATGACGAAAGACCCCGGGATGAACGGGTGGAAAACGACCCGGACCATGCCGTCCGCGCGTTAAACCGTATCGCCGGAGAGCTGGGAAAAATTGAATCCGAAGATATGGACAAGGATTTGTTGGTAAAAATGGACAGCGGCAGCCCCGAATCGAGGAAATCCTGGAGCAAATCCACTATCCGTAGGGAACTGCAATTTTTACTCAGCCACACCATCCATCATTACGCGCTCATAGCCGTTATCTGTAATCTTCATGGAATAAAGACACCATCTGATTTCGGCGTGGCCCCATCGACCCTCAAGCACCAGCAAACCCAAGCCCAATGTGCACCGTAACCTGGTGGCGGCAGCCCTCATTTTACGAAGTATTTTTCAACCGGGACGAGTTAAGGAGCAGGAAGCCCGGATTACCCCCGAAGATAGAGCAACAGGAGGGTGTGCGTTATCTCGCTCCCGCTGACGGGAATTACGGCGGAACCTGGATATGGGTCAATGAACACCGGTTGACTGTTTGTCTGCTCAATCATTACCCGGCTCACTCTTCCGGAGGCGGAAGCAAAGCCGACCCTGCCAGAGCCAGCCGAGGTCATTTGTTGCGCTCGCTGGCTTCTAGCTGTTGTCTGGACGATCTTTACCAGCGGCTGGAGAAGATTTCAATGGAGCCCTATCGTCCGTTTTACCTGGTCGGCCTGGAACCCGATCAATCCGCCCGTCAGTGGACCTGGGACGGCTGCTCTCTTGATTACAGACAGATTGAGGAGAAGGACCTTCCCCTGACAACGTCCTCCTATCGAACCGAGGAAATCGTCAAGGAGCGGGCCAATAAATACCACAGGCGTTTGACGGAGGGGATGGCCCCGGATAGAAATTATTTGCGGAACTTTCATTATTGCGAGCGAGCAAACCGCAGTGCCTTTTCCGTATGCATGGAGCGGGAGGATGCCTTAACCCTTAGTTTAAGCCGCATCACAGTCAATCGGTCAGAGATTGTATTTTCCTATCGCGACCGGGTGTCAAACGAAACCGATTTCAAGTCTGAAGCGGTAAAAACGGTCCTTTCTCTGGATCCGCTTTCGAGATAATCCATTCATCGGGGCAGGGGAATGGTTTTACAAGTTCTGGCATTGAATTCCGGTTTGGATTGGCAACCACTCTTTACGGCTAGTGCGGTGGTCATTTTTACAGTGGCTCTGATCATCTGGTTTAGGGTTTCTCCAGGTTTTTATCGGCAAAGGCGGCTTCTTCTGTCGCGATGGCGGCGGTTTTCAAGGTGGGAATTCTGGCCCTTGTGGGTGTTTTACCCGCCGGTGGTGTTATACATTATTTACCTTGGGCTGAGGCATGGTTCCTTCACCCTGTTCACGGCAACCAATCCGGCCATGCCCAGAGGTGGTTTTATCGAAGACGAAAAATCGGAAATTCTCCTGGATTTCGCGGGCCGGAAAGGGGAAAACGAATGGCTGGCCCGGTGGACCTTGATCCAGCGCGATTGGGAAATTGAAGTCCAGGTTTCGAAAGTGGAATCGTTTCTGGAGGAAAACAAGATCGACTTCCCTGTGGTGCTTAAACCTGATGAGGGACAAAGAGGATTGGGAGTATCCATTGTCCGGTCAATGGGCGAGGTTCGAGGATACCTCCAAAATACGGTTGTAGATACTTTGGTCCAGGAATTTGTGCCGGGCGAGGAGTTCGGGGTTTTCTATTACCGGATACCGGGGGAGGCTAAAGGAAAGATCTTTTCCATCACGGTGAAAGTGCTTCCCGAAGTCGTCGGCGACGGGCGGCGTTCCATCGAGCGGCTCATTCTCGATGACGAACGGGCCGTTTGCATGGCCCCCACCTATCTGAAAAGATTCCGGCACAGGCTGGCGGAAATTCTCCCGCCGGGAAAGCGCTTGCCTATCGCAGCACTGGGCACGCATTCCCGGGGCGCCATGTTCCTCGATGGCAGCCACCTCAAGAGCGACGCTCTGGCCGATGCCATGGACGCCATGTGCAAACCCTACGAAGGCTTTTATCTTGGCCGGCTGGACATCAAAACGCCGTCTCCGGAAACGCTCCGTGAAGGTCGTGAATTAAAGGTTTTGGAAGTCAATGGAGTCACCTCAGAGGCCACCCATATCTTTGATCCGAAAAACAGCCTCCTGTCGGCCTACAAAGTTGTATTCGAGCAGTGGCGAATTGCCTTCATAATCAGCGCTGTCAATCGGGAACGAGGCATCAAACCGGTATCTCTGTTTGAGCTGTTCGGCCATTGCCTGAAAGTATCCCGCAGGCAAAAAGGAATCGAAATCGCGAGCATGGATTAGGGGCGATTTTTAACTGGGAAAATTAAAGCAATTTTCCTCCATATATGGCCCGACTCCCCAATTCCTCCTCGATGCGGAGCAACTGGTTGTATTTGGCCACGCGATCCGTCCGGCAGAGGGAACCGGTTTTGATCTGCCCGGCATTGGTGGCCACTGCGATGTCCGCGATGGTGGTATCCTCGGTTTCACCGGAACGGTGGGAAATGACATTGCGGTAACCAGCTTCCTTGGCCGTTTCGATGGCATCGAGGGTTTCAGTGAGAGAACCGATCTGGTTGACCTTTATGAGGATGGAGTTGGCAACCCCCATATCGATGCCCTTGCTCAGAAACTTGACGTTGGTGACAAACAGGTCATCCCCCACCAATTGGGTTTTACCGCCGAGCGCCTGGGTCATTTTTTTCCAGCCGCTCCAATCGCCTTCGTCAAGCCCGTCCTCAATGGAAAGAATGGGGAATTTCGAGATTAGGCCTTTGTAAAAGTCGATCATCTGGTCCGAGCTGTGCCTGGAGCCGTCCGATTTGGAAAAAACATACTTTTTTGACTTGGAGTCGTAAAATTCCGAGGCCGCCGGATCGAGGGCAATGGCGATCTCCTTGCCAAATTTGTAGCCCGCCTTTTTTACCGCCTGGGCAATTACTTCGAGGGCAGCTTCATTGTTTTCCAGGTTGGGGGCGAATCCACCCTCGTCGCCAACGGCGGTCGAAAGGCCTTTGGATTGAAGCACCCCTTTAAGGGTATGAAAGACCTCAGCACCCATTTGGAGGGCCTGGCGAAAACTGTCAGCCCCCACCGGCATGATCATGAATTCCTGGATGTCAATCGGTGCATCGGAGTGGGCTCCACCGTTGAGAATATTCATCATGGGCACGGGAAGAACCTTGGCATTGACGCCGCCCAAATACCGGTAAAGAGGCAAATCCAGGGTCATTGCAGCCGCTTTAGCGACCGCCAGGGAGACGCCCAGAATGGCATTGGCACCCAGATTCTTTTTATTCGCCGTGCCGTCCAGGCGGAGCAAGGTATGGTCGATCTCAGTCTGTTCGACTGCGTCCAGACCGACCAGTGCGGGGGCGATTATTTCGTTAACATTTGCGACCGCCTGGAGAACGCCTTTGCCCCCGTAGCGTTTTTTCGCCCTGGCTCCACCGGGGGCTTTCTGGGCGGAAAGAGCCCCGTCGCGCAATTCGAGGGCTTCATTTTGGCCGGTGCTCGCTCCTGAAGGCACGGCGGCACGTCCAATGGCTCCGCTTTCCAACTCCACATCAACTTCCACGGTAGGATTTCCGCGGGAATCGATTATTTCCCTGCCTCGAATATCTATAATCGTTGTCATGATAAAATCAGGTTTAATTAATTATTGAAAAAACACTCTTATTCGGGTTTTGGAACCAAATAGCAGCGGCTCCATTTTTTTTGGAAGCAAGGCTTTTGGCAGGGATTGCGGGCACTGTCAACGGTTTCAGGGACAACCCCACCATGCTCCCTGTTTGAGGGAGTTTAATTGATCAAACGAGAGGGATGATATTTCGCTAAATTACTTCAGGGTTTTGGTCTTTTGCATCCGAGGCCGGTTTGGGTTGGCCGGCCTCATTTTAGACAACAAGCGTTTCAACGACAGCGTCTTTGCCCGCTGGAGATCTTTGCGGAAGGCATCTTCGCCCAAGTAATTATGATCATGAATCTTTTTATGCTGGGGGTGCATTTTTCCTTTGCTCCGTACCATATAAAGGTAAACAAAAATTGTCAAAAAGTCAATTCGCAGCGCCTGATACGAAATTAATTTTCTATCCCTGAAGAGAAATTTCAGGGGTTTTGCAAGATGGCGGCGATACGTTGGCTGATGCCCTTCCATTGGCTGGCTCCGACCGTCACCGGGGCTCGCCGGCCCATGCCGCGGGCCCATACCGTCTTGAGCCCGATCCGTTTGGCGTAATCGAGGTCGACACCGCCGGGCGGGGCCGAGAGGTCCATGACGAGGGCATGGGGCGGAAGTTTATCGAGAACCGCGGGCGTTACGATTCGGGCCGGAACAGTGGAAAAGAGAATGTCCAATTGAGGCGCAATGGATTCAAGGTCATCGGTGTGAACCACTTCGGCTCCGGCATTGAGGGCGTTGGCCCGAGCTACTGGATTCCTTGCCGCCAAGGTGACATGGGAACCCAACAGGACGAGGGTCCGGTTCAGCATGGCCCCGATGTTGCCATAACCGACGACGCAGACCTTCGACCGGTGCAGAGTCCGGTCCGTATTTTCGATAGCCAGCTTGAGGGCGCCCTCGATGATGGAAGGCATCCGGAGCAGCATCAACTCCTTGTCCGATTCGTACTCGTGCAAACCGATTTGGAGGGAGGCGGCAGCCTGTTTGAGAGCCTCATCGGGAGTTCCCAAAATGATATGGGCATCGGGCCGCATGACACTTAAAAGCTCGCGGTTGGGAATGATTTTTTCGGTGGCAAAGAGGGAACCATCCATGCCCATGCCAGGAATCGGAAAGAGGGCAAATTGGGCGTCTTCAAGGGCGTCTTGAGCGTTTGCCGATTTTTCCACGCCTTCGATACCGCCTTCCGGCCAGGGGAAACCAAAAGCGCGAACCGCAGCGCCGGTGGCCGCTGCCAGGCGGGCAATTTCGCGCTCCCGTTCATCTCCTCCCACCACGGCTACGCTAAGGTCGTTCCAATCAACGGGAATTTCTGTTTCGATCTCTTCCATTATATTAAATTAATCTCAATCTCTAATCTTTTTCAGCAACTCCTCTTTGTCCAGCCCGGCTATGCCCATTTTCCCGGCGTTTCTACCAATCGAGGGAAAGTCTTTTCCGGTCAGCGCCTGGCCCAGGGCTAAAAGAGAGGCGGCTACCGGGGTATCCACCCCGGCGATTTGGGCGAGGGCTAAAAAAGGGACCAGGCCGTGCCCAAAATCTTCCCGGTAGTAGCGGTGTTCAAGGGAATCGGGGGCCTTGATTTTGCTATTGGCCTGACCGCCGCTGATGGCCCTGGAAAAATCTCCTCCGGCCGAGTCCGATGGCTCGACCGTGCCGATGGCGGTCATTTCCTGAACAAGGTCCGGCAGGTCATGCCCGAAGGCATTTGCGACCGCCAGCCTTTCTTCATCGAGGCTCTGCATGACGCGGGAGACGCCGGGAGTCATTCCTTCGACGTAAAAGGTGAAATCGCCGCCGGTGGCCTCGATCCAGGCCGACCCCAGCACGGCGCAAGGGGGGTGGAGGACGAGGTTTACGTTGGCCAGGCTGGTGGCCATGACATCTCCCACGATCGTTGCGGCAGGGTATAGCTTTGCCCCCAAACGGGCCGCCTCAGCGCCTCCCGGCAAGGCGGCCAGCCGGATGCTTTTGGCCGCGCCGGTTATGGTGACGCGGTTGGGGCGGTATTTTCTGGCCACGTAGGTGAGGGTGGAAAACTCGGCGATGGGCGGGGGCGTTATGCCGCGTTCCAGGAATACAGTTTGAAATTCCAGAGCGCCTCCGGTGTGTCCGGGATTGAGAACAATGGGTGTGGAGGTAAATTTTGTATCGGCAATGGCGTGAGCCACGGCCGCATGGGCAAAGGTTGGCAGGCAAACCAGGATGACATGCACTTCTCCAAGAATTTTTTCGAGGTCGGTGGATATGATTTCGGGTTGGGCCGAGCCTTCCCCCAGAATACCCTCATATTCCACTATCCCGGTTTCCCGAAAAGGCTCAAGGGCTGTGGCGGAGCGGTTCCAGAGTCGAACCGTGTGACCCCCGGAAATCAATTCAGCTGTAGCAGAAAGACCTCCGGCACCGGCCCCCAATATGGCCACCGTGCTCATTCGTCAGCGTATTTTTCCAGCTTGGAGATGTCCACTTCGACACCGAGACCGGGACCATCGGGGACCATCACTTGGCCATCCTGAAAGGAGAAAGGCTCGGTAACAATATCGTCCAGGTAGTAGGTTCCGGCAATTTCCGGACCTTTTGCGCCCTCCGGTTTGGAGACCGGACAGACACTGGGTAAAATGGCGTTTTTGAGGGCGGTTCCGAGGTGAAGATTGGCCGCGTTTCCAATGCCCAGTTCGATGGAGCCTCCGATATCGCAATAGATTCCCAGATTGTCGGCGAAATCGGCCTGCTGTTTGGCCCGGTAGAGGCCACCCGGTTTTGTCACATAACAGGAAAAACAGGCGGCGGCATCGTTTTGGTGCAGTTCGAGGATATCCATGACGGTCCAGGCCGATTCGTCGGCCATGACCGGGGTGTCGATGCGGGCCGCCACTTTGGCTAAACTCTCCACTCCGGCGACCGGCTGTTCGCACAGAAAAATTCCATATTCCTCCTGTTGGCGAGTCACCTCGATGGCATCCCAGATGGTGGCATAGCCCTCATTGCCATCGACCCGGATGCGCACCTCGGGGCCCAGCTTTTCCCTTAATTTCTGGACGAGTTCCACATCGCGCCGGGGGTCGAGGCCGGTTTTGCATTTGAGGGTGAGGGCGCCTTCGGCCACGGCTTGTTCCGCTTCCTCCACGCAGCGGTCGTTATCCATGATTCCGAGAGAGTGGGCGATTTCAATGCCGTCACGGTGGCGGCCTCCCAGGAGGGTGGAAACGGGCACTCCGAAGGCTTTTCCGGCGATGTCGTAACAGGCCATGTCGATGGCTGCCTTGGCGTAAGGATGCCCTTTGGCCGCCCGGTCCATTTGGGTGTGAAGAACTCCCATCTGGGTGGGGTCAAGGCCTTTGATTACCGGCAGCAAGTGTTTGAGGATGAGGTGCTTAACCGTTTCCGGGGATTCCCCGTAATAGCGCATGGAGGAACCGCCCCAAGTCATTCCGGCGGGCGCTTCGCCCCAGCCGCTGATGCCTTCGTCGGTATCCACCCGGAGGATGGCGTGACGCCCGATGGGAGCGACCATTTTACTGGCCCAGGTGTGGTGGCGGCGGTTAGGGATCGCTACGATGGTTACAGTGCAATCTACAATCTTCATAGAACCTCACTGATATAAAATCATTTATATCTCAATTAAAATCTGGTTGCCACGTTTGAAACATGAAAAGCATACTCATTGTTCTCTTCACATAACATTCGATTAACGTGGGGTTTCTCTTATTTCAATTTTCCTTTAATTTTAATAGATAATGATATGCCAGTAGTAACCGTTCAAATGTGGCCCGGCAGGACAACCGAACAAAAACGGGCTCTCGTGAAAGCCATTACCGATGCCATGGTCGAGCACGCAGGGGCCAGACCGGATGGTCTACATGTAGTTTTGCAAGAGGTGCCTCTGGAGAACTGGGCCCGAGCCGGGGTGCTCGGCATCGATCGTGTGGATTTGAAGATGGATAAGGAGGGGGAGGGTGATAATAGGGGAGAGGGGGAGCAGCCATGAGTCTTCATTTGCTGGATCCGGGCAAGACGGCTTTAATCGTCATCGACATGCAGAATGCGTTTGCCCACGAAAAGGGGACCCTGGGCATTTCGGGAGTTAACATCGCACCGGCCCAGAGGGCCATTGAACCGATTTCCCGGCTGGTCAAGGGTTGTAAAGAAGCCGGAATGCCGGTCCTTTGGACGGTGCAGGAGCATTTTTCCACTGACAAAGATCACCGGCGCGGGAAAAAGCGACTTCCCTCCCATACTTCAAAGCGAAAAACGGTCTCCGCTCTGGCTGGAAGTTGGGATGCCCAAATTTTGGATGAACTGGCTCCCCTGGCGGACGACCCGTCACTCATCATCCGCAAGCACCGCTTCGGGGGTTTTTATGAAACCCGTATGCAAATCGTTCTCGAAATGCTGGGTGTGGAAGCGCTGCTGATCACCGGAGCGACGGCCAACGCCTGCGTGGAAACGACTTTGCGGGAGGCCTATTTGCGGGATTACGATGTGGTGGCAGTGACCGATTGCATTGCCGGAGTCTCGCCGGAGTGGGAAAAACCGGCGCAGGAAGTATGGTCGCATTATCTGAGCATTCTCTCCGATTCGGGGGCCGTTCTGGAATGGATTGAGACCTCCGGGGGTTCGCGAAACCTTGGCCTGGCCCATCTGTTGCTAAAAGTGAGCGACCTGGAAAAGTCGAAGCGATTTTATGTCGATATGCTAGGCTTCAAAGTGCGTCCGGATGCTTCGCCATTGCCCGATGGCCGGCCTCTGGTGGTGATGGAACAGGGTCTGGGCCTGACCATCGGCGGGAGCGGCCAGGAACAGGTTGACCATATTGCCTTCGAGGTGCGGGAGGTGGCCGGATTCGCCAAGAGGGTTAAAGAGGCAGGAGTTTCCATTTTCCGGGACCTCGGCCCCGGCGCCTACGGCCTGACCATTTATGTCCACGATCCCGACGGCAACATTATCGAAATCTTCGAGAAAAACCCTCGTTAATTTTGCAAGGACAAGACAGTTCCATTTGAGAGAATATCAAAAAGGATGAGATGACGCCTATCCGGGATTCCTGCGTGGCCTTGGTGTTTGCCGGCGCGGCCTTTGCAGCCACGGCCTCCGCCGCGGATCGTATGCCGCTGTTGATGCCCGATGATTTTGAATCCCTGAAACTTGTCTCCTGGCGAGTCGAAGAGGGAGTCCCAGATCCCCGCAACCCACTGCTGGAACCTGCCATGCCCTGGGATTCCGGCGGGGTCATGGCCCATGGCACGGTCCTGCGCGACCCCATCGACGGCCTGTGGAAGGCCTGGCAGGTTTCGACCCCGGCGGAGGAGGCACCTCCGGAGGGGAGGGCGGCGGCCAAGCCCGACCCGGCCGATCCCCCGCGTGTCGAGGCTCTGGCGTTCAGGCATGTGACCCAGCGCCGTTTGACGTATCTGGAGAGCAAGGATGGAGTGAACTGGTATCGCCCCATGCTGCCGTTCGTCGGCTGGCCCGGTCATGACCGGACGAACATTCTGCTGGATCTCGATTCCGGCGGTACCGCGGTCTATGCGTCGGTCTTCGTCGATCCGGAGAACAAGGAATGGCCCTACGAGATGTTCGTTATGCGGTCGCCCAAAAAGGGCAACGTGGTCAACCGTGTGGGATCTTTGCCGGGCCCCCAACATCATGCACTGGGGTGCTACCGTTACCGGTCGAAGGATGGGAAGGATTGGAAGCTGGTGGACGGTCCGCTCATGCCGACGCCGCGCGGCGATGTCTGTTACGTTTACCGTCAACCCGATGGTTCCTACATATCCTATTTCAAGATCAACGGTGAAGTAAGTGATGAAAATCGCATCATTCCCTATGACAACGACACACTGACCATCCGCAAGGTAGCCCGGCGCACGAGCGCTGACGGACGCGAGTGGGGCAACCAAGTCACCGTCCTCAGTCCGGACTGGCGTGATCCGGACTTCACCCAATTTTTGGAACTTTGTCCGGTCAAAGTGGAAGGCGGCTACATGGCGCTGGTCAACTACTACAACCCGTCGATTCAAACCATGTCGCTGCAACTGGCTGCCTCTCGCGACGGCATTCATTGGTGGCGGCCAGACCGACGGCCAGCCTTGGCGAATCCCCCGCTGGGCGACTATGGCGGCGGCATGATCTGGCAGATGCACCATCCTGTCGTCGAGGACGGCAGAATGCATGTGTATTACGCGGGATCGGAAGGGCTCCACGGCGAGATATTCGACACGCGTTTCGGCCCGAGGATCGAGGTCGGCGGGGAATCGGTCATCGGCATTGAGACGCCGACCCTGGCTTTCAATACAGCGTTGTGCCGGGCCACCTGGCAGTTCGACCGGTTGTGGGCTTTGGCGCCATCGGCAGGAGGGGCCACTTTCGGTGAGGCGGTGACCCGCCCGGGGAACCCCGTGGGCAGCCGTCTAGCGGTCAACCTCCTGGTTCGCGATGGCGGCGAGTTCCGGGCGGAGTTGCTGGACAAATCCGACCGTCCGGTTCCGGGTTTCTCGGTTGAAGATTGCCACCCGATAACCGGGGACCACCGGCATACAACAGTCAGTTGGAAGGGCGGAGAAAAGGCCCCGGCTGAAGCCGTCAAAATCCGGTTCGTGCTCCAGCGGGCATTTCTATACGGGTATGATTGGGGAAGTCAGTAATTTCAGGAATCGGTATATTTCCTGAAACAAGTATTTTTCAATCGAGAAGAGAAAATATCAAAAGGATTGCCTTGGTTCCCCAATAAGCCAAGGGGTGAGTGCAGAGCAGTTATTCAGGCCTGCACGATACCCAACAAACGTGAATCGCCTGGATTTCAGACGCAACGGGGCGTAGCTCAGCCTGGCAGAGTGCTGCGTTCGGGACGCAGATGTCGCTGGTTCAAATCCAGTCGCCCCGACCACTTTTTACTCC
>JAJFLV010000194.1 GCA_021772535.1 Opitutales bacterium | reverse complement strand
TACCGAAGGAAGAGCTTTTTTTCGTTATTCTGATTCCACCGTTATCTTTTACGACTAACGGGCAATTGCGTTTTATGAAATAGGTGTCCGGGTTCAGCCGGGTCCCCATTTTTTCAAGTATTCACCGAATAACTCCTCGTCAGTTGGGATGCTTTCCGGGATCGGGGTCGACACCCAAGTATGATTGAGGAAATGCCGCCAGTCGATATTATCCGAGGTCATATTTCCGGCCCATGAACCGCAGCCCAGGCTGTCGGTGGTTGGGATACCGCTACCCCAACCTCCACTGTTGCCAGCCGTATGGCCCATATTGCAGATAACACGGCCGACATTGATTTTCAACGCCAGTTCGTTTTGCCGTTCTTCCAGTTTGGTATGTAACGATACAGAATGTCCCGCACCGGAAAATTTGAGAATTTCTTTCACCCTCTCGACCATCTCGCTGAATTCCTGCCATTTCCAGACCGTTAAAACGGGGGAAATCTTCTCGCCCGAGAATTGGTCTTCCGGACCCGGTTTGATTCCGATTACCATGATTACGCGTGTTCCCTGAGGTAATTCGATGCCTACTTTTTCGGCAATAAAACTAGCCGGTTTGGCAACCACCTCCCGGTTGAGATGTTTCCCGTCGGGCCAATAATATTCTCTCAATCTTTCCCGTTCTTCGGTTGA
The DNA here is from genome assembly GCA_021772535.1 of Opitutales bacterium. Lineage (GTDB taxonomy): Bacteria > Verrucomicrobiota > Verrucomicrobiia > Opitutales > UBA2987 > JAJFLU01. The sequence continues at coordinate 4,917 of JAJFLV010000194.1, read as the reverse complement.
GCAAAGATAACAACCTTCCGCCTGCAATGCCGCCAACATTTCGTCGTAGACACACTCTTCAATGGCAACTGCGTTTTCCGAGGAACAGGAGGCTGAATTGTTTGCTGCTTTGGATTTAACGATTTTGGCCGCCGTATCTCTGAGATCGACCGTATTATCGATAATGGAAACAACATTACCGGCACCAACCGTGTGGCTTGGTTTTCCCGCTTCGTAAACAACTCTGACAAGAGCTGCTCCTCCCGTTGCCACCGCAAAATCGCATCGCGACATCAAATCGCGAGTCATTTCGTGGCTGGGTTGCTGAATGCATTGCAATAGATCCTCGGGAGCGCCTACTTTACGCAGGGCCTTTCTTCCGAATTCCACGGTCTGCCACGAACTCTTTGGGGTCCTTGGGTGAGGGGAGACGATCATTGCATTGCGTGTTTTCAAGAGGCTGAGTCCAACGCAGCATACGGTTGATTCCGGGTTGGTGCAGGGGACGACGTCGGCGATGACTCCCATAGGTTTGGCATATATCTTGATGCCCTTGGCCTTGTCTTCTTTAACCAAGCCGCAGGTTTTTGCGCCCAACTGATCTCGCAGAGTCCCGCACACTTTGGTCCGAATCTTGGCCACCTTGTCCTCGTAAACACCGATGCCCCGGGATTCTTCCACCGCTAATCTGGCCAGCGTCTTACGGTTTTCTTCCTTTTGCCATTCCCAACCGGCCGCAGCCACCATTTCATCAACTTTCTCCTGAGGCCAGAACTCGACCTCTTGAAAAGCTTTACGGGCTCTGGCGTACATTTCGTCAATATTATCTTTCATCGTTTTTCTTTAGATCTTTGTTTTTGTCGGATCTTCAATCTCCTCCACTATGGAGAATCCACTTCCATAAAGTTTTTTTCTTTTCTCGAATGACTCTCTCCACGATTCGAGATTATGAGTCTGCGCTGGCTGGGCGGTTTTATGGCGATCTGCAAGCGGCGGCACAGGACGGTCCTCCGGGCCATCGTAATATTCCTTTGGAGTGAGTGTTTCACCCAAGCGGCAAAAATCTTCGCGTTCAATTTCCTCGATGAAATGGGCTCCCGCCCCAAAGGACCGAGTAACTGCGATAATGGTCCAGATTGCCTCGGGGGTAAAACCAAGATCCATCATAGTAGCCCCGGTTGCGCCCAGCATGTCAACATCGACGGGCGATTCGTCTTGATCCTGAGCAGCCTTGGCGATTTCACCCAGAAAGGCGATATGTTCGCCGGCCACTCCAAGTTTTTCCGCTCTGGCCAACAACCTTTTGGCGGCAGGATCTTCCAGCATCAGATCGGAGATCCCAAGTATATCACCGGGCGGTTGTTCCTGAACGAGAATTTGTGCCATTTCCGATTGGGATAAACCCTCCTTTCGAGCCCTCCTCAAATATTCGGCAACCATGTCACCAAAAGCCGAATAAGCGCCATAGGCATGACCAAAGGCAAGAATGGAGCTGCCGCAGGCCTGGGTCAGAAAGGTTTTCGATTTGGCCACTAGCCGCGACATAACCGCAGGCATGGAAAGGCCATCCTCCAGAGAAAGGATCAGAATGTAGTTCAACATCTTTTCTTCCTCCAAGGTGGGAATCCTGGCTTGGAAATCGATGAAGAGCAGGTCCACTACGCCATAGCCTTGCTCTACCAGTTCGGTTGTATCATATCCCCTTGAAACGATCCGGTGAATATTTTTATAGGCCACTTCCGATACCCATTGAAAGGGAGGACGGTTGGCGTCCAGTGGCACCGTACCGCATTCCCGGTTCATGTAATCGTATGGCAATTTCGGATCGGAGAGATTGCCGATTTTTTTCTCATTTAAATTACCCATTTTTTGTAATCTCCAGATTCTTTTTGTTTCATGGCATATTGCTGCCGCTCTTCCTGAGGCGGCACCGGACGGTCTTTCGGGCCGATATAATTAATCATGGAAAGATCCAGCATTTGCACCATCGGTTCGTTTCTCGAGGCAGCCCAGGCCCGTCCCTTTTTCAAGGTGTAAACGGCGTGAGCGGCGCAGCTGTAGCCACGCACCATACTGCCGATACACCATGCCGCGTTCGGGGAAAATCCGATATCGCAGAGGGCCGTATTGCCCGCGCCCACACAGTTGACCGGTACATAGGACCGTCCCTCTTCCTTTCTTCTGGCGTGAAAGTGCTTTTCAATCGCCCGCTGAAACTCGAGGTAAAGGCCGTCGATCTTCAACTCTTCCTGTTTGAGGTGAGTGGGCTCTGCTCTGGGGTCGCCGTCGCGGTGCTGCGGTTGACCCATGCCCATAACCGGAACGTTATTATCCAGATATTCATCGACCAGGATTTTGGCCATTTCGTCAATGGACTTCCCCTCTTTGCGGGCTCGCTCCAGATATTTGTTCATCATGTAACCGTGGGCTGCGCCAGGACCATGGGCGCTGCCAAAAGTCATAACGGCGGCAGCTACGGCAGCTGGCAAATTGGGCCGACCAGCGGTTACCGCAATGGAGGAGGCCGCCGATGGCGACATGGAGTGCTCCATGAATTCCCCCATCTCGTATTTGAGCATTTTTTCTTCCGGCTCCGTTGGAATTCTCCCCTGAAGCAAGACGAACATAGCATCACAAAAAGAGTAACCTTCCTCCGCCAGGTCGCTTAAATTATAACCTCGCAAGACCGTTTTTTCCTCGGTTTTGTAGGAAATCGCTGTTTTCCGTTTTAAAAACGGTTCCCGGTTTTTTAATTTTTGTTTCTTATTTTCTTCCTTCATAACATCTGCTTTTGCTTCACTTTCCTCTTAACGTCTGACAAATAGTCCCGTCATTGCGCCAGCCACACAGGCAACGCCGACAATGGGAAAAACCAGAGCCGTATTTTCATTATTTACAATGATCATCCACCCGATCAATGGGTTGACCAGCCCGGCAAATAAATAAGCAAAAAAATCCATCACTCCTACGCCTGTTCCCGCTCTATGTTTACCGAGTAAATCCGGCGCCAAAGGCCAGAATCCGGCCTGCGATCCGTAGGCAAAAAACCCACAGAAGAAGAGGACCACAATCCCCGCCCAATGGTCTCTGGGAATGAAATACATGGCAAAAGAAGCCAGTGCGGCCAACGTCAGAAAGGACGAGTAGAGTTTCCACCGGACAGACTTAAACACTCGATCGGATACCCACCCCCCGGTAAGGGCTCCAAGAGCCATTCCCACTGGCAGGGCTACACTGATCCATTTTGCATCGGAGTTTTTCCAATCGGCCCCGAGAAAATGAACCGGCACCCAATAGATCAATCCATACCGGGCGGAACTCTGAAAACCGATTCCAATGCTGGCTATCATAAACCGCCAATTTTTGATTACTGCCAAGTAGCGTTGCAAAGAGGTTTCACCAACACTCTTTTTCTCCTCAATTTTGCCGTGATCCGAGTCGTCCGATTCCAGTTGGAAACCAAGCTCTTCCGGGTGGTCACGGACGATTAAATAGTAGGCTAGTCCTCCAACCAAAAGGAGGAGAACCGGAAGGCGAAAAATCCATCTCCAATTCAGGGATAAAAGATCCAGAACAACCAGGGAAGTCACAAAAGCCAATACCGAGGACATTCCCGCAGCAAAAACATAAAATCCGAAGGCTCTCCCTCGTTCCTCTTGCCCCCACCAGTTTGATAGGACTCTGCTACCCGGCGCCCATCCCATGGATTGGGCAAAACCGTTAGCGATCCATGGGATAAACAAGCTGACAAAATTCGTCCCAAAGCTGACCACCCAATTCAGACCGCAGGAAAGCACGGCGCCGAGACTCATCATCCGTCGGCCTCCGAATTTGTCTCCCAGGTTTCCGTTGACTGCCTGCCCAATGGCATAAGCCCATAATAGCCCCGTGATCATCCAGCCGATGGTATCTTTATTTATACCGAGTTCAGACTCAATACCGGGAATGGCGAATCCCAATGTCTGTCGTCCCGTATAATAGAAGAGGTAACAGAACATTGTGGCCAAAAGCACACGCCACTGGGCCGCACGGAAACCGGGATTTGGATGATCGGGCATATTTCTCAGAGTATCTTTATTACTTTTCAGATGCGTCGCCCTGAAATCGCTTCGAACGTTCGCTGTATGGTCTCATGGGCTTTCGGATGGATTTCGCATATCTGGACGAAGAGAAGGTCGAGTACAAAATCCCTCGTCACATTGGAAAATACCTCACAGGAAAAGGGATCGCGGTCTGTGGCCCCGAACAGGCTGTAATCCGCTAAATCTACCAACGGCGACTGGATGAAATTGGTTAAGGCAATGATTTTTGCGCCCCGTTCTTTGGCAATTTCAACAGCACCCAGCAAATCTTTTGTCGAACCGGAAAAACTAATGGCAAAGAAGATATCTCCGGGTTCCAAAACGGCTGCCCGGATCGCCATCGTGTATCCTTCACAATCCACAGCAGAACAGATTCCCACCCGGCTAAGTCGATAGTTGAAACCGTGAGCCAAAGCAGCCGAACCGGCTATTCCAGAGGTTAGGACAAATCGGGTTTGGCAGAGCAACCGGGCGATCTTTTGCAGGACATTCCGGTCCAACAACTGAATCGTGTTCAATAAATCGGATTTGAGTTTTTCCCCGTAATCGTAGATCAAATCCGAATCTTTTCCTTTCGATGATTCCTGGAAAGTGCTCAATTCCTGCGCTAACAGGACCTTGAAATCCTGGAACCCAGCGCACCCGATTTTACGGCAAAACCGGATGATGCTGCCGTAGCCCAGGGAACTGTCCTGCGCTACCTCGGTAATGGACAGGTAGACGGCCTTGGGGTTTTTAAGGAAGTAATCTCCCACTTTTCTTTCAGCCTCGGTAAGGGAGTTACGCAAAATGTTGAAACGTAGTGGAAAAGAACAATCTCCCAACGATATTTCCGTATCCTCCAATTCCGAATCCG
>JAJFLV010000193.1 GCA_021772535.1 Opitutales bacterium | reverse complement strand
AAAATTGGGTGCAGGGGCGGGATTTGAACCCGCGACCTTCAGGTTATGAGCCTGACGAGCTACCAGACTGCTCCACCCTGCATCTTGATGTCGGTCTGATTAAAGGGGGTGAATTAGACTCGCTTTGCTGCGGAATTCAAGCGTTTTTTCCATAAATTCGAGAATTTCTCCCGTTTTTGCCCGAATATGCTCCCGCGGCTTGCCCGAAATTATTAATTTCTGCTTGCTTTTGGCGTAAGGCGGGGTATTTCTGGCGGATTCTCTTCGTGAGGCATGCGATGGTCGCTCTTCTCTCGATCGGAAACTCAACCTTCAACCCGTTCACACCAAAGCTTCCCGGGCACAATCGCCCAACCAATCCTAAAGGGGTGCTGTTTCCTCATTACGAGGGGTGTTTTAATAATATAGATAATGAATATAACTCTTAAAGACCTCGTAGAGGCAGGGGTGCATTTCGGGCACCAGTTACGTCGTTTCAACCCGAAATCCAAGAAATACGTTTTCGACAATCGCCACGGTATCTCGATTATCGATCTGGAAAAATCATACCAATTACTTGAGGAAGCCACCCGATTCGTGGAAGAGCTTGCACAGTCCAGCAAGAAAATCCTCTTTGTGGGGACCAAGCGACAGGCTAAAGAGGTTATCCGGGAGGCTGCCACACAATGTCAGATGCCTTTTTGTGCCAACCGCTGGCTGGGAGGCACCCTGACAAACTTTGCTACCATCAAAAATAGCATGGCCAAGTATAAAAAGTTTATGGCCATGGAGGCGGATGGCAGTCTGGATAAGACGCATAAAAAAGAGGCTGCCGCAATCCGAAGGGAAATGAACCGCATGAACCGCAATTTCGAGGGTATCATCGAGATGGATAACATCCCTGCAGCCATGTTCATCGTCGACACCAAACACGAGCAGATCGCAGTGGCCGAAGCTAACCGGTTGAAAATACCTGTGATTGGCCTGGTTGACACTAATTCCGACCCTACCATTATCAGTTATCCTATTCCAGGGAATGATGATTCTTCGAAGTCAATCCGCTTGATTGTCGAAGTGATAATGGAGGCGGTGCAGGATGGTGTAGCCCAGCGGCAAGCCCCGCAAGCAAACCAGGGACTGACGCCTTTGCTGCGCGAGGAAGCCAAAGAAGAACAATTGCCGGTTACCCCGATGGCCCCCATGGCCTCTGTATCCAACGCGCCGGTAGTGTCCGAAATACCGGAATCTTATTCCACCGACGAGGACTAGAAAAGATCTGCCTCCTCCCCACCGGTTTGCTCTCGGCACAACAAGTATGCGAGATTATTAATTTATTCAAAAGCGGGATTCAAGGAAGCGAATTTGTTAAATTTCCACTTAATCTGACAACAACAATATTTTTAAAATAACTGAAATGAGTACAGCAATTACAGCAAAGATGGTTAGTGAACTGCGGGGGGAAACCGGAGCAGGGCTTATGGATTGCAAAAAAGCTCTGGTCGAAGCCGATGGCGATATGGAGCAGGCAGTCATGATCTTACGCAAAAAAGGCATGGCCTCCGCGGCAAAAAAATCGGGCCGTGATACCAGTGAGGGGTTAATTAGCCAATACATCCATTTTGGAGGAAAAGTGGGTGTCCTGGCAGAGGTGAACTGCGAAACGGATTTCGTGGCCAAGACAGAAGATTTTGAGAATTTGGCGAGGGATATCTGCATGCATATCGCCGCGGCGAATCCTCAATATGTGAAGCGGGACGAAGTCCCGGCCGATATGCTGGCCAAGGAGCGGGAGATTGCTGCCTCTCAGGTTCAAAACAAACCTCCTCACATCATTGAAAAGGTGGTGGAGGGAAAATTGGAAAAGGTATACCAATCACTTTGCCTGCTGGAGCAGCCTTTCGTAAAAAATCCCGACCAGTCGGTGCAGGATCTCATTACATCGGTTATTTCCAAGATCGGGGAAAATATTGTCGTTCAACGTTTCACGCGTTATCAATTAGGAGAGTAGCAAGACCCGAATTTTATTTATAGGGAGGAGGACGCAAACAACAGGCTCCTTGCCTATGGCCCAAAAACCAATCCCGTAAGCAGAAATCGTTGTGAGCGGAATTATCGATAGTCACGTTCACTGTTATCCGCAAGAGGTTATCGCGGATCCCCAAAGTTGGGCCGAAACCATGGGAGAACGCCATTGGTCCGAATTGCACGTCCCGGGGCCGGGCCATAAATCAATCGCCGGATGGGCCAACCCCGAGCAAATGCTGGCCGATATGGATTCGGCCGGTATTGAGAGAGCCATCCTATTGGGATGGTATTGGGAAAAGCAGGAAACCTGCGATCAACAAAATCTCTGGCATGCCGAATGGGTCAAGGCTCACCCGGACCGTTTTACCGCATTCGCCGCCGTTCAACCAATGGCGGGAGATACAGCTTTCGAGGCTCTCCTTCGGGCCATCGACATGGGGTTGAAGGGCATAGGCGAAATGCTTCCGCCTGCCCAAGGATTTTCCCATACCAACCCCACCTGGCTGCAAATATTGCAATGGGCGCAAGAGGAGGGACTGCCCCTCACCATTCATGTTACCGAGGCTGCCGGTCACGATTATCCCGGAAAGGTCGATACTCCCTTGGAGGAATATCAATGGCTGGCACGGCAATTCCCGGAGTTGAAGATTATTCTGGCTCATTGGGGCGGCGGATTGCCCTTCTACGAACTTAATTCAACCTGTCGCAAGATCTTTAAAAACGTTTACTACGATACGGCGGCCAGCCCGCTTCTCTACCATAAGAAGGTATTTCGGGTGGTGGCCGATATTGTCGGAGCCGATAAAATTCTATTTGGGTCCGACTACCCTCTTCGACTTTACCCCAAAAAAGAAAAACTACCCGGTTTCGAGCGTTTTCTTCAGGAGGTAGATACTGCCGGTCTTAGGGAAAACGAAAAAGAGAAAATCCTCGGTGGCAATGCCCGCAAACTATTGGGGATTTCCTGAAAACCCAACTTTTCAAAAAGCTTCGAATGCCTCCAGCAACTTTACCGGCACGTGAGTGGCATCTTTGCGGTATATGAACTGCAAACCTCCGCTCAAACCATTGTCGAGAAATACCGGCACCGTCAAAATGGGCAAACCAGCGAAACTGCCTGGGGCAGTCAGGCGTAGCAAAGTAGAGCGAATACTCTCCGACATGGTGTTTTTCTCAAGGGCAGGAAAAGGAGTAGCCGGCATGACCACATAATCGAATTCGATCAATAATTCGTAAATGGCATCGCTCAGGAAATCGGAAAAATCACGGGCCGCCAGCAAATCATCCATCGTTCGGTGCCGACCGCCATCAATGCGTTCCCAAACCCGCGGACTGTAGCTATCCTGATAGTCATCGAGCCAATTTTTGTGGGTTTTCCACGCTTCAATGCTGACAATCACTTTGTAATGGTCCGCGGAACCCTCGAAAACCTGATTCAAGATTTTGGTGTGAGTGGGTTTGTTAATCACATCCAACTTCCCAATAAGATTGTTATACCGTTCAAGCAAAGCCGGTTCCACTGTATCGTTATAGCCGTCAAAATATAGGCCCTGGCCAAGCTTCCCCTCGGAATTGGCCCCGATCATAGCCTGTAGAGAGACGATCATATCTCGGGCCGAACCTGTGAACCAACCGGGCGTGTCAAATGTCGAAGCCAGTGGAAATGCTCCCTCGGATATCCAGGGAAGACCGGGAATTAACCGAATCCCAAAAATTCCGCAAAAGGCGGCCGGGGCGCGGATAGAGCCACCGGTATCGGTGCCAAAGGCTAAAGGAACCAGACCGCTGCCCACCGCCCAGGCCGAACCACTGCTTGAACCGCCACTTAGCCGATCCGTAAAAACCGGGTGAGGGCAATTTCCAAAGTGATCATTTTGCCCGCTCAAACCATAGGCGAATTCGTTCATTTGCGTCTTGCCGCAATAAACGCCCCCCTGTTTTTCCATTGTTCTGTAGATTGCGGAAGACTTTTTCGGTTTGCCTCTTGCTTCGGCTAAAAAAGAGGAACCACAATGGGTGTCCTCCCCTGCTACATCGAACAAATCCTTCAACAGGTAAGGAACTCCACCCAGCGGTTTATGCAAATATTCAGCTGCTTTCTGAAAACTGGAGGCCAGAATCTCTTCCCCCGGAAGATTGCTGAAAATGGCTCCTTTGTCATTTTTGGGAATCGAGGCCACCTTATGGAGAAAGTAGCGCGTGGCTTCCTGAGGATCGTGGCCGATTCGATTTTTCCAATCTTCAAAACTGTCCCTGGCAGGCATCATGGCATAATCATCATAGACAACTCCAAAGTCCTTGCAAGGCTCTTCCAAGCATTGACCCGCAAGGATTTGTTTACATATTCAAAAACATCATGAGTTTTGAAGATCGTTTGCAAGAACTTGGCGTCACCCTGCCAGCAACCCCCAAACCAGGGGGAAATTACGTCCCTGCCATGATTGATGGGGATAAATTGTTCACAGCGGGAATGGTGTGTATAAAGGAAGGCCGGATAACCCATGCCGGCAAGCTTGGCCGGGAATTTACCATCGATGAAGGCTATGAGGCGGCCCGCATCTGCGGACTTAATCTTTTAGCTGCCATAAAAGGAGCCGCCGGTTCGCTCGACGCGGTGGATAAATTCCTCACCGTGACCGGCTTCGTCAACGCCACACCCGATTTTCACCAGAGCCCCCAAGTAATCAACGGCGCTTCCGACCTGATTGTCGAGGTTTTCGGGGAAAAGGGCAAACACGCCCGCGCCGCCGTCTCCGTAGCCTGCCTCCCCTCAAACTCCGCCGTCGAAGTCCAGGCGGTGGTCAAATTGAAAACGTAATCGTGACCCTTATTTATCTTGAGGCCCAGGATATGGAGGAATTTCTATAACCTCCAAACTTGATTCTTAGATAAGATGCACATGACATGATTATAACGAATTATTTCATCTCAACGATGCAGAAAATCATAATTTACTTGGCATTGAGTGTGATATGCCTCGTTATCCCTCTTCTACAAATGTCCGCCCAAGGCACCAAAAACATATCGAGTCCTCTCGGTGATGCCGCCAATCCATCTTCACCTGAGAAACGGTTGCAAGAGTTGGGCATTATTTTGCCCCAAGCGCCCAAACCAATTGGAAATTACGTTCCCGCTATTACCGATGGCAACAGGCTGTTATTCACGGCCGGAATGATATGTTTGCAAGAAGACCAGATAACCCATGCCGGAAAACTCGGCCAGGATTTTACCATCGAGGAAGGCTACCAGGCCGCCCGAATTTGCGGTCTCAACCTATTGGCTGCCATTAAGGGGGAGGTCGGGTCGCTGGATGAGGTAGAAAAATTTATCACCGTGACTGGTTTCGTCAACGCCACGCCCGATTTTCACCAGAGCCCCCAAGTAATCAACGGCGCCTCCGACCTCATCGTCGAGGTATTCGGAGAACAAGGCAAACACGCCCGTGCGGCAATATCGGTAGCCAACCTCCCACTAAACTCCGCCGTCGAAGTTCAGGCCGTAGTCAGGCTGAAAAATAGACCCAGATAGTTTATCAATGGTCAGGGAGATGCCATTGTAACTTCTTCAACTACCAACCTCAGGAACAGTTTCTCGTCAGTGTTCACAGGCACGGTCACTTTGATTATCTCGTAGTCGCCTTCGTCGCTGAATAATTCCGGTGTTTCATTGACTGTATTCCAAACGGTTAAATCAGTGGAACTTTCCACCGTAATGGTAACATCCAGGAAGGCGTTTTCAGCCAACCGGAAGAAAAGACACACCGCATCACCCGTATCACTAAGGGTGGAAAATGGTAGTTCCCCAACGTTATTAAGTGCCGGGTCCAGTCCAAAGGTATAAACAAGCAAGTTTGCCACACCATCGCCATTGAAGTCCACCAATTGACCGCTTTTGTTCGGATCGCCCGCATCGCTACCCGAAAAAACGCGTACAACCCAATCGTCATATGATTCCAATACAGCGGTGGTTACAACGGATGTGGTGGTGTCGGTTACCGGTGTTACCAGACCGTCGTCAGCGACTATAGTGAATAAAGTCGTTTCGGTGGTTCCCAAGGCAACACGCTTGGCTTCAGGCTGGAAAACAAGACCTTGTATCGCGGTCGTTGCAGCGTCCGGCGATCCGTCGAAGGAATAAGAACCGCCGCCAATTATAGAAAAACCGCCCAAGTTGGATAACAATCCTTTTGCCGAATCATCAAGAGTAACCGTTACGGTTACGTCAGCAGGCGGGTTGCCGGTATGGCCTATGGTAACCAGTTGGAATGGTGCAATGGATTCAAAATCGCCGATGCTTTGGCCGGAACCGTCGTATTCGTTGAAGGCAAAACCCTTGGAATCGTGGTCCATGGTTCCGAGAATAGATTGCGTGCCGTTAACGGAAAGCCGTGAAAATTCGCTGAATTGAGCGAGAAAGAAATTGCCGTTACCCTCGAAGGTCAAGGCGGTTACGTTGGAGAATGAAGAGGAGATGGGATTCACTGTCAGCGATGATAGATCGACAGTTTCAAAAACCTCACCGGAGCCATGATACATCAATCCGTCATCGGGATTGAAACCGATCGTTTCCCCGCTCCCACCGTTCCCGAGATTCATGAAGAGGGTCGGGGTACCATCGGTCTGGCTGATCGTAAATAGGGACTCCGGAGGGGTCGACCCGCTCCCGGTAACTCCGAACAGGCCGCCTGCATTATCGAAGGCCAGTCCGGTAATTTTTGTTCCGGTATTCCCAATCAGGGTGGCCACCCCCGTCGGCGGATCGAGGATCACCAACCGCCTCTCGTCGAGGTTTAAAGTTAGAGTCGTGACAGCCCACAATTCTCCGGTCAGGGGATGGGTGGCCAAGGCGTCGATTTTCTTGACCGTGTCCATGGTTCCGGCGGCCACCGTATAGGAGATATCGTCGAAAAAGACATCCGCCGTCTGGGTTGCATTCGCGTTCGAGGCGGGAGCGCTCCCAATGACGAAGGCATTAAAGTCAATATCGGCCGTATCGGGATTGCGTAACTCCTTCACGGTCGAACTTAAAAGGGTTCCATCTTCCAACTTGAGGGTCAGGAAGGCAGTCCCATTTCCATCCCCCATCCCACTTGGCCGGTAAAGAAAATTGAAGGTTGTTTTCGATCCCACGGGAATGTCCTGGGAGGGGCTTGCTTGATCGCCACCGGTGGTTGTATTGCTATGGCTGATGACCCGGAAATCCGTCGAATTGAAAGAGGGTTCGAGGATCGCCATGCCGAGTTGATTCTGGAAAGAGGAGAGGGGCGTCAGGTCCGCGGTGGTTGTATTGATAAAGCCGACTTGGATGCGGAGGTTCGCATTGTTATTTGCCGTTATGATAAAGTTGCCGCGTATGTGGATGGAGTCCAGACGAGTGACGGCCCCGATATTAGTGTCGGCAAAATAATGGGTGGAAGCGTCATTGCCGCGGGCAAAAGTACCGCCCAGTTCCCCCGGGGAAACGCCGCCGGCGCTGTTGTCGTTGTTCCATCCAAAATTAAAGCCGTCTATATTCACACCTTTCGCCACGCCCAGTGCGCCGCTGTCGACATCGAAGGTCTCGGTCCTGACATTCACCACCACATCGATCGCTTTAATCGTCGATCCATCCGCGGGATCGATAACGCGAAGTATGTTTTTCGACCTGTCTCCCGAATAAAGAGCAGGATCGCGCCTGATTATCGGGTTATCGTTGACTGAGGTGGAGGTTACTTTTGTGGAAAGCGCAAATGTAGGGGCGATGCCATCGTCAACGCTGATGGTAAAGGTTGTCGTTTCCGTCAGGCCGGCACCAACCCGATTTTCAGTCGGAACGAAGGTGAGACCGCGTATGGCGGAGGTAGCGGCGGCCGCCGTGCCCGTGAAGGAATAGACTCCACCTCCTTGATCGATGAATCCGCCCAGGGTTTCCAAGGATCCTTTGCCTGGGTCGTCCAAAGAAACCATAACGGTCAGGTTTTGGGGAAGAATATCGATATCGCCGATGGTGACTTTCAGAAAGGGCTTGATCGATGTAATGTCGGTGACCTCCAACCCGATGCCTTCGATTCCCGTGAATGCGAGCCCTTTCAAGCTGCTTTGAGAACTTCCAAGCACGGTTCGAACTCCGCTCGTGGAAACACGGTAAAAGCTAGAATAGACGGCGAGAAGAAAATTACCCGAGCCTTCATAGGTAAGAGCGCTGTGGGCGCTGAAGGAGGAAGAGACTGGAATTATAATTTTTCGATCCAAGTCAATAATTTCAAACGTGCTGCCCGAACCATGATACATTAATCCTTCGTCCGGATTAAATCCGATGGTTTCGCCACTGCTACCGTTCCCCAGATCCATAAAAAAGGTTTCTGATGCGTCGGATTGGTCAAGAATGTAAAATTCTTCCCCGGGAGAGCCGCCATCTCCGGTAACACCAAAAAGGGTTCCGTTTTCGTCGAAGGCGAGACCCGCGTAATTGTCGCCCAAGTTTCCAATATGGGTTGTGGCACCGTTGGATGGGTCTATGATATATAGATCACGGTCGATAAAGCCGGAAACTTCCACAACAGCCCAAAGTTCCCCCGTGAATGGGTGGGTCGCCAGGCCGTTAACGTGACGAATCAATTCGCCGGGAATATCAATAGTGACACTTCTAAGGGTAGAACCATTTGCAGGATCTATAATCCGGAGTTGGTCATTGCTTTTGGAAACGGCATAGAGGTTGAGGTTGTTCCTGATATTCGGCCGGTGGTTGGTGAAAACAACAGTCACCGTTGATACTTGAGTAGTTGAATTTCCCGTCACTGTATTGGTCACGGTTAGGGAGACGGTGTTAGCTCCCAAATCTTCGCTCGTAGGCGTGCCTGTCAAGGATGCCGTTCCGTCTCCATTGTCGGTCAGAGTCAACCACCCCGGTAATGTGGTCGAGGTTATTACCAGTGGGTCGGCCGGATTCACGTCAAAAGTAACGGTTTCCGAGGCGTAGGGAGAACTGCTTCCCGTTTGAGGTATGGGCGCGTTGGTAAAAACCGGCGAGTTTTCCACCGCCGTTGATACCACGGTTCGGGTATCGGAAACAGGCGCCGCGGTTCCGTCATCCACCTCAATAGTGAAAACCGTCGATTCCGTATTGCCTTTTGCCACCCGCCCTTCCGTGGGATCGAAAATCAACCCCTGAATGGCTGCTGTCGCCTCAACAGCGGTGCCGCTGAAAGAGTAAACCCCACCGCCATCGTCGGAAAAACCTCCAAGTGTGGTCAGCACTCCTTTGGCCGGGTCATCCAAAGTTATCGTAACGGACAGGGCTAGCGCTGGATTGTCAACATCCTCGATTTTCAATCCGAGAAAAGGCTGGGCCGTCAAATTGTCCTGAATCCTGGAGGTAGCCACCGAATTGAAGGCGAGTCCCTTTGAGCGATGATCCGTTGGGCCAAGAAAAGTGGACACTCCATCGACCCCGACCCGGTACAATTCATCGGAGGCGCGCTTGGCCAGAAGGATGTTTCCGGGAGACTCATAGGTCATCCCAGTCGCCTCCTCATAATCATCGCCGGTAGGCCCTATATCCGCAACCGTCTTGGTAAAAAAATCGATAGACTCAAAAGTTTCAAAAAAGCCCGAAGCATGGTAAAACAATCCGTCATCGGGATTAAAGGCTATGGCTTCCCCGTCACTGCCATTGCCCAAAGCCATGAAAAGAGTGGAGCTGGCATCGTTCTGGTCGAGTATGAAAACAGTCTCGGAAGGGGAACCCCCGTCACCCGTCAATCCATAAAGAATGCCGCGGCCGTCGAAGGCTAAGGCCGCGAAAAACCGTCTGGTATCTCCAATTCTCGTCACCACTCCGGTAGTCGGGTCAATGGTCACTAAATCCCTGCCCGTACTAAAACTAAGTTTGAGAAGGGCCCACAACTGGCCGGTGGTGGGATGTCGGACAAGTCCAGTGGCCCCGTTTATGGTCTTTCCAACCAGTGTCATGGTTATACTCTCGAGGGTCGAACCGTCTGACGGATCGATCACCCGAAGAAGGTTGGAATTTCTGTCCACTGAATACAATTTTCGCGTGATGGCGGCCGGGTCATCCACTGGCGTGATAGAGATATTCACTCTCGCACCCGCGCTGCCGCCGGCGCTATCGCCGACAGTGTAATCAAAAAAGTCCGAAGTTGTCTCGCTGCCGTCGTGCGTGTAGGTGAAAGTGCCGTCAGCGTTAAGGGTGACGGACCCATTGGTCGTTGCAATCACACCCGTTGTTATAACCACAAGCGTTTCATTTGGTTCATTGGTTGAATCATTGGCCAGCAGGCTGGTGACGCCTCCTGCCGCAGCAGATATGCTGCCGCCCTCCACCGCCGTGGCGTTTTCACCTGCCACCACCGGGGGAACATCGCTCACAGGTATTATCGTGATAAAGACCGTTTCCGTGGCTGTATTCGACCCATCGCTCAACTCGTAAACAAAACTGTCGGTGATGGTTTCCGTGCCATTGTGCGAGTAGGTAAATTCGCCGTCCGCCGCTAGTGAAAGTGTTCCGTAGCTTGGCCCGCTCACCGGGGTCGAATTGACTGTCAAAGTGTCGTTCTCCGCATCAGTGTCGTTGGCCAAAACACTGGTTGCGCCGCTGGCGAGGACCGACACCGTGCCGCCTTCAAGAACCGTGCCGGCGTCATCCACAGCTATCGGTGGATCGTTCACTGGAATGATTGTAATTAATACCGTCGCAGCGTCCGTGGCTGCTCCATCGCTGATTTCATAGATAAAGCTGTCGGTGGTGGTTTCGGATCCGTCGTGGATATAGGTGAATGTACCGCCAGCCGTCAGCGTCAGGGTGCCGTGGCTCGGTCCGCTCACGGGTGTTGTGCTCACTGACAGATTGTTAATATCGGCTGCGGTATCGTTGGCCAACAGGCTGGTGGCCCCGCCGTCAAGGATTGTCACCGTGCCCCCCTCGTTGACCGAGGTGGCATCGTCATTGGCTTCGGGTGCCGCTCCTGAAAAGGTGATATCGTCAATACCAAAGGTTCCGAAATTTGCCGTAGTCGCGGTACGGGGAGTAAATATTAGTTTGTCAATGTTATTGAAAGTCGACGGAAAAGTAATCTGTTCCCAACCACCGACGAAATTAACATCGAAAACCCCTATCTCCTGACCCTCCAGCAATCCTGAAATATTCACGCTAATTGCGGGAAAACCAGCCCAGGGAATTAACCAGGCACTTTCAAAATCAACAGGTTCGACAAAATCAATACTTTTCGCTGAGTTCCCGTTATTAAAGGCAAAAAAACTCCCAGAATGTTGCAGGCTAAATGAATTGGTCTGAGAAAGAGTGGTTGAAAATCCCACACTTTGACCTAAAGGAGTATCTTCAAATCCATACGATATGATCTGGGCGTTTAAAGAGAAAAAATCGAAAGACAACGCGATTAAAATGACAACCGCTGTTTTCCATGAAAGAAGAGCTGTTCTTTTCATATGGGACTTCTGGAACCTATCCATAATTTGAAGAGTTTATATATTAATTAAAGCTGATGGCTTTGTCAACATTGCTACTTGCGGGCTTCATCGAGCGCTGTGAAGCCAAACAGATGCAGAAACAGACCTTCACGACTCAATACCATAAAACGCATAGTAGGCAACGCTGACGCATCTGCCAATTGGGTACCATAACCTTTATCACACCCCCAGAATATACTTGCTGCAAATAATACGCTCTGCAACCTTTTTAGCCCAAAAGATTCTCTCATAATACCCTTCCCACCATCATGTTGGAAAACCGGGTTGCGTTTGATAGATTTGATTTAGACCCGCCCCGTCTTTTAACTCTTGCTGTGCATGGTAACGCCATCACTTCCAAGTGTCCACCATTAAAAAAAGAGGGGATTCCCAGCAATCCTTTCAAACTGAAAGCCCAGGATAAATTGAAAGCAACCCAAGATACCTTCAATTTCGCACAGCCCCCCTCGTTTAAGTGCCGCAGACTATTTCAAAAATATCGAAATTACGGACTTTACCCTGGGAAAAACGTTTTTGCGCGGTCTTCGGCAAAGGCTCCGATAGCAATAATGGCACTGTCTCCTCAAAACGCCCGCCGTGCGACCTGAGGCCTTCCTGTACCTGGGAGAGATCGTGGTCGGACGGATTACGGCCCAAGACGACACCCTGATCGCTGAGAACGATCAGATGGCCGATGCGATCCACTGGCAGTTGCAGTTTTTCGGCTGCCGTTGGGCGGTCATAAACTTCCGTTACTCCCTTTAATTGTCGAATCGCTTTAGCAACTTCCAGGGCGGAGATTGAAGGATGCAGGTAGATTTCAACATAGGAACCTAGAGAAGCATGATGTCGCACATAGGGATCGGTAATCGGACATATTACCCGGATTCCTTTCCCGAATTTCTTCTGCAAAATGGTTTCCATGTAAAGAACGTTAGGTTCTCCGTCTGCGGTTTGTTTGGAGTTCATTCCGTGGTCCGCGGTAACGCCCAGAATAACCCCGAGATCGAGAAGCTCGCCGATTTCGATATCTATCGATTTATAAAAATCAAGAGAGGCCGGATTAGACGGTTCATATTTATGCTGCATGTAATCGGTTAGGGAAAGGTAAAGAAAATCGGATTTGCCCGTTTTAACCAGGGCCGTCCCCGCCCGTAAAACGTAGAGGCTGGCTTCACCGCTGTATATATTTGGTGTGGGATAACCCACTAGTTGCTCCAACCCCCCGATACCATGAGTGGCTTCGGAAGCTTCGTGAGCCCTTTCCGCTGAAAATGCGATTCCTTCGAGATTTTTTCCAAGTAAGGATAATAGCTTTTCTTTGGCCGTAACCATGGCTACTTTGCGTCCGCTGCGGGCTGCCTCGGCCAAAATCGTTTCGCAGCGCAAATAGGAAGATGAGTTCATCATCTCCTCCTCACCCGTTTCTGGGTTGAGGAAAAAATTACCGCAAATTCCAGTGACCGAAGGCGGAACTCCTGTTACAATACAAGCGTTATTAACATTAGTGAAAGAAGGTAAAGCCGCCTTCGCCAGTCCCCGAAAACCGTTGGAAATCATCCTTGAAAGGTTGGGCATTTTTCCCCGCTCAAGAGAGACGGTTAAATATTCATCCTCACATCCATCGATGCAAATTACACCCAACGGACGGGCCGGCGGTCTATAAATCCTGCCATTGACTGAAAACTCCTGTGTAGAAGGAGGCATGGATAGAGTTGAGTAAATTTGACCGGCTTCCTATTAGAACCTATCTCAAATTCGCAGATGAATGATGTTTGTAGCGCCGCGGCGGCAGATGCCAGGCGGCTTTGCGCCTTGCTCAAAATGCATAATTGCTCTCTGCATCAACATCATCGAATTTGAGATAGGTTCTAGATACTCTCAGCCCAGGAAACCGTCATTCCAATCCATTACCAGTGGATCGTATCCGGTAAGCCTTTGCTGATTTTATCCTTCCAGGAAGAGACGCCATTAACCAGTTCCGAGGCGCGGATGACGAAGGGCGCCCAGGCCTTGCGGCCGCTGACGCCGATCAGATTGAATCGCAAAACCGGGTCTTCTGCCTGGGTGAGATCGAATTGAAGCAGCCCGAAATTGTCCTCCCTCGTAAAAATAGGCCGGATACGCAATTCTGGTATCCTGTGATAGCGGGGCTCGTTGGGGGTTTGGGCCAGAGGAGAGCTGACCAGGTCGTAAAAATCATAGCCACCCTTCTCGGACCAGGGAATGGCGCTCAGCTCACCCACATGGGTATCTCCCGAGAGAAGAATCACGCCATTGATCTCGTTTTCGCGAATATATTCGAACAAGAGGTTGCGTTCGTAAAGAAAGGCCGACCAGGCATCGCCCGTCGGGCCTTTGCTTTTCGTCCAGCCACTGCCCGAAATGAGGACCTTGAAAGGGGAATCGCTGGCTCGAAGGGAAGTCTGGAGCCATTCGAGTTGCATTTTACCCAGCATGGTTTTCCCCGGATGATCCGGTTCTTTGTTGGGATCTCGATGGTAGCGCACATCCAGAAAGAAAAAATCGACGCCCCCATATCGATACTTGAAAAATACGCCGGGAGCGTCCGGCAGACCGGAGGGAGGGTTGGCCCAGAACCGATTAAAGAGTTTGAGCGTTTCGGTTTTCATCGGGTGCCTGCGGTCGTAATTGTTTAGCCCGAAATCATGGTCGTCCCAGATCGCCAATTGCGGAATGGAGTGATTGAAGGGTTGCAAATTTGAGATGCCTCTTTGCCTTTTCCATTCTTCCGAAATGATATCCGGGTCCAGCGAATCGCCGTAAATATTGTCTCCCAGCCAAAAAAAGACATCCGGCTGAAACCGGTGAATGGTGGGCCAGATATTCTGCTCACTGTCATGGAGAATCCGCACGCAGGAGCCGAATGCCACCTCAAAGCGCACGGGCTCGCCTTCCGCCGGAGCCGTCTTGGTATAAAAGGGAGGAACCATCTCCTGATAACGGGGAGTATTTCCTTTAACTTTGAAACGGTAGTAATAGCGGGTGTCGGGATCGAGGCCGGTCAGCTTCCATTTTAAAACATAATCCTCCTCTTTTGTGGCAGTCAGTGAGAGATGACGTGATTCGTCAAAAGTATAGGTCGTGGCAAACTCGATTTCCCCCCGAAAAGGTCCGCTCAGGCGCCCCCAAATGGTGATTTCGTTGGGTGTCACTGCCCCCACCATGGGACCCTGCATGAATCGCGGGTAACCCGGTAATTCGGCAGCATTTAAAGACAATGATGCTACCCAGCTCAAACTCAATGACACGGATAACCTGAAAAGAAATCTTTGTATTTTCATAATGAACACTTTGTTGGTTTTAGAAACTGCCTGAAAGACTGCTAACAGGCTGCGTATAGCGAGTTCAAACAAGATACCACGGATCAGGCTGCGAGAAAAGAGATTTTCTCGTCAACTGGCGCGAACTGCCCTGAAAGATAGCCGCCTAATCGCTTGCTTCGAGGGCCTGGCGAATATGGGGCGAATACAGGTCCGGTTCCAGGAGGAAGGAGTCGTGGCCTTTTTCCGAATGAACGGTGACGAGGGTGGCGGGAACTTTTTCTTGTTTCAGTTGATACTTGAGTCGCTCCTGCTCGATAGGGTGAAAACAGGCATCGGAATCGATGCTGAAAATAAGGTGCCGCTGATTTCTGCAACGGCTGAATAGCTCGCCATAGTCATTTGCCTTCGAATCGGCCAACAGGTTGAAACTGGACCAGGCATCGAGTATTCGCAGGTAGGAATTGGCATCGAAGCGACGGGCGAATTTCTGCCCCTGGTGAAGCATATAACTCTCCAAAGGATGATTGAAACGATACCAACCCAGCGATTGCACGGAATTGTGATCATTCGGGTGAACGCGATTTTCAAGGGTATCGGTGGCAATAAATGTTTTGTGGCTGATGATCCGGGCATGCGCCATTCCAGATACAGGTCGCTCGCCTTGATAATAATTGCCTCCTGCAAAGTTTGCATCGGTCTCGATGGCATAAATTTGTTCAAATATCTGAATCTTCTGTAGCGGCGTTGTCTCCATTCCGGTGGCCACTGGAATGACTATTCTAACGCGTTGGGGATATCGCGCTGCGAAATTCAAGGCCAGTTGGCCACCCGTTGAGCTACCGATTGTGGCATGGGCAGTCTTGATACCCAGATGATCCAGCAATTTCATTTGCGAATCCACGATGTCCGAAAAACTGATACGGGGAAAAAGCGGACCGTATGAAGTAGAAGTTTGCGGATTAAGGGAGGTCGGCCCTGTGGAACCATAACAGCCGCCTAAATAGTTGGCGCAAACAATGAAGAATTTATCTGTGTCCAGCGCTTTTCCCGGCCCGATAAAGCCGTCCCACCAGCCGGTTTGGCAGTCTTTTGTCCAGAGATCGCCAACCCCCTCGACGGCGGAATTGATACCGGCCGCATGCTGGCTGCCGGTGAGGGCGTGGAACAGAAGTATGGCGTTATCCCGGCGGTGGTTGAGCCTTCCGTAGGTTTCGTAACAGAGTGACGCCTCCAAAAGGGTTTCGCCCGATTTTAATACAAGAGGACTGGCGGCATTCCCGATTGTTAACCACCGGGATGCCGTACGGCCATTGCCCAATAACGGAAAACTGTGTGCCCGGTCGCGCAAGGTTCCTGTCCTGTTAGGATTCATTCGCTTGAAAAGTTCAAATTGTGTTCTCAGCCTGCTCCAGCCAGTACGGGAGAATCCTCCGGCACGGCCTTTTTCAGGGCCCGGTCCAGATCTTCCACAATATCGTCAATATTTTCGATCCCAACCGACAATCGAATAAGATCCTCGGTAATGCCCCCGGCAGCCTGCTGTTCCTCGGTCAGTTGCGAATGAGTTGTGGTGGCCGGGTGGATCGCCAGGCTTTTGGCATCGCCGACATTGGCCAGATGTGAAAAGAGTTCCAGGCTTTCAATGAATCGGCTGCCCGCTTCCTTGCCACCCTTGATGCCGAACACGACCATCGCGCCGCCTTTGCCACCCAAATATTTCTGATTCAATGCGTAAGCCGGATCGGTTTCCAAACCGGGAAAACGAACCCACTTTACGGAATCCTTGCCATTAAGGTGTTTGGCCACCGCAAGGGCGTTTTCGCAGTGCCGATCCATCCGCAGAGGAAGTGTTTCCACCCCTTGCAGGAAAATCCAGGCATTGTCCGGGGAAATGCAGGCACCCAGATTCCGTAGGGGGATGACGCGCATGCGGAGAATGAAAGCCAATGGGCTGAGATCGCCCAGATCATGAGCCCAGCGGATGCCATGGTAGCTCGGGTCCGGTTCGGAAAGGAGGGGAAACTTGCCCGAGGTCCAGTCAAACTTACCCGAATCCACTACCACACCGCCAATTCCCGTGCCGTGCCCGCCGAGCCATTTGGTCAGCGAATGGACGGTAATGTCTGCGCCATATTCAATCGGCCGCTCCAGATAGGGGGTGGAAAAGGTGCTATCCACGACCAGGGGAAGCCCATGTGAATGCGCGATTTCGGCAATTGCCTCGATATCCGCTACATCAAGACCCGGATTACTGACCGATTCGCAAAAAAGCAACTTGGTTTTATCAGTTATCGCTTTGGCAAAATTTTCCGGTTTATTAGGATCGACGAACCGTGCCTTTATTCCGAATTGCGGGAGTATATCGTTAAATTGGGTATAAGTTCCCCCATACAAATTATTGGCCGAAACAATCTCGTCGCCAGCTTGGCAAAGGTTGACAACCGAATAGAAAACACCAGCGGTGCCCGAGGCTGTCAGAAGGGCGGCGGCTCCTCCATCGAGGGCGGCAATACGCTTTTCCAGAACATCATGGGTCGGATTCATGAGCCGGGTGTAAATATTTCCCAGTTCTTTGAGAGCAAAGAGATTGGCTGCATGCTCAGTGTTCTTGAAAACATAGGAGCTGGTTCTATAAACGGGAACCGCTCGCGATTGAGTCGTGGGGTCTGGTTCGGTTCCGCCGTGAAGGCATACGGTTTCAAACTTCATGTTGTGTTTTTTTGAGCTGAATGATTAATTTTATCGCTATAGTTGATGTTGCAATAAAGAGGTTGGCAGCCGTTTGATACCCTCAAATGACGCCATCTGCCAGCCCGGTCATCTTCCCCCGGATTAACTGGAGTTGTGCAAGGGGCGCAGCCGATGCTGGCATAGGATTGCCCATAAAGTGAATGAACGGGCACATCGTGTCGCCGCAAATAGTCCTCAATCTGGCTCGATGTCCAATCGAAGAGCGGGTTGAAAACGGTGCATTTTATTCGCGGATCACTGCTCACTGCAGGAACCTGGGAGCGGCCATTGCCTTCGGCACGCATCAACCCGGTTATGAGTGCCTTGGCTTGAAATCGTTCAACTGCTTTTTTTAGAGGTAATTCTTTGCGCAAGTGGCAGCAGAGGGGCTGCCCGTCGATAAACCGGTGCAATTCCGTCCCGTAAATTTTATTCTGCACTTGTGGTGTGATATCCGGCTGTACCGTGACAATTTCCAAGCCGTATTTTTCCCGGAATTTGTCCCGAACCGCCAGGGTCTCCGGAAAATGCAATTGAGTATCGATAAAGACGATGTTGGCCCGCGCCCCGGTTCGGTAGATCATGTGCATGAGCACACCGGCGGTTTTCTGCATGCTGGAAAGGTGAATCACTCGATCACCATAGAGCGCGTCAATTATGCGAATCCGGTCCAAGGTATCCGCGGACGAAAAGGCTTCCTTATTAATTTCAGCAGTTAGCATAGCGTTATTATTCAAGCGTTTACAACATATCGCCGGGTAATGGGTTTTTGTCCTTCAGGACGAGTTCGAGAAAATGGAGATTGTAGCTGGGCTTCGTCATAATTGCCCAGTTTCCCAATCGCTTCCCCTACACCGACGACCTCGCCGACGACGATAATGGCCGGTGGCTTCGCCTTTGCCGCTTTTTCCACGATATTATCGAGCCGACCCTGATAAACTTTCTCCTCCGGCATAGTTCCGCGTTCGATGATGGCAACCGGGGTTTCGGGATTCCGTCCAAATGCAATCAGGTTGGTAATGATTTCCCGAAGATGACGCACGCCCATCAGAAAGACCGCCGTATCGACGCGGGCGGCCAACTCCCAGTCGATACCGAAAAGAGTGCCCCCGGCAGCATGTCCCGTAAATACGGCGAAATTAGCCGCTTTACCGCGATGAGTCAGGGGTATGCCCAATGAACCCGGCACTCCGCTGCACGAACTGACACCCGATATAAGTTCAAATTCGATTCCCGCCTCCCTCAATTCCAGGCATTCCTCCGATCCCCGGCCAAAAATGAAAGGATCGCCGCCTTTCAGACGCACCACGGTTTTACCCCGGCGGGCATGGGCAATCATTAACCGGCCAATCCGATTCTGTTCGTTAAAAGGAGTATGCTTGCTGCGCTTGCCTACATAAATATGCTCCGCTTGCGGTGCATAGGCGAGCAGCTCGGGATTAACGAGCCGGTCGTACAGAACGACATCGGCCTCTTTCAAGGCTTCCACCGCACCAATGGTAATCAGGGATGGATCTCCGGGTCCCGCCCCTGCGATAATAACTTTGCCTAACGTATACATTTCAAATTATTCAAACCAATGCGAGTTCCTCCTCAGCCGGAACCTGTTCATTTTTAAAAGAATCCAGCAGTTCATCGAACAATTGTTCCGCGGCTGCATCATCCTCCTGCAATAGGATGGTCAGAGGTGATTTCAGAACGGTGTGCCAAAATTCTCTGCGCAATTGATAGGTGGGGAGAGTCTTGGTGACCAAAGGGCGTTTCGAACCTAGAAAATCGGCTAGTTCACCATGTGAATCTGTCAATAACTCCCGCCCAATCCGGTCTCGCAATTGTTGCGCCATGGCCGGACTTTTCCCAGAGGAGGTTACCGCCACCTGGAGAGGACCGGATCGCGCAACGGCCGGATAGATGAAATTACTGTTGGCCGCATCGTCATGGGAGTTGACGAGTTGCCGAGCCATCCGGGGTGAAGTGCAAACTTCACGTTTTTCAACTCCATCTTCTGTCGTTACCACAACGAGAAAGGCATCATCCGCATCGGAAATCCGAACCCGCCGCCTCAACCAGCGAATTTTACCAAGTTTCGCCCAAGTACGGATTTGGCTGTCAGCTTCTTCTGCTACAACCGTCACTTCGGCGCCGCATTCAAGGAAACTTTCAACGCGGGTAACGGCCACCTCTCCACCACCCACAACCAGGCATCGACGATCTGTTAAATCGAGGTAAACGGGAAAATATCGTTTCTCAATAGACATGGGATTTTCAGGCGGGAACAAGAGTTTTTTGGTCGGATAGATCCGGCTTGGACTCCATTGAAGTAGTTACTGGTTCGGGATCCATCAGGTCGGCGGTTGCCGGGTTTTCTTGTAAATATTGGATAATTCCCGTTAATCCGATTCGACGTAGAAAGGCGCCCACGTCTTCTTTACCCTGATGATTTTCTGTGTAGAAGTGAAAAAGGGCATCGATAACTCCGGGGATTCGTTCGAGGGGAACTTTTCTCAAGTAAACCAGCGAGCCATCGCCGGAGAGAACGGGCACACCTTGGAACCCTCCACTTTCCGATCCGAGCAGTTTGAATTGATAGCGTCCCCTGCCTGAACCAATCAAGCCGATGGTTTTAGTCGCTGGTCGGAAACATTGCCGCTCACAACCGGTAACTCCGATGGACTCCTTCATGTCACCCCAGCCCAGTTTTTCCAATTGGTCGATAATCAGAGGCTCGACTTTCTCCGATTCGGTGTAGGCCAGGCGACAGGAATTCAAACCGACACAGGCGCCTGATTTGAGCCGAAGGTTGGAGTAGTCGGCACCATTACGTGAGCCGTAGCCGTATTCCTGCAAGTCGGCCCAAAACTCCTCTTTCGCTTCAACTGGAAGCCCCGTGAAAATCAAATCCTGATTCGGTGTGAACCGCAATTCCACCGGGTATTTGTCCATAATGAAACACACCATCGATTTTGACCGGCCATTCAGGCCGTGGTCGGTCAGCCGGCCGTTTTCAATGAAAGCGCCGAAATTGACTTTAGAGGGGTCCGGATGTTTCAACCAGCCGTGATGCAAATGACGCCGCCCGATATCATGACCGGAATAGGGTTTATCGAGGCCAAACCCGACAATATCTTCGACCTGCTGCCGATACCAATCGATACCCTGAGCCTTGACCACATATTTGAGACGCGCCCAATGCCGGTTCTGCCGGTCTCCCCAACTCTGGTGAACCTTCACGATGGCGTCGAGAATGGGCAATAGGTTCTCCTCAGAAGATTGCGCAAACGGTTTGGCGAAAGCGGACATGGTCGGCTTGCCGTTTTTTTCACCCTGGCCCCCGCCAATGTAAATTTGAAAGCCCTGCAGTTTTTCCTCATGGACAACAGGAGCGATTCCCAGATCGTGTGTGCGCAGCTCGACACAATTATCCGGTACCAGTAATCCCGTCTCCCCATCGCGAATATGGGAGGAGATGCCGATCTTGAACTTTCGATTTAATAGCTGCGTCCCGTACTTGAATTTCCGGGTGTCATCGCGAACGGCCTCCGGATCGATGGCAAAGATTTTGACAAATGGGCCAGGAGGAAGGCTGAAATAACTGGCCAGGTTGCGGGCCAGTTGGTTGCCATCGAAGACATCGCTGAACGAGGCCAGCGGGCAAGCCATTATGTTGCGAACATTGTCCCCGCAGCCATTGAGACTGGAAAGGCCGCTCTCGGCCAGTGTCCGAACGATTTCGATGACATCTTTTTTCCTGACCCAATGAAATTGAATGTTTTGCCTTGTGGTTATTCGTAGCGAGGGTCGGTTTCCTGCGCCGGTAACATAGCGTTCCGATAATTCATCCAACAACCGCCATTGCTCCCGCGTAACGGGACCGCCGCCCGGGATCGAGATGCGGATCATGTAAACCCAGTCTTTCTCCCGACCCGTTCTTGCCCGATTGTATTCGAGGTAAAAACCGTAGGATTTGCCCAGTTGCTCGGCCTCCCAAGCCAGCTTGGGGTTATCCTGGCGAAGCTCCTCATAAAGATTGCCAACCATCCCGTTGGAGGAGGCTTTATTACGGTCTTCCCGCGAAAAATCCTTCTCCGGTGTCAAAAAATTGGGTTCGAAATATTTTGTTTTCAAAGTAAATTCCTTCCGGTTGAAAATCTTCTTCCGTGCAGGATGGAATCAGGGAGTAACATCAAATGATTCACCTTTTTTGGCTTAGTTCTCCGATAATAGCGTCCCGGCGACGGCGGGCTTCCGCCAGAGATTTTGTCCCCAGGGAATGGCGAATCCGCTTTTTGGTCAGCATAGTGGGATGAATGGTATAGTGAATGAACCACGTGCCGTTGTTATTCCACAGATGGTGATTGGGATTATCAGAGGATATCCTGAGAACATTTGAATATTTCGTCTCCATGCTAAATTGTAATTATGTAAGAAATTGTGAGTAAATTTTGTAAAAAAAAGCCCCGGCAGCTTTTGAAGGCTGCCGGGGCTTAAAAAATAGTTGAGGTAAATTAGAGGGTACCTTTTTCCATTAATTCAGGTCATGGCGCAGCCATTCGTATGCTGTTTGCATTGATACAACAGCACATAATCATCATCATACAAAATGCGGCTCCCGTCACCAGAAGGGCTCTTTCACTGAAAGCGAAATGATGTTTACGAATGGTCATGCTCTAATTGGAAAAGCGGCTATTTATCGTCTAAGAACTCCCCGAGTCAAGTTTGATTCCTCAAAAATCGTGTCATAAA
>JAJFLV010000192.1 GCA_021772535.1 Opitutales bacterium | reverse complement strand
AAATATCACCATCAGTCAATAATCCTGGAGCGATCCCTTATATTTCCCTTATTCAGGTCGTATCCCGCCGCGTCTCGGCGAGATACGATTTCAACTTTGAGGCGACCTCTCGGACGTGCGGTTCCTGCAGCAAGGAATGATGACCGCCGGGCACGTCGCATATTTCCAATTTTTCGGCAATCAGTTTCTCCCAGCCGTAAACAGGGTGGACGGTGCGCATTCCGCGAAGCCTCAGGGAGTGACTCTCGGTTGCGCGAAAAAGAACGATCCTGCCTCTGCCCTTGTAGGGCGAAAGTTGGTACCCTTTGGCGCTTTGTGATATTCTCCGGAACATCTGTCTCTTAAGTTCTTCGGGGGTGTCGATGCTGCTTTCATTATTCCTGCGATGAACGATTCTTTTTAACCGCCAGGTGAGTGATTTTTTGTATCGCTTGATTCTACGCTCAATGGCGCCAGGAATGTATTTCGGTCCGAGCTGGCGCAGCCCATGAAAATAGTATTGGCTCCAACGGAGGAAGTGGAATTTCTGAAGGTGGAAAAGACCGGTATCGAATAAGACAACAAGAGCAACCTCTTCACCTTTTTGCTCTAACTGTTGAGCAATTTCGTAAGCCAATAATCCGCCAAATGAATATCCGGCCAGATGGTATGGACCGGCAGGTTGTTTCTGTTGGATGGTTTCGACATAACGGGCTGCAAGCGTCTCAAGTTTGAGGTGGGGAATTTTATCTTGTGGATCGTCTATGTCTTCTCTCGCATCATTGAAGATAGGTAAATTGACTACACAAAATGGTTGGTCCTCAATATGTGGCAACAGGTCTCTATAGTGGAGGAGAAAGTGAAGGAGGAACAAGGGCGGGCCGTTTCCTCCACCTTCAATAGGTATGAAGGATGCATTTCCATCCGTTGATTTTCCCTTGCGCAGGACATCGGCCAATTGCTCCACTGTTGGGGCTTTAAACAACTCGGCCATTTCACAACGCTGACCCAATTCTTTTTCGATTTTGTGAAAGAGAATTATTGACTGAAGTGAGTGTCCGCCCAGGTCGAAAAAGTTGTCCTTTATGCCAATGGGTCTGACATCGAGAATGCTCTCCCAGATATGCACAAGCTTCCGCTCCACCTCATTGCGCGGGGCCACATATTCATCCGCTGTTGACGGACTCCCCTCTGGTTCCGGCAGTCCCTGACGGTCCACCTTCCCGTTCGTCATAAGAGGAATCTCTGGTAGCTCGATATAATGCGTGGGCACCATGTAGCCAGGTAGCGTCCGGCCCATTCTCTCACGTATCTCGCTGGTTTCGATCTCCCCATTCCCAACGTAATAGGCCACCAGTGTTTTTTCCCCATTTCGCTCTTTGGCCAAAACAACGGCCTCCTTAATCCCGTCGATTTCCCTAAGGACACTCTCAACCTCCCCCAACTCAACACGAAACCCCCTGATCTTTACCTGGTTATCAACCCGACCCCAAAACTCTATGTTGCCATCCGGTAGCCACCTCGCCAGATCCCCCGTCCGATACATCCGCTCTCCGGTTGCAAACGGATTCTCTACAAACTTCTCCGCCGTCAACTCATCCCTGTTTAGATAGCCGCGGGCCAATCCGGCCCCGCTCACACAAAGCTCCCCCAACACCCCTATCGGTACTAACTTCCCGGCATTATCCAGAATATATACCGAACCATTATTGATTGGACGACCAATGGGAATTCTCTCATCGAAATCTTGTTCAATTCGGTAACATGCCGTGAATGTCGTATTTTCCGTCGGTCCGTATCCATTGACAATCTTAATTCCTGGAACCTCGTGCCTTAATGTATTGATATGACGAGGGGATAACGTATCACCTCCAACCAACAATTGTTCCAAACCTTTTAAAAGGCTAACATCATAATCGACAATTTGATTAAATAAGGGAGCCGTTAACCACATCAGCGTGATTCGATTTTCTCGAATAGTATGACCCAGACGATCCAGATCCAGAAATGCTTTATCTTCCAGCATATACAAAGAGAAACCATTGAGTAAAGGAGCCCAGTATTCGAATGTCGTAGCATCAAACACTTGGGCTCCACTCAGCAATAATCGATCATCTGACGAGAATTCAATGTAGTTGGGACTTTTAACCAAACGAACCACATTGCGGTGCTCCACCAACACCCCTTTGGGCTTACCGGTCGAACCAGAGGTGTAGATCACATAGGCCAAATCGCTCGACGATCCCCTTGAAAGTAAATTGCCACCTGAACGCCTTTGCAGCATTTCGCGCTTCTCCAAATCAATCGTATCCCCGGAAAAGGACATCGCCCCGAGAAAGCTCCCCTGCGTGAGGAGGAGATTACACCCGCTGTCCTCCAGCATGTACTCGATCCGCTCGCGGGGATACTCCGGGTCAATGGGCATATATGCACCTCCAGCCTTGAGGATCCCCAATATCCCCACGATCATTTCTACAGATCGGTTCACTAACAACCCCACGATCCGGTCCGGCCCTACCCTATGATCCTCACGCAACTTCCACGCCAGTTGATTGGCCCGCGCGTTCAGCTCCCCGTAACTTAGCTCCTCTTCCCCAAATACGAGCGCTATCGCCTCCGGCGTCTGTTCCACCTGCTCCTCGAACAACTCGTGGATACATTTATCTTTCGGATACTCCACCGCGGTGTCGTTAAACTCATGCAGCAACTGATCCTTCTCGGTGTCGCTCAATATTTCTATCTCGGAAATCCGGATCGTGGAATTCCCCACAACTTCCTCAATTACACGTTCCAAATGCGAGGCAAACCGCCGTATCGTTTCCTTCTTATACAATCCGGTGGCATACTCGATATTGTAAGCGAGCTCGTTCTCGCCTTCCCATGCCGTTAACGTCAGGTCGAACTTCGCTGTCCGCCTTTTGATCTCATAAGGCCAAATAATACCGATGTCTGCAGTGTCTGGTTCAGGATCAAGATTCTGCACCGCCACCATCACATCGAACAGCGGATTGCGGCTTGGGTCGCGATCCAGTTCAAGCCGGTTCACCAATTCCTCAAACGGATACTGCTGATTCTCGAACCCTTCCAGACAAAGGCTCTTTACTTCAGCCAAATAATCCGAAAATCGTTTCGCTCCCTCAGGCCGGCTGCGAATGGCCAGGGTGTTGACAAACATTCCGATCACCTCATTCAGTTCAGGATGTTCGCGACCGATTACGAGGCTACCCAACACGATATCATCCTGCCCACTGTAACGAGACAGCAATACCTTCATACTGGCCAATAGCACCATATACAGGGTAGCCTCGGTCCGCTTGCAATATGCCTGAATTTCATTGCGGACTTTCTGGCTCATCGTAAATCCAATTGTGGCTCCCTCGAAACTCCTTTCACTACGGCGCTCGAAGTCGGTCGGCAGATTCAGCACCGGTACTGGCTCCTCATATTGCTTCAGCCAATACTCGCCCTGCCTTTCAAGTAGCTCGCGGCCAGCTCCCTCCTGCTGCCACACAGCATAGTCCCGGTACTGCAAGGGCAACTTCTTTAGTGGTTCTCCCCCATAGGCTCTGCCTAGATCTCTGAATAAAATCCTCAGAGATGTCCCATCAGATACTATATGGTGTATATACATCAACAAAATCTTCTCTCCACCTACCTGACACAGCACTTTCACCCTCAGCAATGGTGCTTCATTCAGATCAAAGGGTTCCATGAATGCCGCCATCTGTGCCTCCACATCCTCAGCCGCTAAAACTTCGCACTCCATTTGGAACGCCACCTCTTCGTGTACCCGCTGAACCAATTCCCCGTCTATCAACTCGAATCTGGTTCGCAGACCCTCGTGCCGCTCGATCACCGCTTCAAACGCTCCCTGCAAACGGCCCAAATCCACTTCCTTGTCCAGCACCCCCGCCATAGGTATATTGTATACCTTGCCCAGCGGTTCCAGTTGCTCCAGGACATAGAGTCGTCTTTGCTGTGAACTTACTGGATAATACTCGCAGCTTTCCGCTTCCTTCAACTGCGCGTAGACCGAATGCTCCCGGGTCGACAGCCTCAATGCAAGCTCGCGGACCGTCGGTGTCTCGAATAATTCTTGCAGGGACAAGTCTATCTCCAATTCCCGCTTCACCCGCGAAACCACGTTCAATGCCTTGAGCGAATGCCCTCCCAAATCGAAAAAATTATCCAGTAATCCCACTCGTTCCACACCCAGCACTCCCTTCCAGATACCGGCCAGTGCTTGTTCCACCTTATCGCGCGGAGCCACATACACATCCGTTGCTGACAGACTCCCGTCGGGCTCCGGCAATACCTTGAGGTTCACCTTCCCGTTCGCCGTCAACGGAATCTCTTCCAACTCCATATAATATGAGGGCACCATGTAATCCGGCAGTGTCCGTCCCATCCTCTCGCGTATATCGCCGACTTCGATCTCCCCATCCCCAACGTAATAGGCCACCAGTGCCTTGTCCCCATTTCGCTCCTTGGCCAATACTACCGCCTCCTTAATCTCGTCAACTCCCATCAGGACACTCTCAACCTCCCCCAACTCTACCCGGAATCCCCGTATCTTTACCTGTTCGTCAATTCGCCCAAGAAATTCTATGTTTCCATCCGGTAGCCACCGCCCCAGATCCCCGGTCCTATATATTCGCTCTCCGGGAACATGAGGGTTCTCAATAAATACCTCCTGTGTTTGTGTTTCATTTCGACAATAACCACGCGCCACTCCAGCTCCTCCAATACAGATCTCGCCCCTTATCCCAAGTGGCTGCAAGTCCATATGCTCGTCCACGATGTAAATCCGGCTATGCTTCAACGGCTTGCCTAATGGCACGCTGCTCCCATACTTTACTTCCTTTCCATTAGGTACTTTGCCGCAGATCGCGCCTACCGTCGCCTCCGTTGGTCCATAATGGTTGTAGACGTCACAGATCCCCCCAACATTCCACACTTTCTCGACCACTTCCCAGCCTAGGCGCTCTCCTCCAAACACCAGGCGTTTTCTGGGCAGTATGCTCCCGGCGTAGCCGCACTCCATTAGCGTATTTAAATGTGTCGGAGTGATCTTCAGGCAGTCCATGGGCTCCTTCACAAAATACTCGGCCAGCCTTTCGACGTCACGGGCCAATTCCTGATCGATGATGTGTAATGCGCCTCCGCTGCATAAAGATCCATATACCGCGGTGTGTCCTAAGTCAGTCGCAAACGAGGTCAGTAACGCGTACCGCGCTCCCTCTTCTAATCCAATACGCTCCAGTATTCCTTCAACGTATTGCATGAGTTGTCTGTGCTCAATCAGGACTCCCTTTGGCATGCCTGTCGAACCGGAGGTGTAGATCACATACGCCAAATCCGTCGACGACCCTCCCGACGGTAGATTGCCACCTGACCGCCTTTGCAGCATTTCGCGCTTCTCCAAATCAATCGTATCCCCGGAAAAGGACATCGCCCCCATTAAGCTCTCCTGCGTTAGCAACACTTCGCACCCGCTATCCTCCAGCATATACTCGATCCGCTCCCGTGGATACTCCCGGTCTATGGGCATATATGCACCTCCAGCCTTGAGTGTCCCCAATATCCCAACGATCATTTCTATAGACCGCTCTACCAGCAACCCCACGATCCGGTCCGGCCCTACTTCATAATCCGCTCGCAACTTCCACGCCAGTTGATTGGCCCGCTCGTTCAGCTCCCCATAAGTTAGTTCCTCCTCACCAAATACCAAAGCCACCGCCTCAGGGGTTCGCTCCACCTGTTCTTCAAACAACTCATGAATGCACTTGTCGCGCGGGTATGGAGCCTGTGTGTCGTTGAATTCAAGCAGCAGTTGTTGCTGTTCGGCATCTGTCAGGAGAGGGAGTTTCGAGATGGGTTGACTTGGTTCGGCAGCGATGCCTTCCAGCAAGATGTGAAAATGACCCGCCACGCGTTCGATCGTAGCTGGTTCGAACAGGTCGCTGTTATATTGAAACCGGCAGAGCAGCCCATCCTCTTTTTCCACCACATCCAGATTCAAGTCAAAGTGTGCAGTTCCCCAGTCAAGCTGGAAGGGTTCAAATATGAGGTTACCGGCCTCCATTTTATTAAGGCCGAGATTCCTCAACTGGAACAAGACTTGAACAATGGGGTTGCGGCTAAGGTTGCGCTCCGGCTGTAATTCTTCCACCAGTTTTTCAAAAGGTAATTCCTGGTGGGTATAAGCGCCCAAAGCCGTTTCTTTTACTCTCGCCAGCAACTCCAGAAAAGTGGGATCGCCCGAGAGATCACTTCTCATAACCAACGTATTGATGAAGACACCGATAAGCTCCTCCGTTTCAACTTGATTACGACCCGCGATGGGAGTGCCCACGAGAATATCATTTTGTCCCGTGTAACGCTGTAGCAGAGTCTGAAAGGCTGCCAGAAGGGTCATAAATAGTGTAGCTCCTTCTCTCTGGCTCAGCTTTTTAAGCGTTTCGTTCAGAGTTGCGGGCAAAAATATATTCACTCGCGCGCGCCGGAAGGTCTGCACCTCGGGCCGGGGCCGATCTGTCATCAATTCCAGAGCGGGCGGGCATTCCTTAAGCTGTTGCCTCCAATAGGAAAGGTGAGGTTCGATGTTCTTACCCTGTAGCTGTCCCCGCTGCCAGTGGCTGAAATCGGCATACTGAATGGGTAACGAAGCCAGAGGTGATGGCTTGTTAGTTGAAAAGGTTTCGTAAAAGGTGGCCAGTTCTCTTAGGAGGACAGTCTCCGACCAGCCGTCAAAAACGATATGATGCGTCGTCAGAACCAACCAGTGCTCCCGATCACACAAACGTAATAAGACGGCTCTGACAAGTGGGCCGTTAGCCAGATCGAAAACCCGCCGGACTTCTTCAATGGCAAGCTGCATGGCTGCTTCACGCCGCTTCGACTCCGAGTGGCTGCGAAGGTCCGTTAAAGGTAATATCAATTCCAGGTTCGGCGCCACCTCTTGGGAAGGCGGCCCATCCGCAACAGGGAAACGCGTGCGCAAGGCTTTGTGTCGTCTTACAATCTCATTCAGGCTTCTTCTCAATGCGTCCGCTTCTAGCGGACCGTTCAAACGTGCGCATACCGGTCGATTGTACAACGGATAACCTGACGCCAACTGCTCCTGGAACCATATCCTTTCCTGTGCGAAAGACAATGGCGCCGGACTCTCTCCTTCATGACGAGGGATTGCGCAAGCCTCGGATAAATTGGTTGCCCTGCCCTGCAGCCGTTTTTCCAGCAGTGCCTGCTTTGCCGGGGAGAGCGCCGCGCGGCGTATCGACAGGTTCTTCTTATACGACATTCTCTTCGCTCAACGCCTCTATTTCTTCCAGTAGAAATGTTTCGATGGCGATTGCCAGTTCGCTAAGAACTGGTTCCCGGAAGATTTTATCCAATGGCAGATCCAGGTCAAAAGCTTGCTTTATCCTGGAAATCACCCGCGTCGCCGAAAGCGAATCGCCACCCAAAGCAAAAAAATTATCACCGGCGCCGATGGAAGATAAGCCTAGCACTTTGGCCCAAATCTCTACCAGTGCGGACTCCACCGGACCCTCTGGAGCGGTATATTCCGGCTTGAGCAGGTAGGCCAGTTTTTCCGCCAGTCCGATGCGCTGGAGTTTGCCCGTGGAGCCTTTGGGTATCTCGTCCACGATCAATACCTGGGTGGGAACTTTAAAATCGGAGAGGCGGGAAAAAGCGAATTCGCGTATCTCTCTGGCCGTAGCGGCTCCATCCCCTCTCAGGACAACGGCGGCGGCGATATCTTCACCTAAATTAGGGTGAGGAATGGCGAAAGCAACCCCCTGGGCCACATCCGGATGGCCCATCAACGCCTCGTCGATTTCACGCGGAGAGATTTTTTCTCCACCACGGTTGATAATCTCCTTTATGCGACCGGAGATGAATAGATAGCGGTCTTCGTCCAGATAACCCTGATCTCCGGTCCGGAACCAGCCTCGGCTGAAAGCGGACGCATTCGCTTCCGGGTTGTTCTCGTAACCGGCCATGACATTATCGCCCCGTATGACGATTTCACCTATCGACATGGGC